>JBNAAX010000022.1:0-29081 GCA_049631665.1 Schleiferiaceae bacterium
CTATTCTTGGACGGCTTTATTGAGCGGGACTATTTCAAACTAAACGCACTGCAGCATTTAATCGATGCCAGCGCCCAAAGTGGGCTACCGTTAAAGATTCACGTCAATCAGTTTTACGACATCGGTGGTATTCAGATGGCGGTAGAAGCCGGTGCGCTGAGCGTGGACCACCTCGAAGTGATGAGTCCTGCGGCCTTGAAGGCATTGCACGGCAGTGATACCATTGCTACCCTCCTGCCTTCTTGCAGCTACTTCCTCGGCATTCCTTACGGCCCTGCTCGAGAACTTATAGAAAACGATTGCGTAGTGGCTTTGGCCACAGATTATAACCCAGGCTCGTCGCCTGGAGGAAACATGCAACTGGTGTGTAACATGGCTTGTACTCAGATGAAGATGACTCCAGCAGAAGCGCTAAACGCAGCAACCATTAACGGTGCGGCAGCCTTAAATCTAAGCGAGCGCAAAGGCTCCATTGCCGTAGGTAAGGATGCAGATCTCTTAATCACTAAGGCCATCCCTTCGCTGGAGTATCTGTGTTACGATTTCGGAACCAATCACATTCAAACCACCATTTTAGGTGGGCAGATCCAATGAGCACAGTATTAGAACATTACACTAAAGAAGATCTCCTTAGCCGCACCTCCGTTCGTTCTGGTGAAGAACGTCTAGGTGAGCGCCTAGCAACTATCAGCGAAGCCGATTGGACCAGCGCAGATTCCCTGCCGTACAAATTTGTACTTGTAGGAGTAGAAGAAGATTTCGGCGTTCGTGCCAACCACGGTCGTGGCGGTGCAGATCGCGCATTTCAAAGCTTTTTGAGTTATTTCCTCAACATGCAGGTGAACCGCTTCTTCCCAAGCGACTCGGTAGCGGTTCTTGGAGCAGTCGTTCCCACCACTTCCATTGAAAATGATCAGATAGATGCCCTGCGCGAAGCAACAGCGGCAAACGACCATACCGTGAGCGCTGTCGTACTCAGAATTACTGAATTAGGTGCTATTCCAATAGTCATTGGCGGCGGTCATAACAATGCGTACGGGTGTTTGAAAGGCAGTAGCGAAGCAAAAGGACGCGCCATCAACTGCCTGAATATTGACGCACATACAGATTTAAGAACGACCGAAGGCAGGCACAGTGGCAACGGATTTACCTACGCCGCAGATGCAGGCTACATGGCGAATTACTTCATGCTAGGTCTTCAAGAGAATTATACGCCAGAATACATTTGGCAAACCATTGAGCACAACGATGCTTACAATGTGGCAAGCTTCGAAGATTTACAATCGGGTGAATTGACCCAAGACGAAGCGCTCATTCACATCGCCGAACATTTGGGGATGGAATATGGATTGGAACTAGACGTGGATGCCATTGCGAATTTCCCATCAAGTGCACAAAGCGTGAGCGGATTTTCCTTTGATCAGGTCCGCCAAATCATCTATGCGCTCGACATGCTGCCCCACTACTTCCATCTTTGTGAAGGCCGCGTAACCACAGAGGAGGAATATGCCTCAGTCGGTAGAGGTTTGGCCCTTCTTGTGTCCGATTTTATCAAAGCACACATCTTCAGCGAATAACATGAACTACCGGATAGAATGCATACCCAACGTGAGTACTGCCGATCCAGCAATCCTTGAACGCATTGCTGCAGCGATCGAAGCTACCGAGGGCGTAAGGCTGCATTTTGTCGACCCTGGTAAAAGTGCCAACCGTACGGTATTCACCTACCTCGGCCCCGTAAACCAAGTCCTCAAGGCCACTGAAGCACTCTTTGCCATTGCGCTGAGCGAGATCGATATGCGTCAGCACCACGGCGTACACCCGCGAATGGGCGCTGTGGACGTTTGTCCCTTCGTTCTGCTAGACGATGACACGTATGCTAATGACCTGCTAGAGCGCGTGTTCATGTTCGCTAAGGACATAAGTACGAAACACGATTTGGCCATCTACGGCTACGAACACCTTGCAAGCAACCCAAAGAGGAAAAACCTCGCTGCAGTGCGCCAAGGAGAGTATGAAGGCCTTAAAGAGAGATTTGATAGCGGAGACCTCCCTGATTTTGGTCCGCAGACATTCACCTCGGCGGTAGCCCTGCACGGTGCCACAGCCATGAGTTTGCGCCCCTTGATGGTGGCATATAATGTTAATCTAATTGGCGGCGAGCTTAAGGATCGACTAAAGGCAGCAAAGCAAATTGCTGGAAAAATCCGAGAGCGCGACGGCGGTATGCCAGGAGTAAAAGCCATAGGATGGTATTTGCCAGATTTCGATCTCGTTCAGGTCAGTTGCAACCTCACCAAGCCACATGAAGCCGGAGTTTGTCAGGTGTTTGCCCGAGTCCAAGAACTGGCTGCAGCATTGGGATTTGAGGCCCCTTCTTCGGAACTCATCGGTTGCATCCCACAAAGCCAATTCACCACGATGACCCCGGAGGAACTGGGATTTGGTCAGCTCAAGCCTTTTGAAGGAAATCGTATACTACCTTCATAAGGAAGTTTTAGAGATACAGATGGCACGATTTTCCCTACTTAAGTGCCAACAAAATACCTTCTATGAAAATTAGGATAGCAGCGGTACTACTGCTTATTTCAAGCGCACTATGGGCGCAAAACCGCACCCTAAGCGGCTATATCACCGACTTTGAGACCGGTGAAGCACTCATCGGAGCGAACGTTTGGGCGCCGGAATTAAAATTGGGCACTTCCTCCAACAATTACGGGTTCTATTCGCTCACCCTACCAAAGGGTACACATGTCGTGCGACTGACCTACCTCGGCTACGACAACAACCAGTTTGAGGTGGACCTTTCGAAAAATGTTGAATTCAATTTCCGCCTGAAGCCTTCAAACAATATGCTCAACGAAGTAAATGTTGTTGCCGCTGAAGGACAGAAGATTCAGGAACAAGTGCAGATGTCCAAGATGGAAGTTCCCATCAAACAGCTTAAATCTCTACCGGCCATTCTAGGTGAGGTGGATATTATGAAAACTTTGCAGCTATTGCCCGGGGTGCAAAGCGGTGGTGAAGGTACTTCCGGCCTGTACGTCCGTGGTGGATCGCCAGATCAGAACCTCATCCTCTTGGACGGGGTACCCCTGTACAATGTTAACCACCTTTTCGGTTTCTTCTCGGTCTTTAATGCCGATGCCATTTCTAACGTTAGTCTTACCAAAGGCGGGTTCCCTGCTCGTTACGGCGGTCGATTATCTTCCGTTCTAGAAATCAACATGAAAGAAGGGAACATGAACGAGTTCCACGGAGATGCAACGGCCTCTTTGATTTCGTCAAAATTGACCCTAGAAGGACCGCTAATTAAAGACAAAGCATCTTTCATGATCAGTGGTCGTCGTACCTATGTGGACATTTTAGCACAACCCTTTTTCAATAGCTTAAATAACGCGAATCCGAACCAACAAACAGATCCGCGCTACTACTTCTACGACACCAATATGAAGGTGAACTACAAAGTGGGTAAAAAGGACCGTGTGTATTTTAGCCACTTCCAAGGAAAGGACGACTTCGGTATTCGAGATCGCTATTCCGACAGCACACGCACCGAAGAGTTTGACTTTGGGATCGATTGGATGAACAGCATCTCTGCAGCACGTTGGAACCACCAGTGGAGTCCAAAGCTCTTCTCCAACGTCACCGCAACGCGTTCTGAATACCAATTCAACACTCGTGCCCTATCTGAATCGACCTTCCAACCGAATTTCCCGGACACCACAGGTCAAGAAGTCGAACGCTTCGCAGGTCTATACTTCTCAGGCATTGAGGATTACGGCGGCCGCATTGATTTCGATTATGCACACAGCCCCTTGCACTACGTGCGTTTCGGTACAGGATATACCAACCACAACTTTAGCCCTGGTGCAACGAACCTAGAACTGAGTTCAGGTGGATTTAACCTAGATACCACGCTCGGTGCAACGAGCATTCTTTCCAACGAATTCTTTGCTTATGTAGAGGACGAATGGACGGTCAATGAAAACTTTAAAGTGAACGGAGGCTTGCACTTTGCCGGTTTAGCGGTTGAAGGTGAAACATACACCTCCTTACAACCTCGATTGGGATTGAATTACAGCTTGCCTGGAGACATTGCCTTGAAGGCTTCCTACGCAGATATGATGCAATTTGTCAACCTTCTGGCGAACGAAGGCATTGGTCTTCCTACAGATCTATGGGTGCCCTCGACGGCCAACATCAAACCGCAGACTTCACGTCAGTACGCTGTAGGATTGGCGAAAAATTTGGGCCAATTCGAATTGTCCCTAGAAGGCTATTACAAGGACATGAAGAATCTAGTGAGCTATAAGGAAGGGGCCAACTTCCTGTTCTCCCTCGACGAAAACTGGGAGGACAAGATCACTCAAGGGGTTGGCCAGAGCTACGGTATGGAGTTCTTCGCACAGAAAAAACAAGGACAAACCACAGGGTGGATTGGCTATACCCTCAGCTGGTCATGGCGCCAGTTTGACGAAATCAACGACGGAGAGCGCTATTTCTTCACCTACGATCGTCGCCACGATTTCTCCGCGGTGCTCACCCACGAATTCACAGAAAATATTCAATTCAGCGGTGCTTGGGTCTACGGCACTGGGCGCGCCATTACCCTACCGGAATTTTCCTACCTCACCTCCCTACCCGATGGTTTGAGCTGGTGGCAGAATCAACAGACCTTGGTAGAACGCCCGTCGGATAAAAACTCGTTCCGCATGAGCGCCTACCACAGACTGGACCTCAGCCTTAGCTTTAGAAAGGAGCGCAGGAACTACGAGCGTTGGTGGGTTATTAGTGCCTACAATGCGTACAACAACCTCAACCCATTTTTCTTAGAAACTACGACAGATGCACAAGGGAACACCAAACTCCGCGAATACGGCCTCTTCCCTATCATCCCATCCGTCGCTTACCGTATAAAATTTTAAGCCATGAAAAAGATTCTGTTGCTTCTGGCGACCACAACAGCCCTATTTTCTTGCGAGCGATTTGCCGAAGGTGTAGCACGCGACATTGATATGCCGCCGCACAATCCGCAGATTGCAGGCTCGCTTTTCATTGACTCTCGAGATTCCATGCTCAGTGCTACTGTAAGTGAGACACGTGGTCTTTTTGACACGACCAAAACGGGCATTCTAAAAGATGCAGAACTCACCCTATTGAAAGACGGTATGCCGCTGCACGAGTGGAACACCTTGAGTATCTATGATACCTACGATAAGGACCTCGGCGACCGCATCGGTATTCTCGAGGGTGAGATCACCTTTGAGGTCAGTCATCCGGAATATGAAACAGTACATGCCGTACAGCGATTCCCACAAAAGGCAGATTTCACAGCGGAAGTGGAGTACGGTGCAACAACTTGGTTTACGGAGACCTCGGATGAATTGACCATCGAGTTCAATGATATCCCGGGCGAGAATCAGCATTACATGATTTCTATCGACCTCCACTACCGCAACGGGCTCAGTGGACAGGATACCTCCGAGTACTTCCCGTTGTGGCTTGAGACCAATAACCAAAGAGCTCAGCCCATAAACGAAGGCGGTTTCCTCCTTTCAGAAGAGGGCGTCGACCGCAACCTCAAAATTCGTTTTGCCACCGGGGTCAATTCTTTTGACTACCTCTTCTTAGTAGAATACCGCATTACCGTCAAAACACTCAGTGACGAAATGTATAAATTCTACCAGAGCTACCAGGCCTTAGATAATGCCCAAGGCAACCCCTTTGCGGAACCGGTCATATTGTATTCGAACATGAGCAACGACGTTGGTTGCTTCGGAGTGAGTACGACCGTGCGTAAATGGGAAGGCTAAAAATTCTCAAAGCATAAAAAAGGCGGCCCTGCGGGACCGCCTTTTTGATTTTAATTCTGGTTGCTTAAAGTTCCATCAAGACAGAACCCCATGTAAAGCCTGCCCCAAAGGCCGCTAGACATATGGTGTCCCCTTCCTTTACTGCACCGGTCTGTACCGCTTCAGACAAAGCAATAGCAATAGATGCTGCTGTGGTATTTCCGTATTTCTGGATGTTGTTAAAGACTTGATCGTCTCTCAGTCCCATCCGCTTCTGAATAAACTGAGCGATGCGCAGGTTGGCCTGGTGCGGGATTAAACAATCGATCTGATCGGGCATCATGCGATTCGTTTTCAATGCTTCACCAATAACTTCTCCGAAGCGTACTACTGCATGCTTAAAGACAAAGTTCCCGTTCATCTGTGGGAAGTGAATCTCTGGAATAATGCCCTTCTCATCGTATTCATCTAGCCAATGCTGCGTCCCAAAACCCTTCATGGTGAGTTCCTCTTTGTGCTTGCCCTCACTGTGCATGTGGCAGCTCATAATGCCTTTATGACCTTCTGGAGCGCGCGAAACCACGGCAGCACCAGCACCATCGCCAAAGATGACACTGAGCCCACGACCACGGGTTGTTTTATCTAGAAATGGACTTTGAAGTTCAGCTGCAACGACCAATACGTTTTCGTACATCCCCGTCTGTACAAAGGCATTGGCAATAGAGGTCGCATAAATAAAACCTGAACAGGCATTGCGAATATCTGTGGCACCTATGGTACCCATTTCCATCGCTTCCTGAACTTGAACACCACAGCCTGGGAAATAATAATCTGGACTAATGGTGGCGAATACGATGTGATCAATATCGTCTTTGGTGAGTCCGGCATTTTCAATAGCCATTGTAGCGGCTTTTATGCCCATGGTGGCAGCGGTGTTGCCGTCGCCTTCTTTGACCCATCGACGCTCTTCGATACCCGTTCTTTCACGGATCCATTCATCGTTGGTATCCATGAATGTACTCAGGTCGTCGTTCGTTACAATGTTTTCAGGGACATAATGGCCTACGCCGGTGATTCGTGCTCTGTGCATGTGTTCTGTATTAAGGGTTTGTTGTGCGTTGGGGTTATAAGTTAGCGCAAAAATGACACATTAACTTGCCATCCTGTCAGTAAAATTTGACCCTAGACCTAATGGCACAAACGTTGCCTTATAGTAGAAAACCTAAAAAGAAAAAACATGTCTAAAGGATCAATTAATGTAACCGCGCAGAACATCTTCCCAATCATTAAGAAGTTCTTGTACAGCGACCATGAAATTTTCCTACGCGAGCTTGTTTCCAATGCCGTAGATGCTACACAAAAGCTTAAAACGTTGACCAACCTTGGTGAAGCCAAAGGAGAATTGGGCGACTTGACCATCCACATTAACGTGGATAAAAAAGCAAAGACGCTGAGCATCATCGACCGTGGTATTGGTATGACTGCGGAAGAGATCGACAAATACATCAACCAAGTGGCCTTCTCAGGTGCAGAAGAGTTTGTAAAGGAATACGAAGGCAAAATGGAAGGTGCTGATCTTATTGGCCACTTTGGTTTAGGATTCTACTCTGCCTTTATGGTGGCGAAGAAGGTGGAAATCCTTACCAAATCGCATAAAGATGCTGCAGCCGTGCAGTGGAGCTGTGAGGGGAATCCTGAATTTGAATTGGTCACTATTGATAAGGAAGACCGAGGAACGGAGATTCGCTTGCACATCGCAGAGGACAGCGAAGAGTTTTTGGAAGAGAGCAAGATCAACGAGCTGCTTTCTAAATACGCCAAGTTCATGCCGGTGAGCATCCAGTTTGGCGAGAAGGACGAAAGCTACAATGCAGCAGCAGAGGGCGAAGATGCGAAATGGGAAACGAAAAAAGTACCAAACGTCATCAACAACACCAACCCTGCGTGGGTGCGCACACCGAGCGATTTGACGGCAGAAGATTACAAAGAATTTTACCGCGAACTCTACCCGATGAGCTTCGACGAGCCGCTCTTCAACATTCACTTGAACGTGGACTTCCCATTCAATTTGACGGGTGTATTGTACTTCCCGAAAATTAAACCGAATGTTGAGCCACAACGCAACAAGATCCAGTTGTTCCAGAAGCAAGTATTCGTTACCGATAGCGTTGAAGGCATCGTTCCTGATTTCTTAACCCTTTTACACGGGGTGATCGATTCACCAGATATCCCACTAAACGTAAGCCGCTCTTACCTCCAAGCAGACGGAAACGTGAAGAAGATCTCTTCACACATTACGAAGAAAGTCGCCGACAAGCTTGACGAGATGTTCCGAAAAGACCGCGAAGATTTTGAGTCGAAATGGAACGACATGAAGATCATCATCGAATACGGTATGTTGACCGAAGACAAGTTCTTTGATAAGACTAAGAAATTCGCATTGTATGAAGATACCGAGGGTAAACTGCACACTTTTGATGCCTACCTAGAATCTATCAAGGAGAACCAAACGGATAAAGATAAAAAGACGGTAGTGCTCTACGCTTCTCACAAGGACGGACAGCACAGCTACATCCAGGCAGCGAAAGCCAAAGGATACCAAGTCTTGCTTCTAGACTCTCCGCTGACGTCACACTTGATCCAAAAGCTCGAAGGTGAACACAAAGACACCACCTTCGCTCGTGTAGATTCTGATTTGATCGATAACCTCATCAAGAAAGACGAAACACGCGTAGCTAAACTGAGCGAGAAGCAAAAGGAAGAGTTGAAAACGCGCCTTGAAGCCATCGTGCCAAAAGAGAAATTCACCTTGAAACTCGAGGATATGGACTCTACCGAGGCTCCCCTCGTAATCACTGTACCTGAATTCATGCGCCGAATGAAAGAAATGCAGATGACTGGCGGTGGTGGTATGATGGGCATGAGCGATTTCCCTGAGATGTACGACCTCGTGGTAAACGCCAACCACAGCCTGGCTTCGAAGATTCTCGATACCGACGACGAAGGAGCGCGTTCTACAGCGGTGAACCAAGCTTTAGATCTCGCCAAGTTGCAGCAGAACTTGCTCCACGGTGAGGAGCTCACTGCCTTCATCGCTCGTTCTTACGAGATGCTAGGTGACGAGTAGATTAAATGTTGATTAATTATTCCTTGGTCCAAGGAATGTCTGAGGGGGCTCCGGCCCCCTTTTTGTATTTTTGAGGCTCACTCAATACGTATCATTAAATGAGCACAGACGTACTCTCCTTAGCTACAAAAAACGCAACGCTCTGGACTTCAGATATTTTCGATGAAGCTACCCGAGCGGAGGCACAGGCACTTCTTGATAAAGGCGGCGATGATTTGATCGAACCGTTCTACAAAGACCTTGACTTCGGAACCGGCGGTATGCGCGGTATCATGGGGGTAGGTACCAACAGGATCAACCCGTATACATTGGGCACAGCAACCACAGGATTGATCAACTATGCCAAGGAAACCTACGGACGTGAAGATTTAAAAGCGGTCATCGCCTACGACAGCCGCAACAACTCTCAGGCTTTTGCCCGTAAAGTTGCCGAGGTATTGAGCGCCAATGGTGTATACACGTATTTATTCGAAGAACTGCGCCCTACTCCAGAGCTCAGCTTTGCTGTAAGAGAGCTAGGCTGTGATTTTGGTATCGTATTGACTGCCTCGCATAACCCTAAAGAGTACAACGGCTACAAGGTATATTGGAACGACGGTGGCCAATTGGTCCCGCCACACGACGGCGGTGTGATTGCTAAGGTGCGTCAAACAGGTTTTGAGGACATCAACTGGAACGCCAACGAAGACCTCATCGAAACGATCAGCGAGGCTATCGACTCAAAATACATTGCCAATGTCGTGGCGCAAAGCCTTAACGACGACGGTAAAGAGGATCTTAAAGTAGTTTTTACCGCCCTACACGGCACTTCTATCGTGAGTGTCCCTCCTGCATTAAAAGCGAGCGGTTTTACCAACGTACACATCGTTGAAGAACAAGCCACTCCGGACGGCAATTTCCCGACGGTGGATAGTCCAAACCCAGAGGAAGGTGCAGCGCTCGCCATGGGTATTGCGCAAGCAGAAGCCAGCGGTAGTGACATTGTCATTGGTTGTGATCCGGATACAGACCGCGTAGGTATTGCAGTAAATGACGGCACAGGCAAGATGCAGCTGCTCAACGGTAACGATACCGCAGCCCTACTCGTGCACTACGTGCTGAGCCAAGCTGATGCCAACAATGCAGTACCTGAAAATCCATTCACGGCAGCTACCGTAGTAACTACAGATTTGATTGCCAAAATCTCTGAACGCTATAACATCCCTTGTTTCCGTTGTTTGACAGGATTCAAATGGATCGCAGATATCATCAACAACAAACCGGAGATGAACTTCATGGTCGGTGGTGAAGAGAGCTACGGATACCTCATTGGAGATTCTGTCCGTGATAAAGATGCAGTTGCTTCCGCAGTGATGATCGCTGAAATGGCTGCCTACGCTAAGGCCCAAGGCCGTACCGTTCTGGAGCAGTTAGAAGCCATTCACCGCGAATTTGGTCAATACCAGGAGCGTTTAATTTCCATCACTAAGAAAGGACGCTCAGGCGCCCAGGAGATTGCTGATATGATGACGGCCCTGCGCAACGACCCGCCAAAAACCTTGGCTGGCTCTCCAGTAGTCATTGCGATCGATCACAGCAACTCCACACAAACTGATCTCCGTACAGGCGGAACTACGAGCACGGAGCTGCCTGCTTCGAATGTATTGCAGTTTATCACCGAGGCTGGAGACAAGGTCAGTGCTCGTCCTTCCGGGACTGAACCAAAAATTAAGTTCTACTTCAGCGTATGTACCACTACTGGTGAGAGCCACGCTGAAACCAAGGCAGAACTTGAAAGAAAGATTGATACCTTTATTGAGGAATTAGCCCTCTAACAAATGAAGAACGTACTACTTACAGGGGCCATTTCGATGGCCCTTTTTTCTTGCTCACAACCCGAGCCAAAAGCGGAAAAAGTGACTGGACAAGATTTCATTGGATCTATCATACAAAACGACTCGACCCGTGTATCGTTTAACGTTCACCTTCAGGAAAACGTCCTGACCTTTTACAACGGCGTACAAGAGTCTTTTGAAGTTGCTCTTCGCGGAGAAGATACTCTTCGTGGTACTTTCCCAGTGTTCGCCTCGGACCTCTGGCTCGTTGCCACAGAAGATGGGTATAGAGGAGAATACTACCGTACAGATGCTAATAACTATCGTTTACCTCTTGAGCTCGTTCCAGGAGGCATGACCTTTGAGCAGAGTCCTTCAGAATTCCCTAGCCAATATGCCATTACCCGCAGCATAGGCGATCAGGAAAAGCCGGCATTACTACAACTCAGCAAAAAAGACGGCGTTCTCGTTGGGACTATTGCCACTTCTACCGGGGACAGCAGATTCATGACCGGTTACGAAGTAGAAGGCGGTTTTGAGCTCATGGGCTTCGACGGCAGATTCATTTATAAAGTAAGCGCCAAAGTGACTGATGGTAACATTGAAGGGCACGTTTGGGCGGGGATGACCGGTTACTATACTTTCTCCGGTACTTCTGACGAAAGTGCAGAGTTAGAGAACCCAGAGGAAATGTCAAAGTTGCGCGACGATTATACGCACATCGAGTGGCATCTTCCTGGCTTGAATGGCGATACTGTTCACTTTGATAGTCGTACGATCACCAAGCCTACCATCTTGGCCATTCAAGGGTCATGGTGTCCGAACTGTATGGACGAAGGCCGTGTATTGGACCAGTACTATCGTGAATTTGAAGGAGCCATTGATGTCTATGGCTTGAGCTACGAATACAGCGGGACGTTGGAAAAAGCCACAGCTGCCGTGCAGAAAATGGAGCGCGATTTAGGCACCTCCTTCCCTATGGTTATTGCGACCTACGGTCCTAAACAAGACCGTAATGCTGTTTTGCCGTTGGAACAGATTCGAAGCTACCCTACCTCTATCATGTTAGATCACCAGGGTAATGTAGTGAAGATTCATACGGGTTTTTACGGGCCATCTACCAAGGAATACGAGACCTACGTCAAGGAGACCAGAGAAGAACTAGAAGCATTGGTAGCAAAAGCGAATGGCTAATTACCTCGAACGCATATGGCCAGATTTTAAGGACCTCGCTCGTTCAAAAAGAAAAGAGAACAAGAAGTTCTTTAGCCGATTGTCCAAGCAAGATGGCAAGAAGCTCAATGCCCAATTTCATGCGATGCATGAGGAAGTCTTTGCCGAAACGGATTGCCTGAAATGTGCACGGTGTTGCCGTGCTACAGGCCCCCTGCTCACCAAACAGGATATTCAGCGCATCTCGAAAAAGCAAGGCATGAAACAGGCTGACTTCGAGAAGCAGTATTTACGTGTGGATGAAGATGGCGATTGGGTGATGAAAAGCTTGCCGTGCCCGTTTTTAGAATTGGCCACGAATAAATGCACCATCTACGAATATGCGCCAAAGGCTTGTCGACAATATCCGCATACGGATCACCCGAACATGAAGTCCATTCTAGGTCTGACACAGACCAATGTGCGTCACTGCCCTGCGGTGTATGAGATGATAGAACGAATGAAAGCTCGAGTGTAGGGTTATCCGTAAACGGTCCCTCGTTTAAAGCCAACGTGTAGCAGCAGCGATACGCCGATAACAATCAGCGTGGCAATCACATTGTACCATAAGAATCCTATGGACAGCACACCGGTGGAATTTAGGTAGTGGCATATAAAAATGGTCGCCTGCGCGATAAGCCCGCCTACAAACACTTGGCTACCTCCTACTTTTTTCAAGAACAGCCCTACCAGGAAGATGCCGAGTATGGTACCGTAGAACAGGCTACCGAGCACATTGACCAGCTGAATAAGATTCTCATAAAGCGGGGCTGCTAGTGCCACAAGTATGGCAGCAATACCCCAAATAAGAACGAGTGTTCTGATCGTACGTTTTTGATTGTGGTCCTTGTGCCCGTAGAATACTTGGAAATAATCCACATAGGTTGTTGTGGCCAAAGCACTGACTTCACCGGCGGTAGAAGACATAGCCGCACTAATAATTACTGCCAACAATAAGCCGATAAGTCCTTTAGGTAGGTTCTCAAGAATGAAGGTGATGAATACATAATCTGTATCCTTAGGTTGAAATCCACTCAGGTTTTCGTCGAGCAAATCCATGTAGGAAGCACGGTATTGTTCTTGAAGTCCATCGTAGTATCGAGCACCCTCCCAATCTGCATTGACCAATGCTTCGCGCTTAAAATCCCAAGCTAGAGCGTGCTCGAGCTCTAGCGACTGAAGTTGCTGCTGAATCTCAACCGGAGCGCGGTCAATCTCGCTTTGATTAAAGAACACAGGAGGTTTGACGAATTGGTAAAATACAAAGAGCAGGACACCAATGGCAAGAATGGCAAACTGCATAGGCACCTTGAAGGTGGCGTTGAACAGCAAGCCGAATTTCGAACTGCGTTCGTCCTCGGCACCTAAATAGCGCTGTACTTGGCTTTGATCTGTACCTAGGTAGCTGAGTGATAGGAATAAACCACCGGCCAGTCCGGACCACAGCGTGTAACGCGTTCCCGGATCAAAGGAAGTGCTCACGATGTTCAACTTGCCCATATTTCCGGCAATGTGGTAGGCATCGTACATGCTCACCGGAATGAGATTGATCAAAATGGTCGCCGCGATTGCCATACCTAAAAGAATGACCGTCATCTGCCATTTCTGGGTAACGGCAACGGCCGCAGAACCGCCACTTACCGTATAGACGACAACAATAGCACCTATGATGATAATCATGGTATTTAGCGGTACACCAATGGCTGCCGAAAGAACGATGGCCGGAGCGAAAATGGTGATGCCTGCGCTCAGTCCTCGAGAGGTCAAAAACAATGCTGCGGTGAAAAGGCGTGTCTTACGGTCGAAGCGCTCTTCCAAAAATTGGTATGCGGTGATAGCACGCATCTTTCGATAGGCCGGCACAAAGAACATGCTGACCAATACGACGGCAAGGGGCATTCCAAAATAGAATTGGATAAAACCCATGTCATTGGCAAAAGCCTGTCCAGGGGTACTTAAAAAAGTAATGGCCGAAGCTTGGGTAGCCATAATCCCCAAACCAATGGTCCAGGGGCTTACCGTCTTCGAGCCACTTAAAAGTTCGCTTGCGGTTGCGCCCTTACGGGTCTTATATACCCCGTAACCTACGATTAGTGCTAGTGTAGCCCCTAATACGATCCAATCTAATGGGTGCATTTATACGAAATCGCGCGTGATGAAGTAAAACAAAACAATCTCAACGACTAGAAGGGCAATAACGCCGATGTAGTACTTCTTCCAATTCAATGTCTGTGTCGTCTTAATGGTCATAATGGAGTATGTTTTGTAAAAGTTTCATGGCACCAGGAACACCTGCCGGCAGTTCCCTAAACAGTGACAATCCCGTGTAAATTACGGAACCTTTTCCATAATGCCCAACAACGGTGCTGTTTGAATAGTTCGTACCTGTACTTTCTGTAATGATGAGTACTTCGGTGAACCCTTCATAAGATTTCGGGAAGTACAATCCTCGCTCCTGCACCCAATAGTCAAAGTCTTTCGACGTTATCTCATTTGGGGAAGAAAGTATCGGGTGTGTGCTCATGCTAATAGGCGCGTCCTCTTCGGTTACACGATCTCTTCCGATCGATAGCGGCAGCGGCGTTGGCAGCTGAATACCGCTTCTTCCTGCAGTCGTGTACGTAACCACAAAATTGCCACCGCCTTCAACGAAGGTCTTGATTCTATCTCCGCTATTCATGAGCCATTTCTCGGTATTGAAGGCACGAATTCCCACAAGTACAGCATCTACCTCGTTCCATAAATCCGGGGTGTCCTCAGTGATTCGAAGTACCTCGTACCCCAAATTCTCCAAGGTTTCATCCATGATATCACCGGCACCTTCAATGTAGCCCACCTTAATACGCTTTTTATTCAGATCAAGCACAGTCAAAGTCGCTTGTGCAGGAGTGTACACGTAGTGTGTGCCTATATGTGGGTAGCTGATGGTTTGCTTTTCCAAATAAATAGGATTGAAGCCCATTCCCATTTGTGTTGTAGGAACATCACCGATATTTAAGAGAAATATCCCGTTAGACATCTTCGATGGCAACTCAACCTCAAAGTGATTCCATCCTGCGTTTAAGAATGCGCTTTGTTCAATGGCAGTGAATGTAATCTGATGATTCTCGTCTTCAACCAAATGATCGTAACCATTGATGTGTTTCAATCCCTTGAGAGCAAAATTTATTGACCAACTTAACTCACCTCCATCCTTGGAGTAAATACTATATCCAATAGATCCTTTCTTGCCAGTATTCCAATAGACGTTTTGATCGAACTTCGCATGAACGGCGGGCTCAATGGCTATGGCTTCACGGTACTCCCCTATGGCGCGGTCGACAAGCTTGGCAACAGGTAATAAATGGAGCATGATGATAGATTCTTCGCTCTCCAAGCGAACCTTGACCGCATTAGTTGCTTGTTCTCTGCCCAACATTAAATCAATCTCGAGCTCAAAACCTTCCTCGTTGACTTCTTGCGCGGGGTTCAATCCCATATTTTTTCCAGCCGTCATGACCGCAGCAATAGACACCTTTACTTCAGGATTCATGCTTTGTACCTTAAGTAACGCCGGGTGCGCCGTGTTTTCCATCAAAGGATTTTCCGAGGTAAAGACCTCAGCATACACCCCTAAGAGATGCAACATCACTTGTTGCCATCGCTGGTACTTATCAGAAGTAGGGGGCGATTTTTCCAGTAGTGACGAACCCAGTGCAGCCCACTTAGAAATAGCCTGGCTTCTATCGCCAATCTCTAAGGCAAAAGCAGCATCCGAGCCCAGCACAGCGTCGTCCTCCATCGTAGTAGTTTCTGTATCCAGATAACCAGCAAGATCACCACCGCCCCAGAGCTTCTTGAAATATTCTTCGCGCGGACCGCGGTTAATCGGTACACCGAAGCCTTGGCATTTGTGCATGGAACGTGCCGCATCACCAATGGCACCATAGGTCTCCCCTAAAAGTGGGTCAAAACCGCTCATATCGAGCTGAACTGCTTCCGGATCGTCTTTAAGTGTTGGGTCCCACCATACAGAGGTGTTCCACCAAACGCCCTGCACCGACCATGCTGCCGTTTCTGGATCATAGGTCACGTCTGCAGCTAGCTCAGCACATTCAATGGCCAATTCCGCCGATGCCGTGTGGTGACCGTGGCCTGCTCTTTCGTCGGGCGGAAAACGCGTGATGATAAAATCTGGCTTAAGTTCACGGATGGTGCGCACAGCTTGCAGCTGTAGGTCGTCGTGGTCCCATTTGGTCCACACCTCGTCCACACTTTTGGAATATCCAAAGTCCAAGGCATCGGTAAAACGTTGGTTCCCCCCATCTACACTGCGGGCAGCACGTAATTCGTGCTCACGAATGACCCCTAAGTCAGCACCTAATTCATCGCCAATGAGGTTTTGCCCCCCGGAGCCTCTAGTCAGTGAAAGATAGGTGGTCTCTGCGTCCAAAGCATTGGATAACCAAGCGATCAAACGGGTGTTTTCATCGTCCGGATGTGCCGCCATATAAAGCACTCTTTTGCCCGAAGCGAAGCGCTGCATTTCAGCCAATGTCTCGCTTTTATTTAGGGGCTTGTATTGCGCAACTACTTGATTCACAGAACCCATGGTAAAGACTAGCACCAAAGCCTGAACAATGCAACGTTTTGATGTTATCTTAGTAGTCCAATTTCTAACTGACATATGAAGAGAGTTTTACTCGTATTAATCACCGCTTTTTCTGTAACCGCCAACGCCCAACTAAAGTTGAATTTAAAATCGGGCACCTACAACTTAAATGAAGGTAGCTACCTTCAAATTCAAAGCAGCAGCCCAACCTATGGAGTTGCGATGTGGGATCATGCAGTGCTTGCCGAAGATAAAAAAGCATTGGTGGATTTAGGTGTAGAACTCTTCCATTATTTGCCTGAGAACGCATTTGAGGTACGTCTTCCACAAGGCGTGAGTGCGGCAGACCTCAAGGCTGCGGGAGTTCGTGCATTTACCGTATGGACACCACGAATGAAATTAGACGGTCCATTGAGCATTGGAGACATCCCTTCTTGGGCTGTCCTTAACGATGGAAATATCGCGGTCCAATTCTTAACTGCCCCAGAATTCTCTAAGTCACTTCGTTACACCAAGGGCATGCTGCCTTTGCAAGGCGGCTGGTACACAGCTTCATTGAAGATTAAGGACCTAGAAAAATTGGCCAAAGAACCTCATGTATTGTTCATCCAAGCGATTGAGGAGCCTGGAACGATTGAAAATGAGAACAGCCGTGCTTCCTCTCGAGTGGCCTTCATGCAACAGGACGGTGAATTTACCGGTGAAAATGTTGTAGTCGGCGTCGGTGATGATGGCGACATAGGCCCACACGACGATTACCGTGGACGTCTTACTTCATTAGCAGGAAACTCTATCGGTGACCACGGCGACCACGTTGCGGGAACTGTTTTTGCCGCAGGTAATATCGACCCAGACGGTGCAGGTAATGCGACAGGTGCTACCATGGTCTACTACGATTATCCGCAAAACCTCAGCAATATTGACAACCACTATTCACTGTACGGAATTCGCGTAACTAACAGTTCGTACTCGAACGGTTGTAATGCCGGTTACACCGCCTATGCCCAACAAATGGACAAGGACGTTCGTGATAACCCGGCGTTAATGCACGTCTTTAGTGCTGGAAATAGCAATGGCTCAAACTGTGGTTACGGTGCAGGTTCCCAATGGGGGAACGTAACAGGTGGCCACAAACAAGGAAAGAATGTGGTAGCCACTGCCAACATCACCTACCTAGATGCTATTGCGCCTTCTTCTTCACGAGGACCTGCTGCCGATGGACGTATTAAACCAGATCTCGCTGCAGTTGGAACCAACGTCTACTCTACTATTGACGGACACACCTACGGATTTAAGACAGGTACTTCTATGGCTGCGCCGGGTGTAGCAGGATTCTTTACCGTGCTCCACAATGCCCACGACGAATTGCAAGGCGATACTGCTACTGGCGGTTTGTTGAAAGCCATTGCCATGAATACGGCCGATGACCTCGGCAATAACGGTCCAGATTTTATTTTCGGGTACGGACGAGTGAATGCGCGTCGCGCAATCAGAACGATCCGCGATACAGCTTGGTTTACCAACTCGATCACAACCGGTGATACATTGACCTACGACATCAATGTACCTAATGGTGCACGTGAATTACGCGCCATGCTCTACTGGACAGACAAAGAAGGTTCGACCTTTGCTTCTAAAGCATTGGTAAACAATCTTGACTTCACCGTAACTGATCTCACCGGTTCTACTACTTACCAGCCTTGGGTATTGAACCCAACGCCAAACAACGTTACCTTGAATAACCTCGCGGTGCGTGCCACTGATACCTTGAACAACGCAGAGCAGGTGACTCTCGATAACCCAAGCAGTGGTGATTACCGCTTTACAGTATACGGAACGAACGTTCCACAAGGACCACAAACCTTCTACGTAGTTTACGATGTAGTGGTAGAACGCATGCAAATTGCCTATCCGTTTACTGGTCAATCGTTGACCCCAGGAGCTATGGTCGTTCGCTGGGACGGTGAAACTAACGGACTAAGCTGGCAATTCTCTTCTAACGGAGGAAGTTCTTGGAACAACCTGACGTTGAACCCTATTACGGGGCAAGGAATGGCCAACTGGACCGTTCCAAACAATCCAACGGACGAGGCTTACCTGCGCGTTATCAAAAACGGCGACACTTCTACAGTAGGTCCAATGACCATTATGCCACAACCTTCAGGCCTTACTGTAGATTGGGTATGTCCAGACAGCTTAAAGGTGACTATTAACCCTGTAACCTCGGCGACCGATTACACGGCCTACATTCTTGGAACGAAGTACATGGATTCCGTTTTCACCACCTCGAGCAACAGTATGGTTATTCCTTACGTGGTGAGCACGGGTACGTGGATCAGTGCTTCAGCCAATTACAACGGTGCTCCTGGGAAGCGTTCCTACGCAGTTGACCTTCCAAGTGGTACTCAAAACTGTCCACTGCCGCGCGATCTAGAGCTGAAGGCCGTGATGAATCCGCAATTTGTGAGCAGCTGTCAGAGCAGCACCATTGACGTAGCGGTTCAAGTTCGTAATCCTTCTACCAACTCTTTGGACACCTTGCCTGTGGCCTACGAATATCTTGGCGCGGTTGTACGCGACACCATCTTTGATACCATGGCGCCGTATGCAGATACTGTTTTTGTATTCCCTAACCCAATTACTTGGTCCGGGACGAGTAACGGTTCTATCCGTGCTTGGACAGAGCTTAGTGGTGATATGAATGGCCAAAACGATACGGTTGATCAAACGATTACCTATTTGAACTCTTCATTGTACAGCTTGCCGTTCCTTCAGGACTTCAACGCGTTTAATAACTGTGGTACCAATACCAACTGTGGGGCCACTGTGTGTAACCTTGGCGGAGATTGGACCAACCTTAGCAACGGCTCAGAAGATGATATCGACTGGAGAACCAACGGTGGTGGTACCGCCTCAAACGGTACGGGACCTTCATCAGGCTTCGGCAACAGCGGTAAATACCTGTACCTAGAGAGTTCAGGCAATTGTAACTTCCAAGACGCTGTATTGTACAGTCCTTGTATTGACCTGAGCGGTGCTATCGCGCCAGAACTAGATTTTGCCTACCACATGTACGGAGCTACCATGGGTGATCTGCTCGTTGAAATTTTCGACGGTACTTCATGGACCACCCTACTCAGCGTGAGTGGTGATCAGGGCAACAGCTGGAAGACGGTGAACACCGACCTCAGCGCCTTCACAGGAGATACTGTTCTATTGCGCTTTACCGGCACTACTGGAGACGATTACCAAAGTGATGTCGCGATTGATAACATTGCTATTGAAGATAAGATAGGAACGCCTGTTGCGGACTTTACACCGTCCACTTCTTCACCGTGTTTGAACGCCCCAATGACCCTATTGGACCAAAGCGCGAAGTCGCCGACAAGCTGGAATTGGAGCATAACCCCAAATACGTTCAGCTTTGTAAACAATACTTCGGCGAGCTCGCAAAACCCACAGGTTAGCTTTAGCGCATTGGGTAGTTATACCGTGACACTCATTGCTACGAATACTTACGGCAGTGATACTATCACGAAAACCAATGAAATCGTAGTAAGTGCATTACCGAGCTTGCCAATCGTACAAACCTTTACGACGAATAGCCTTGGTGATTTCACCGTGCGTAATGCAGATAATGGAACAACATGGACTCGCGGAGACGTGGACGGGCCTACAGGAGCGAAGACCGGTGTCATGTACATGGGCTACTTCAACTACAACACCGTAGGTACAACCGACGGTCTATTGAGTCCTAAGTTTAATATCAGCGGTTATACCAACCCTACCTTGATGTTTGACGTGAGCTACGCGCCGTATTCTACCTCGTACTTCGACCAGCTTGCCGTGGTGGTAAGTGACGATTGTGGGAGCACCTTCGATACGCTTTACCTCAAAGCCGGTGCTGACCTCAGCACAGCGGGCACGAGCACCTCAACGTTTGTACCGAATGATCCTTCAGATTGGAGAACAGATACGGTGAGTTTAGCCAACCTAAGTTCTAACAATGTCCAATTCGAGTTTGTCGGCATTTGTGGCTATGGAAACAACTTATACCTCGATAACATCCGCGTGATTGACCTCGCCGGTACGCCTTCTACAGCCACATTGAGTCTACCTGCACTCATTTGTGAGGACGAGCCGTTCAACTTTAGCTTGAACAGCACTGATACAACGTTGGCGGGGAACTTTAGCTTGAATCGTCAGGGATCATCTATCGTGAATACGTTCATGGGTATGGGCGCTCATACCTCTACCTTGACCTCAGCAACGGACTATTACCTCGAGTATGTATACTACAATGAAAACACGTTTGTTGCAGATTCAGCACTACTCATTCCTGGACCGAAGCTGCGTCCGCAGTTTACCTTGGGACTTGCAGGAGGTTTGACGTACAACTTCCAAGACAACTCTACGCCTACACCGACCGCTTGGTTCTGGGACTTTGGAGATGGAAATTCAAGCAACCAACAGAACCCACAGCACACCTATGCTGCAAATGGCTCTTACACCGTGAAGCTGATCGTAACTACAGATTGTGGTGTGGACAGCACGATTACGACCTTCAACAATATCGGATTAGATGAAGAGGGCACGATGCCGATGGTGTTCTATCCAAACCCAACCAATGATATTTTGAGCATCGCAACGGGCGGTGATTTAGGTGAGGCATCTATTGAAATCTACTCAATGATCGGTACCCTATTGCAACGCTCGACTTATGCAGCGCTTAGCGAAACCGTGCGATTGGATATCAGCAGCTTACCCGCAGGGATGTACACTGTGAAAGTACACACGAGTACAGGCACGGTAAGTCAAAATGTGAGTAAGCTTTAAGCGCGCTTGCTGATCGCCAGCAAACCTAGTAAGGTGAGCAGGCCGTTGTACACTAATAACTCAAAGCCTATGGCGTATCCCAACTGGGGTGCCCATAGGCTTATTTGATACGCGACGATTGGCGCCGCGATACAGATAGCAAGTACCGCCCATCCTTTGATCCTTCGGTTAAACAACAAGGCAAAACTGAAGAGCCCCACCAATGGCCCGTAGGTATATCCAGCAGCAGTAAAAAGTGTGCTAATAATACTCTCCGATTTCAAGGAGTAAATCAAAAGCATTACCACCAAAAGCACTAGCATGAACCCTACATAAACTCTTGTGCGCACCTTGGTAGACCCGTTGGACTTCATGCCTAAAAAGTCGATACAGAATGCCGTAGTCAATGAGGTTAGAGCGCTGTCGGCACTTGAGAAGGCTGCAGCGAGAAGGCCAAGGAAGAATAGCACAGGTAGTGCTGTAGGTAGTGATGGATGCATAGCGATGGCCGAGAAGAGTTTATCTCCCGTAGCAGTGATGCCTGTATTCGCTGCAAATTCAGTCAAAAAGATACCCAACGAAAGGAACAACAGATTCACTACGAGCAATGTACCGCCAAGCAGCACCATATTCTTTTGTGCATCCTTCAGGCGTTTCACGGTAAGGTTTTTCTGCATCATATCTTGGTCGAGTCCTGTCATAGCGATGGCAATAGATGCACCACCGAGCAATTGACGCCACCAAGATTTAGGACCGGTAAACTCCACAAAACGCCAGTCCGGGTGTCCCGAAAGAAATTCGACATAACTGCTATCTGCAGGAACGACGGCCTTGCCCACAAAGTAAAAAGCCATGACCGCTGCCAGCAGCATTAGGGCAGTTTGAAGCGTATCTGTGAAAACGATGGTGGCAATCCCGCCAGAAGCACTATAGATGGCAATCAGCAGTAATATGGCTACCGCGGTGACCACGAAAGGAATACCCAATGCATCGCATATGAGTACTTGAACGACCATGGAAACGATGTACAATCGGGCCGCAGCACCAACAATCCTTGAAAGCAAGAAAAACAGTGATCCCGTTCTGTAACTTTCCAAACCTAAGCGAATGCCCAAAAACTCATAAATGCTGATGACATTATTCCTGTAGTATACGGGCAGCAAAACGCCAGCAATGAACAAGTAGCCCAAGAAATACCCCACCACCATGAGCATGTACGTCATACCTGAAGCGGCCGTCCAGCCCGGTACGCTGATGAATGTCACTCCGGAGAGCGATGCACCAATCATCCCAAAACTCACTAAAAGCCAATTGGCATTTTTATTCGCATTAAAGAAGGTTGCATTGGAGGCGCCGCGTGAGGTGATGTAGCCTACAAAAGCTAAAAGACCCACATAAAGGAGCAATAGGAGTAAAAAGAGTGCGTTGTTCATTCCACAAATATGCGCAATCCCTTACTTTTGAGACGGAATGAATTTTTCAAGTCGTAAAATAGAATTGGCCGTAGAGGAAATCTCTCGCTTGCCGGGCATCGGTAAAAAGACGGCCCTAAGGTTGGCGCTGCACCTCTTACGCAGGCCAGCAGGCCAGACAGAAAGCCTCAGTGCGGCCTTATTGGATTTGAGAAACAACACCACCTTTTGCAGCGAATGTCACACCATTTCTGATACAGAAATATGTAGCATCTGCAGCAGCCCCAAGCGCGACAAGAGCATCGTCTGTATCGTTGAAGATGTGCGCGACGTAATGGCCATAGAAAACACTGGCGGATATAGTGGTGTATACCATGTCTTAGGTGGACTCATCTCGCCTATGGACGGGATCGGTCCTAGTGACCTCACCATCGATGCACTCATCGACAAAGTGAAAACCGGCGAAGTCAAGGAGGTTGTGTTCGCCCTGAATACGACCATGGAAGGGGACACTACCAACTTCTACTTGTACCGCAAGATCAAGGATTTCGGAGCGAGCTTAACGACTATTGCACGAGGAATCGCTGTTGGTGATGAGCTTGAATTTGCAGATGAAGTCACCCTCGGTCGAAGCATACAACACCGCATACCTTACGAACAAAGCCTGCCGCAGTAATGCTAGACCTCAGCATAGTCATTGTCAATTACAACGTGAAGGAGTTTCTTTCACAATGCCTCGATAGCATCTATCAGAGCAAGACTAACTATGGTTTTGAGGTCATTGTAGTAGACAACCAAAGCAGCGACTCAGGCGAAGCCGAAATCCTCAGTCAATTTCCCAAGGTCCGTTGGATCAATAATGACGAAAACCTAGGGTTCGGAAAGGCGAACAATGTAGGCTTTAGGGCAGCCCAAGGCACCTATACCCTTATCCTTAACCCCGATACTGTATTGCGCTCAGACACGCTTGAGAAAAGCATAGACTATCTAAAAAGTCATCCAGAGGTCGGCGGATTAGGCATTCAAGGTATAGACGGCAGTGGTAGGTTCTTGCCCGAATCCAAGCGAGCCCTTCCTACCCCACTAGTCGCCTTGTGGAAGATTAGCGGATTGAGTGCATTATTTCCGACCTCCAAGACTTTCGCCAAATACCACCTTGGGCACTTAAGTAAAGACGAAAACCACGAGGTAGATATTTTGGTCGGCTGCTTTATTATGGTTCCTACTAAACTACTGTTAGAGGTGGGCGGCTTCGACCCGCGTTACTTCATGTACGGGGAAGACATCGATCTTAGTTACGAATTACAGAAAACGGGTAAAAAGAACATCTACTTCGCCGAGAGTAAAATCATTCATTACAAAGGCGAGAGCACTAAACGCGGCAGTTTGAATTATGTCCGCATGTTCTACCAAGCGATGATTCTCTTTGCTCAGAAACAATTCAGCGGCGGTGCCGCCTGGGCCTACAAAAGCCTGATTTACTTAGGTATCTACTTACGTGCAGGACTTGCCGTAGTCGCCCGAATAGCACGCAGTGCCTTAGCTCCAGTGCTTGATGCCGCAGTCCTCTACTTTCTTTTGAACTCGGTTAAAACCTACTGGGAGCTCAACCACCGTTTCATCAATGGCGGTTCTTACCCGGATATCTACACCTACAATGTCCAAGGCGCTTATGTACTGTTGTGGGTATTTGGTTTGTGGGTAAGCGGTACCTATTTCAAGGGTGCCCAACCAAAGAACATCGTTAGGTCCATGCTCATTACCACCCTAATAATTGGATTTGGCTACGGTCTATTGCCGGAGGAACTGCGCTTCTCAAGAGCATTACTTGTTCTAGGTGCCTTGGTCGGTACAGCCAGTTTGATTGTATACCGAGCACTGATTGCCGCGGTAACCGGACAAAGGCTCTTTTCCAATGAGCAAAGGCAGCCTCGCGTTATGTTCTATGGCAGCAAGGAAAACCTCAGCGCTTTGGAGCGTATTTTGAACGAAAGTGGCGTGCGCCCTTCCTTTCTGTGGCACCAAGAACCTTTGGAAAACCAGAGTTTTGAGCACTTAGAGGCACTGGTTAATCTGCACCGTATCAATGAATTAGTAGTTGATTGTTCCTCGAGCAGTTATGACGAACTCATTGCCATTACGGAAGCTTTGGGCACGCAGACATCCGTGAAATCATTACTTCCAGAGCGCGCATTTATCATTGGTTCAAACAGCAGCCTCAGTCAAGGAATGACCTACAAGAAAGCACTACGGATTACTGATGCCAATTACCTGCGTCAACGTCGCGTTTATGAAATAGGATTGACCCTTATACTGGTACTCACCTTGCCCATTTCCTTTTTGATCGCACAGGTCATCGGCCGAGGCAAAGGTTGGCGCCTTTGGTTGGCGTCTGCTGGGAAACTACTCTCTGGAAAACGCACTTTGATTGGGTATTCAACAGCTTTGGGCGAAAAGTTTTCACTACCACAGATGCCGCAACCGATTTTTGACATTTGCAGAGAATTGCCTCAGGAATTAGACTTTTCTCAAAATGCGAGAGCACTCGCTGAGGATTATGCAAAAGAGGCTGCGCTTCGCAGTGACCTATTGCGCTTATGGCAATTAACCAAATGCACGACGCCTTAAATTACCACGGTTTTTTGCCGTAAATTCGAGGACGATAAACCCAAATATCAATGGCTCAATTCGAACTTATCCTGCCCAAAATGGGCGAATCCGTTGCAGAAGCTACCATTACCACTTGGCTCAAAAGTGAAGGCGACTTCATTGAAGCAGAGGAAAGCGTTGTTGAAGTTGCTACCGATAAAGTAGATAGTGAGGTTCCTTCACCAGTGAGTGGAACACTTGTAAAAATCATCAGCAATGTAAATGATGTCGCTCAGGTAGGCGCAGCTATTGCGATTATTGAAACTGAAGGCTCAGGAGAAACTGAAGCAGCCACAGAAAGTGCGCCTGCTCCCGCCCCGGCGCCTGCAGTTGAAAAAGTTGTGGCTGAGATTGAAACGCAAGTAGCCGCTGCCGCCCAAACCGTAGCTCCAGCCGCCCCAAATGCACCTATTGCCAAAAATTCAAACGGTCGCTTCTACTCTCCTTTGGTGCGTAGTATGGCGAAGGAGGAAGATATAGGTCAAGCGGAATTGGATCAAATCAAAGGTTCTGGTAAAGACGGCCGTGTTACCAAGAAAGATGTTCTCGCCTACCTACAAGGCGGACGCACCGCGCCAGCTGCAGCCCCTGCCCATGCTGCAACACCTGCTGTTACTCCTGCTGCTGCACCAAAAGCACCAGCGGCCACAGCCACACCAAGTATTGCTCCATCTGCCGGTGATGAAATCATCGAAATGAACCGCATGAGAAAGCTTATCGCGGACCACATGGTGAATTCAGTACAGACCTCACCACATGTAACTTCGTTTGTAGAAGCTGATATGACCAAGGTAGTTCTGTGGAGAAATAAGGTCAAAAAGAGTTTCCAAGAGAAACACGGTGAGAAAATCACATTCACGCCAATTATCATGGAGGCCATTGTTAAGGCCATCCAGGATTTCCCAATGATTAATGTCAGCGTGGACGGATCGAATATTATCAAACACGGCAATATCAATGTAGGTATGGCTGCTGCTCTCCCATCTGGTAATTTGATTGTACCGGTAGTGAAGAACGCGGATCAGTTGAGCCTGCTCGGATTGACGAAAGCGGTGAACGATTTGGCCAACCGCGCGAGAAACAACGCACTTAAGCCAGACGAGATTTCCGGAGGTACCTACACGCTAACGAACGTAGGAACTTTTGGGAACCTGCTTGGTACCCCAATTATCAATCAGCCACAAGTAGCCATTATGGCGGCGGGTGCGATTGTTAAAAAGCCAGCTGTGGTAGAAACCCCAGAAGGTGACCTCATTGCCGTCCGACACAAAATGTTCTTGAGCCACAGCTACGACCATCGCGTTGTAGACGGTGCACTTGGAGGAATGTTTGTCAAGCGCGTTGCAGAATACTTAGAAGCTTGGGATATGAACCGAGAGGTTTAATCGTTCCAATTTATATAGTACTTTAGAACCGCCTTCGGGCGGTTTTTTTAACCCCCATAATTCCACACTCATGCAGCTACAACTTCAACGTCCTATTTGTTTTTTCGACCTCGAAACCACCGGTGTCAATGTTACTAACGATCGCATTGTCGAGATCTGTGTACACAAAGTTCATCCGTCTGGTGAGGAAGAAACACATACTTGGCGTGTAAATCCTACGGTACCCATCCCTGTAGGCGCCTCCTTGGTACACGGCATTTACGACCATGACGTTGCTAGCGAGCCGACGTTCAAGGAATTGGCTGTAAAGGTTTATGAACTCATTGCAGATAGCGACCTCGCAGGATACAACAGCAATAAATTTGACATCCCGTTACTTGCCGAAGAATTTCTTCGTGCAGGCATAGATTTCGACATGGGTAAACGACGCGCCGTGGATGTACAAAACATCTTCCACCGCATGGAACAACGCACCTTGAGCGCAGCCTATAAATTTTACTGCGACAAGAGCTTAGACAATGCACACAGCGCTGAAGCTGATGTTTTAGCAACCTATGAAGTGCTTAAGGCTCAAATAGATAGGTATGAAGAGTTGCAAAACGACATGAACTTCTTGGCTGACTTTTCCAACCGCCAAAAGGTGGCAGATTTCGCCGGATTCATCGCCTATGATGACCAGGGTGAAGAAATCTTTACCTTCGGGAAATACCGCGGTAAAACCGTCCATAGTGTATTGAAAGAAAACCCAGGATACTACAGTTGGATCCAGAATGCTGATTTCCCATTGTACACCAAGAAAGTATTGACCGCGATTAAACTTCGGGGATTTAACAACGGATAAGTATGAAGATCATTTGTATTGGAAGAAACTACGCAAAGCACGCGGCGGAACTGAATAACCCTATTCCGCAAGAGCCTGTTGTTTTCCTCAAGCCTGATACTGCTATTCTACTAAAGAAGCATCCCTTCTTCATACCTGAACACAGCAATGAGGTTCACCATGAAATTGAGGTCGTAGTTAAAATTAACCGTTTAGGTAAGCATATTGAACCCCGTTTTGCGCATAAATACTACGATGAAATAGGACTGGGTATCGATTTTACAGCACGAGACGTTCAAGCAAGATGCAAGGAAAAAGGCTTGCCTTGGGAAAAAGCAAAGGCCTTTGACGGCAGTGCTGCAGTGAGCAGATTTTTCAAATTAAAGGACCTAAAAAAGCCGATTACAGATATCGATTTTAACCTAGATATCAATGGAAAAACCGTGCAAAAAGGCAACACTAAAAACATGTTATTCCCTGTAGATGAACTAATTGCACATGTCAGCAAGTACTTCACACTGAAGACCGGCGATTTGATATTCACAGGTACTCCTGCCGGTGTTGGCCAGGTACATCGTGACGACCTTCTCGAGCTCCATTTGGAAGGAGAACGCATCTTCTATTTCAACGTGAAATAGGCCGTCTTAATCAGCAAGGCCGTCTTTCCCTCATTCTAACCCGACTTTTAGCCTAGTTAAAGTCGGGCGCATTGCCATTTTTATATATTTGTAATTGCCCTATAAAAAGGTTAACACAAACGCGTTTAGCAATGAAGAAAAGCTTACTAGCTACCCTCCTTTTTGTTGTATCTGCAACGACCGCCTTTGGTCAGTTCGCTCCCCCTATCGATACAGTTTTCACTGAAAACTTCGATGGAACTTTGGGTGCAGATTCAATTGCCGCCAATTACAATACAGATTCAACCAATGCCACTAGGTCTTGGAACGACACCACGTTTTTGAAATCAACGGGGACAAGGTCATTCCACACGCAGATCTATGCGAATGATTCGATCATCTTCGAAACAGACGCATTCACTACGGTTGGCTACACAAACGTTCGTTTTACGTTTGACCAGATCTGTAAGATTCGATTCATCCAAAAAGCCTACATCCAGATGTCTCGCAACAATGGTGCAACTTGGGTGAACATGACCGGTACCCACTACCAAGGGGAAAGTCCACAGTTCGCTTCACAAGGTTGGTTTAATGAGCTTTCATACCCGTCTGCCCTCCTCTCACCATATTGGGTAGGTCCTACGGTAGGTAATAATAATAGCGGTACTACACCGCAACAAAGCTGGTGGGCGAGAGAAACGTTCGACCTTAGTTCGTACCTAGGCGCTTACGATGCAACCAATACCCAAAACGGTTTTGCCAACTGTAAAATCCGTTTCGTAATGACCAACAAGACGGGTACGCCGTCTCCAAATTCACTTTCAGGTTGGTTTGTCGATAACAT
>JBNAAX010000023.1:0-27901 GCA_049631665.1 Schleiferiaceae bacterium
CTTGATCTTCTAATTCACTGATTCTCATTTTCAAAGCAGAATTCACCTCAACTACTTTCGCAGCCTTAGATAGAACTCTCTCTAGTTGAGAACTTAAATCAGATGACATAGGTATCAGTTTCCCTCAAAGATACCATTTGTACCTTTGCGTAATGCAGAAAATTTTCCCTTTCATCGGTTTTTTGTTAACCCTTAACATTGCCTCGGCACAGAATTTCAAGCCTAGCCCGCCTTTGGATATCCCATTAGTGCTGAGCGGCACTTTCGCGGAATTGCGCGGAAATCACTTCCACGGAGGAATCGATATTAAAACTCAGGGACGCAGCGGTCTTAGAATAGGTGCTGTAGCAGATGGCTATGTCAGCCGCGTCGCCGTAAACCCTTACGGCTATGGAAATGCACTTTATCTGCGACACCCCGAAGGCTATACCACCGTGTATGGCCACTTGAATGCCTTTTATCCGGAATTGGAAAAATGGGTGGAAGACCAACTGCGCGACCGCAGCAAAAACGACGGCAACCTTTACCCTTCGCCAGAACAATTTAAAGTCACCCGCGGCCAGCTCGTTGCTTTCAGCGGGAACACCGGCGGCTCCTTCGGTCCCCACCTGCACTTTGAGATCAGAGATACTAAAACCGAAGAGCCATTGAACCCCCTAGAGTTCGGGATTGAAGTAAAAGACACCCGCAAGCCAGATGTACGAGGACTAAAATGGACTGCCAAGGATTTTGGCGATATGGGCACATTTAAAGCGGGAGATACTATTAAATTCTCACGTGGGCTTGGAATTGATCTGTTTACCACGGACAAGCAGGATCTTGCCATCAATAATAATGGGGTGTATTCCATTGAAGCTTTGATCGAAGGACAACCCTTTTTCACGGCAAATTACAGACGCATCAATTTCAGCACCTCACGATTTATCAATGCACACATCAACTACGGTCTGTATTGTTCACAAGGGGTGCGCTATACGAGGTTGTATGAACTTGAGAACAACCCACTCAAGGTTACCGACACGTATGAAGTCATTGCGCCTGCCTTCCGAGCTTCAAAAGGATGGATTACAGTGGCGCAGGACAGCGTGGTAAAAGTGGAAGTGAACGTCAAAGACTATGAAGGCAATACAAGTGCTTTCTCGTTTTTCGTGGAAGGGCAGAAACAACCTATCAAATACGCCTTGGATCGAACGAGCTTGTCTTGGGATGTGATCAATAAATTGTCTTTAGGTCCTATAGAGTTTACTATCCCAGCCGGAGCATTGTATGAAAGAACGTATGACCTTGTCTTAGGAGATAAAGGCAATGGACAATATGTTTTTGGAGGTGGCCGAGTACCTCTACAAACCTACATGACCCTAGAATGGACCTTGGACAGCACGCAGATTCCGGGAGTGGGTTGGTTCCTTTGGGAGACTGATCATCAGGGTGAGAAGAGTGCCATTGCCGGGGAGCGCGATGGTACGGTGATGACCTTTAAGACGAGAAGTACGGGGACGTATGAATTGGACCAAGATTTGAAAAAACCTGAGGTGAGCCTGCTGAAAACCACGACGTATGCACGCAGTAATAGCGCCTTTAGAGAGATTCGCTTGCGCGCCGCAGACGACAAGACGGGTGTGGAACGTTACAGTGCGAGAATAAACGGCGAGTTTGCCCGCATTGACTTCGATTACAAAAAGGAGTTGTTAAAAGTGATTGTGCCCAAGGAATTGGCGGCAGGAAACCATAATTTGCGGGTAGTTGTTATCGACGGTGTGGGCAATACCACAGTTAAAGAATATACCATCACACTATGAGAGTAGCGTTACTGCTTTTTTGTCTTTCATTTTTCACCCCTGCCCTGCATGCGCAGGAGGAAACACCCATCCAGCTGCACGGTATTGTCGTGAGTAACGACAGCCTCAAGCAACTGCTGCCAAACGTTCAGATTTTGGTCAAGAGTCGCGGACAGGTGAGCATTTCCGATATCGATGGCTTCTTTTCTACCGTAGCGATGCCTGGGGATACCGTATTCTTTCAACACATTGGTTTCAAGCTTCAAAAGTTTTGGGTGGCCGACACCCTAGAAGGTGATGAGTTCTTGGCTCGTATCGTACTAGAGTGGGACACCGAGGTGCTCGATCCTGTGATTGTATATCCTTGGCCATCGAAGGAAAACTTCAAAGAAGAATTCTTGGCCATGGAGGTGCAGACCACTGAAATGGACATTGCAGCGCGTAACCTAGCCCTAGACGAACTGCGTGACCGAGCGGCAGCGATGGGCTATGACGCGGCCGAGATGCAAGACTATCTCATCTCCTTGCAGAACCAACAGCTCTACAACGAAGGACGCGTCTTCGGTAACGGGATGAATGCTACAGGAGCATCTGCCATCCTTGGCGCCTTGTCCAACCCATTTGCTTGGCAACAACTCTTTCAAAGCTTGAAGCGCTAATACTTGATGCGTCAACTTTTCGCCATACTCTTTCTGTTGACTTGCAGCCTTGCTAGCGCACAGATCATGGATACTACCCTTCTTGATGAAGTGGAAGTTCGTGAGAGTAGGCCGGAAGACGAGCGCACCTTGGTCAAAGGAAAAGACATTGAGTTTACCACTGGTGCTGAAGGCGGCGTTGAAGGTGTTGTGAAGACCTTCGCTGGGGTAAGCAGCCGCAATGAATTGAGCTCGCAGTACAATGTACGCGGTGGAAATTTTGACGAGAACCTAGTCTACATCAACGGATTTGAAGTGTTTCGCCCGTTTTTGGCCAGAGCCGGTCAGCAAGAAGGGATGAGTATTATCCATCCACACCTGGTTGGGAATATTTTGTTCAGTGCCGGGGGCTTCTCAGCACTCTATGGCGATAAGCTCAGCTCCGTGCTGGATGTACAATACAAAAGAGGCGGTGAGGAATTGGACACGAAAGTGGAGAGTTCTTTGACTGGGGTGAACATCAGTGCCACGAAAGCGGGGATGGATTGGGAGATTCTGAGCGGCTTCCGTTACCGCAACAATGCGCTCCTGCTCAATGCAACCGACATCCAAAGCGATTACTTCCCCTCAAACGCCGACGGACAGATCCTAGCACGCAAGTGGTTTGATAACGGTACTTCCTTAGAAATTTTTGGACACCTCTCCCACAATCGCATGAACCAGGTGCCACAAAACCGCGAGACGAGCTTTGGTTCATTGCAGGAGGCCTTACGCCTGACCGTATTCTTTGACGGGCAAGAGAACTTTGGCTACGATACACAGTTTTTAGCAGCACGTTGGAACCAGCGATTAGGGCGCGGCTTCCGCAGCCTGAGTGCGACAGGGTTCCACACGACCGAGCGAGAGATTACCGACGTGATTGGCTATTACCGTCTGAGTGAGCTCAACAACGATCTGGGCAGCGACGACTTTGGAGAGATTTCGCTGGTGCGCGGTGTCGGTGCATTCCAGGATTACCGTCGCAACTTTTTGGATGCCTACATCGTCAATGCGAAATACGCGGAAGGCCGATTCTTTGATGCCGGAAAATTGAATTGGGGAGCGACGGTGCAAGGTGAAAACATCTACGACCGCTACAAGGAGTTTCAGCGCATCGATAGTGCAGGCTACAGCTTGCCGCACCGTGAAAGCCAGCTCGATAGTGTGATCGGAGGCCGATTGTACAGCACTCCCTTGGATAATTTGGACCTCTACACCCACGTGAGTGCCACCCAGCTGATCACCAATACCCGATTGAAAGGATATGTGAACTGGGAAGGGAAATGGGCAACGGATAAGGGCATCTGGACCTACAACGCAGGAGTGCGCACCCAATATGCCACCTTAAACGGCGAGCTGCGCATTAGCCCACGATTCAAACTCTTTTACAAACCCAACGAGGAGGGCCGCACCTTTACCATTGCGGCCGGATTGTACGACCAATACCCCTTCTACCGGGAAATGCGCCAAAAGGACGGTGTGCTCAATACCGAGGTGCAAAGCCAGAACGCCATGCACTTCACCGTGCGTAGCGACAAGGATTTTGAGATGTGGGGACGCCCGTTTGTGTGGTCCTTTGAATCGTACTACAAAGACCTCAACCGCGTCAATCTGTATGACATAGAAAACGTACGCATTCGCTATGCGGCGAACAACAATGCCATCGGACGTATCTACGGCTTCGACAGCCGCGTGAATGGGGAATTTGTGCAAGGCACCGACAGCTGGTTTACCTTCAGCTTGTTTAAAGCCGAGGAACGACCGACAGACGACTTCGCCCAAGGCTGGTTTGCCCGTCCGACGGATACGCGCTTCAACTTTGCCGTATACTTCCAAGATTACCTGCCCAACGACCCCTCTACCCGTTTGAGCCTGACCTTGATGGTAGGCGGCGGATTCCCCTTTGGACCTGATGGCCCGGGCGACGGCATTAGCGATCCGTGGGAGCGCGTATTCCGATCGCCGCCCTACCGCCGTGCCGATATTGGATTCATTAAAGTGCTGAAAGGCAAATGGACCGAGCAGTTTGACGAGGTCTGGGTGAGCGCAGAAATCTTCAACTTGTTGCAAGCGCGCAATACTGTGAGCTACCTTTGGGTGCGTGATGTAAGTGCTGCCGGCCAATATGCCGTACCGAACTACATGACCAACAGATTGATCAACTTCAAAATGCACGTGGACTTATGAGAATAGTAGAGAGCTGGAGCACGAAACAATTCAAAACTACCATTTACGCCATGGAGCGCTGGCACGTCGTGGAATTTGAGGCGGGTCCGATGAAGCAAGCCTACAAGTTCATGAAGGACAGCCACCCCTCTCCGGCAGCTGTAAAGGAAGCCTTGACAGAGACCTTCCTCTCCGGAGTGTACAAGAACTTTGAACAGATGTACATCAACTTCAAAGAGAACGGGTTGAGGTAATTACCCCAAAAGTGCAGTGAAATCCGCTTCAAGCGAAGCGCCCTTATCCTTGTTGTACCAATCCTGCGCGAACAGGGTCCACTCCTCGTAGTCGAACTCCGGTTGGCTCTTCCATTTGGCATATTCCTCCATCAATGGCGTAGGACGCGGACCCCAGGTTCCAAGGACTTCAAAGTTTTCGTTCAATCGGACCAATTTTGGAATAGAGCGTCCCCCACCAGTCAAAAACTCGTCCATGAGGGCTGTGTCTTCATCGCGAAGGATGATGCGCAGGTCCACCCCGGCATGTGCTGCCCATTTGGCAATAAACGGTAGGTTATGCGCTGCATCGCCACACCACGTTTCGCTGAAGACCAACCACTGTTCTTTCTCGCTCGTTCTAGAAGCAATATTGTCTAAGGTGCTTTGTGATGGCTTGTAGGTTTTCTCCCAACGGCGCATTCGTGCTGCGCTCAGCTTGGTATATTCAACGTAAGATGGCTTTTGAGGGCCCGTGGTCGTGCCTTCTTTGGCCATAGCCTTGTTCATAGCGCTGTACGCTTCGTAGGTCTGGCCATTTGCCACGGCTATGCGCAAGGCTTCAGTGAGTTGGATGGTATCCATAGGGGTGTTTAGTTAGGAATTGGTCCTGTATTTACTTCTTAACCAAAGAAAGTGCAGGACGTTCAACCAACAAATGCAAAAGTGCTGCCACAGCGATAGATAATGACAAGAAGGCAGGAAGTGCGATGGCATTGCTCAGACCCAGGGATTTGATCCACATTAAAACAGGAATGTGAAACAGGTAGAGGGAATAGCTGATCGCCCCAATAAATCGAAACGGACGGAAGGATAGGAATTTACGCCAAGCGCCCTCTTGGAAGGATGCCAATAACAATATGCCCCAAAGGATGGCGGCAGGAATGTACACGTTGGAGTGGGTGAAATCGTCGGAAGCCCAACCCCATCCTATGAATATGCCAAGCGACAGAATGAAGAGATTAGTGAGCCACTTGCTCTGGATGCACTGCTGAAATTTCGTCTGATACAGCGTTTCGAATGCAGCAATGAGGGTGCCGATGGCGAAGATGCCCAGGTACCTCAAGGTGCTGTGTCTTGGAAGTTCGTTGAAGTGATTGATGAGGAGCGTGGCGAGGATGATGGCGGTGAAGAATCGGACCGTATTGCTTCCTTGTAATTTGAACAGACGTAAGCACAGAAGCAGCAATAACGGGCTAATTAAATAATAACGGAATTCTGTAGGGATGGACCAGAAGATGTGATCGCCACGCATTAGCGCTAAATGCTCCCAAACGTGGGACCACTCTCGAATGACCACCTTGTAGCCGGCCTCGTTCATCAGTCGGAAAGTGATCAGAGCGAGCAGGAACGGCGGGAAAATACGCATGATACGGCGACCGATGTAGTAGCGCCAATAGGTCCAGTTGCCTTTGCCCTGCTGCCAAACTTGGATGATCTGCTTGTCGAGCAGGTAGGCAGAAATGATGAAGAACAGGTATACCCCTAATTTGCCTCTCGATAAAAAAGAGCCGTCAAGCCAAGGACTTAAGCCTTGATTGGTGGCGTGTCCAAAGAGCACGAGCAATACCGCCCATCCCCTTAGACCATCTAGAGCTTTATTATGCTCTGGACGGTGGTCGTAGGGAAAGAACAGCTCGCGCAGTTTCATCTTATTTTCTGAATTCTAGCAGCGTCTTGCGAATGATCGCAACACATTCGTCCATCTGCTCTTTAGTCATTACTAACGGTGGTGCAAAACGGATGATGTTACCGTGGGTAGGTTTGGCCAAAAGACCGTTGTCTTTTAAGGCAACACAAATGTCCCAAGCCGTTGAGCTGTCCGGTGTATCGTTGATGATAATCGCATTTAATAAGCCTTTACCACGCACTTTAGTTACTAGGTCTGTTTCGCCGATGATGTCGTTCATCTTCTCACGGAAGTAAGCACCAAGCTCGCGGGCATGTGGCGCTAAACCCTCTTCTTTAACTACCTCTAAAGCGGCCATGGCCACCTCAGCAGCAATAGGGTTTCCGCCGAAGGTAGAACCGTGCTGACCAGGTCCTATGACTTGCATCACCGTATCGTCTGCCAATACAGCACTCACCGGGTATACACCCCCTGATAGCGCCTTACCGAGGATCAATAAATCTGGTTTTGAATAGGTCGATTGACGCTCACATGTATTGCCACAGGTACAGTTTCCACATACAGCCAGCATCGAACCGGTACGTGCAATACCTGTCTGCACCTCGTCGGCCATGAATAGTACGTTGCGCTCCTTACAAAGTTCTGCCGCTTGGGCAATGAAGGTATCTGCCGGAGTGTTCACCCCTGCCTCGCCTTGGATAGGCTCTACCAAGAAACCTACCACGTTCTCGTTCATCAAAGCGAAGTTTAATGCAGCGATATCGTTGTAAGGGATGCTTACAAAGCCTGAGGTATATGGGCCAAAGTTGGCTCTTGCGTCTTGGTCGTCGGAAAAAGAAATGATGGTCGTTGTACGTCCGTGGAAGTTGCCTTCACATACGACGATGATGCCGGCGTTTTCTGACACACCCTTCTTTTCATACCCCCACTTGCGGGCAATCTTAATGGCCGTCTCAACCGCCTCGGCACCCGAGTTCATTGGGAGAATCTTGTCGAAACCAAAAGTCTCACTCATGTACTTCTCGTACTCCCCGAGCTTGCTGTTGTAAAAGGCGCGAGAAGTCAGGGTCAATTTTTTCGCCTGCTCGGTTAGCGTACCCACAATCTTCGGATGGCAATGTCCTTGGTTGACTGCACTGTAGGCACTCAAGAAATCGTAGTACTTCTTCCCTTCTACGTCCCATACATGAACGCCTTCACCACGGTCGAGGACCACTGGAAGTGGATGGTAGTTGTGCGCACCGTAGCGCTCTTCGAGTTCCATTAATGCCGCAGAAGTATGTGCCATGAGCTGTTGTGATTTTGGGTTTCACGCAAATATAAGTCGTAGAGGCGGGTCTATTGGTAGAATTGGCTTAACTTCATATCGCTAATAATGACAAGCGTATGAAAAAACTTATACTCTCTCTTTTGGTAGTAGCTTTTGCAGGTACTTCAGCAAGTGCACAGTACTACCATTTGGCGGCTGCCTCGGGCAACCCAAACAATATTAACCAAGAAGATTCGGAATACCCGGTGGGTAGTGGTCTACCAACGGACTGGTCGTCTATCTTGGCGGCACAGCAAACTGCCGGTAGCTATTCTTCTTCTCAAAACATTCCTTTTACTTTCCTATTCAATGGCGATACAGTTACTACATACCGTGCGTCGAATACAGGTATTGTGACATTCTCTCAGCTTTCTTCTCTAGCCAACAACAGTGCAGGAACAGCGGTAAGTTTGAGCAGCTCTACAGTGCCAGATTCATCCGTATGTATCTTAGGTATCAACGGTTCTGGTTCAAACGATCAAGTGGCGCGCAAGACATTCGGTACTTCGCCAAACCGTCAGGAGTGGATCCTTTTCGCTTCGTACAGCGCTACGGGTACTACCGGTTCACACTGGACGTACTGGTCAGTAGTACTGGAAGAGACCACCAATAACATTTATATCGTTGACCAGCGTACTGCTGGATGGACAGGAACTGTGAACGTAGGTGTTCGCGTAGATTCAGCGACCACTGATGAAATTTCTGCGTTGTCTTCTGGTTCTACAAATGCACCAGACCGTTCGGACAATACGCATCAAACCTTCATCCAAGGAACACAGCCAGATTACGAGATGGCAGGTGTTACCGTAAATATGAACCCGTTTGTTGCCCTTACTTCTGCTCCATTTACAGTCAGTGCTGATTTCGTAAACAATGGTGCTGCTTCAATTACAGGTGCAGATATCAACTACAGCGTGAACGGCGGAACAGTCACAACATCGACATTAACCGGTTTGAGCATCGCTTCCGGCGCCTCAGGAACGGTGACCTCTTCAACGAATTGGACGCCTTCGGCTACCGGCGCTTACGATATTAAAGTATGGTTGAGCAACCTCAACGGTTCAAATTCAGATGCCAACACGAGCAACGATACAGCCATGGTCACTGTTCAAGTAGTAGCAGCGCTTACAACGCGCTACCCGCTATACGAAACATTTACCTCATCGACGTGTCCTCCGTGTACGCCAGCCAACGTTCAGATGGAAAGTATATTCGATGTGAACCCGGGGGAATACAGCTCTATCAAATACCAGATGAGCTGGCCAGGTACAGGTGATCCATATTACACTACGGAAGGTGGTGCTCGTCGTACATTCTATGCCATCAACTCTGTACCGCGTGTTGAGATTGATGGTGGTTGGGACAGTAATGGAAATAACGTGACTCAAGCGGTTTTCGATCAGTACCAAAACGTGCCGGCATTCGTCGAGATGGATGCAACATTTAGCCGTTTCTCCAAAACAGTAGAAACGACTATTGAAATCACGCCGCTTGCGGATGTGACTTCAAACAACCTCGCACTATTTGCTGTGATTTACTCGCACCGCGATACGGCCAACGTGAAGACAAACGGTGAGACAGAGTTCATCAATGTTGTGAAGAAAATGATGCCTTCTTCTTCGGGACAGAGCATCTCTTCATTAACCTCAGGAACGACAGTAACGCAGACCTTGAGCTACACGTTCAACGGAAACTACGTATTGCCACCTAACGCAAACTCTCCAGCGAACTTGAACGTGGAACATACCGTTGAAGACTTTGCAAACCTTGGTGTCATTGCTTGGATCCAAGACATGAGCACCAAGGAGGTCTTCCAGAGTGTTGACGCGACCTATACTATTGGTCAATTCGAAAATGAATTGGCATCAGCATTAAGCATTTACCCGAACCCAGCTACAGATTTCATTACTGTAGAAGGAAACTTCGAGGGTAAAGCAACTGTGAAGCTCATCAGCCTCTTGGGTCAAGAGATCCAAGGTTTTGAAGGCGAGCTAAGCGCTGGAAACTCATTGCGCATCCCAACCGAAGACCTTGCCAAAGGAACGTACCTGGTTGTGGTGAGCAAAGAAGGAACGACACACGCTGAACCTGTAGTGGTTCGCTAATCGTTCTTCGCACAAAATTGTGATTTTAAGGGCGGCCTCGGGGCCGCCCTTTTTCGTTTCCAATACTCGTAGAATTCGATGTACTTTTGCGCCCATGGGCAGAAGAAATAGACGCATACCGAACATTGAGCAAATGCAGCTCACGGATATTGGCAACAAAGGCAAGGCCGTGGGCCGCTACAACGAACGGGTAGTATTCGTAACGGGCGGTGTTCCTGGCGATGTAGTAGACGTACAAGTCACCAAAAAGCGCCGGAATTACTTAGAAGGTAAAGTAATTAATGTCCATACCTACAGCCCAGACCGCGTGGAGGCAAAATGCCAATACTTCGGAGTATGTGGTGGCTGTAAATGGCAGAACCTGGATTATGCCAAACAGCTCGAATACAAAGAGAAAGAGGTGCGTGAGAATTTGAGGAAAATTGGCCACGTCACTCCAGAAGAGTTTCACCCTATTTTGGGCAGCGGGCAGCAGTACATGTACCGCAACAAGCTTGAATTCAGCTTTACAGACAACAAATGGTTGACCCAAGAGCAACTCGATAGCGGCGAGGAGTTTCCTGAGCGCAGAGGCGCCGGTTTCCACATCCCAGGATTCTGGGACAAGGTGCTTGATATTGATGCTTGTCACCTGCAACCGGAACCGAGCAATGCTATTCGCAACTTTGTGCGCGACTGGGCCATTGAGCGTGACCTGCCCTTCTTCCATGCGCGCAGCCAGGAAGGATGGCTACGTACGATGATGATCCGTGTAGCGAGCACTGGAGAGGTATTGGTATTGATCCAATTCAAAACTGAACTCCAAGCAGAGCGCGAAGCTCTATTGGCCGACCTAGATGCTGCCTTCCCGCAGATTACAACGTTGCAATACGTCATCAACGAAAAGCAAAACGATACCATCTACGATCAGGAGGTTATCACTTACAGCGGGCCTGGATTCATTGAAGAAGCGATGCCTAAGTATAGCGGTGAGGGGGAATTGCGATTTAAAATTGGCCCGAAAAGCTTCTACCAAACCAACCCACTTCAGGCGCACGAGCTGTACAAAGTGGCCCTAGATATGGCGGATATCCAAAAGGACGATCTGGTCTTTGACCTCTACACCGGAACGGGAACCATTGCCCTATTTATGGCGGAAAAAGCGAAGGAGGTTGTGGGGATTGAATTGGTCCCAGAAGCCATCGTAGATGCCAAGCTAAATGCGGCTAATAATGGTATTGACAATGCAACGTTCTACGACGGCGATATGAAGGACGTATTTAATGCCGATTTTGTCGCCAAGCACGGAAAGCCAAATGTCTTGGTGACCGACCCTCCGCGTGAAGGGATGCACGGTGATGTGGTTCAGCTGCTCCTCGATGTAGAGATTCCGAAAATCGTTTATGTGAGCTGTAATTCTGCCACCCAGGCCAGAGACCTCGGTTTGCTAGCAGAGAAATACACTGTCACCCAAAGTCGTGGCGTCGATATGTTCCCGCAGACACATCACATTGAAAACGTTGTTCAATTAGTCTTAAAGGCGTAATTTCATCGCATGAGTTCGAATACACCAGAAATCTTAGGCGCAGAAGCCATTGCACATAAAGTTCAACGTTTGGCTTGGGAGCTGTACGACAGACACAGCAAAGCAGAGCAGTTGTATGTTGTGGGCATCCAAGGCAACGGCTATTGGCTCGCACAGCAGCTTGTAGCAAAGCTTAATGCAATCAGCGATATGAAGATTGAACTAATGGAATTGGCCCTAGATAAAAGTGATCCGAAACCTGCAGATATGCAGATTGATCTTCCTTCCGGTGCGCACGTCGCCTTGGTAGACGATGTACTCAACAGCGGTCGCACCCTACTCTGGGCGGTTATCAAACTCATGGAATTCCACCCGCAGCAGCTCAGTACTACAGTTCTCGTTGACCGCAGCCACAAGCGTTATCCGGTGAAAGCAGATATCAAAGGTTTAAGCTTGAGCACTACGCTCCAAGAGACGGTAAAACTGAATGTAGAAAACGGGGCGGCTGTAAATGTTTGCCTAGTTTAAAACGGCTGCTAACTCTCCCACACTTATTGAAGGTCCCGCAATGCGGTGTTTCGCCTGACTGTAGTGCGGGCGACGCTCGAACATGTGCTTCGCTACAAACTCTGCGACATCCTCCTTATTTTGAATGAGTGGGCGTTTAATATCTCCTTCCAATCGTTTGGCCAATTCTCCCACGGGGACATCCAAAAAAATGGTCTCGCCTTCTGCGTTCAACAGGTCCATATGATTGTAAAATACAGGAGTCCCACCTCCGAGTGCGAATACACCCGTTTCGTATTGTTGGAGTAGATCTTTGAGTACCGCACTCTCGAGCTTGCGAAAATGCAGTTCGCCCTTAGCTGTTATAATCTCAGAGATCGTTGTACCCGTAGTTCGCTCAATCTCAACATCTAAGTCTATAAATGGCAGTGCCAGCGCCTGAGCAAGTGCCTTGCCTAGGGTAGATTTTCCGCTTGCCATGTAACCGATTAAGAAAACTTTCATTCGAAATATTTGTTACAAAAGTACAGCGAATCAGAAGGTTAAAATAGGCCTGTTGAAAGAAGCTTATTTTTTTTTCTTGGTGCGTTGCAAAAAATAAAATCAGCTGTATATTTGCAGCCCGCAAAGCGGATAAGGGTTGATCTCTTAGCTCAGTTGGTAGAGCAATACACTTTTAATGTATGGGTCCAGGGTTCGAGCCCCTGAGGGATCACTTAGAAAGCCTCCTCTTACACAGAGGGGGCTTTTTTTTATGAATGCAATGGGCACAGAAAAAAGTTTGGACCTTATTAGCTAGTCAAACTTTTCCCATTAAATTTGCAGTCCTTTGCCCAGGTGGTGGAATTGGTAGACACGCCATCTTGAGGGGGTGGTGCGAGTATTCGCGTGCAAGTTCGAATCTTGTTCTGGGCACAGAAAAAACCCCGACCGTTCGCGGTCGGGGTTTTCTTTTTCTACCTTGCGTTCCCATTATGACAGACCAGCAAAGCACCCCAAAAGAACCTCTGGCCATCAAGCCGCCTAAGGCGATGACCAGAATAGCCAAGACTACGCAGTTCTTCAGCACGGGTTGGGCAGCAAGCGTCGCTTTTCGCTGGTTTTTGACACCTTATCCTTTCAAGATTCCAAAACGTGAAATTCCGTTTGAGCAGCGCTTTGGATCCCCAACGATGTTCACTCACGAAAACGGCAAGCGTTATCCGGTATACCGAATGGGTACGGGGCCTAAAAACATCCTGCTCATCCACGGTTGGGCGGGCCGATTCACGCAATTCGGCATCATGGTCGAAGCCATGGAAGCACAATACCCTGACCTGCTCGAAGAATACACCATCACCGGTTTTAACGGAGTGTCGCACCGCGGAGCGGAAGGCAAGCGCACCTTGATGCCTGAAATCGCTTCCTGTATTGTTCAAGTCGCTCAGCACCTGGGCGAGGTCGACCTTGCCCTGGCACATAGCCTGGGCTGTGGCGCAACCATGTATGCGGTTCAGAACTTAGGTGCCCCCATCAAACGTCAAGTACTTATTGCCCCTCCAGGCCGCATCTCCGCGATGGTTGGTCTGTTTTGTGATACCATTGGTTTTAATCGCTCAGTACATGCCCGAATCGTAAAGAACATGAAGGCTAAATACGGAGAAGACTTTGACATGTTCAGTCCACCGGAATTGGCACCTTTTAACAAGATTCCTGCCCTAGTATTTCACGATGTCGATGATAGAGATACACCCATATCCCTTGGTCGTGAAGTCGGTGAAAAAATGGCCAATGGAACCTATATCGAAACTTCCGGATTGGGCCACAGACGTATTCTTCGTGATTCCAAAGTCATTGAGCAGATCATGAAATGGAGTTTTAACATTTCCTAGCGCAAACCTTGGAGTGACATTTGCCGTTACTACAACATGAAGAACATCTTTCTACTATCCACCTTATTAATCTTGGCCGCATCGTGTAATGCGCAAAACAAGACTGACATGAACATAGACAACGGGACCTACGAAATCACTAAATCTGAACAAGAGTGGCAAGAGCAACTGTCGCCGGAAGAATACTATGTCCTTAGACAAAAAGGCACAGAACGTCCATTCACCGGAGAATACAACATGCACTTTGAAGAAGGCACCTATAACTGTAGAGCCTGTGATGCACCTTTATTTACGTCCGATTCTAAATTCGATTCACACTGCGGCTGGCCTTCGTTTGATGCAGGCATAGAAAGTGGCGCTATTGTCGAGAAACTCGACAAAACCCACGGCATGATTCGTACCGAGATTATGTGTGCAAAATGCGGTGGACACCTTGGCCATGTCTTTAACGACGGCCCTACAGCCACTGGATTGCGCTACTGCGTGAACAGTCTCAGTATTTCTTTCGACAAAGAAGAGAAATAGATTTAAGTAGAACTCTTTGATACTTAGCGCCTCGGCTAAGGACTGCTTAAAAAAATCAATATTTCTACGAAAAACTACTCATAGGGTCTTGCAAATACTATGAACGTGTCTATATTTGCACCCGCTCAGGGCGATTAGCTCAGCTGGTTCAGAGCACCTGCCTTACAAGCAGGGGGTCACTGGTTCGAATCCAGTATCGCCCACAACCTGAAAGTAAAAAAGCCATCTACGACAGTCGGTGGCTTTTTTCATTCACGAAGATTGAAGCGGAAATTCAAACATTGCGTTATTCTGAGCTGTTAGGTTGGTATGCAATTCATTTTAATACTTCTTTTCTCCCTTTCAATGTCAACTCCAACGACTACCCTCTTTGATTTCACACCATCCTCTTCTTTAAAAAGTTGGTATGTGGTAAACGACGGTGTTATGGGTGGCCTAAGTGAAGGTGCACTTGAATTAACTTCAGAAGGTCACGGGTCTTTCACGGGCCAAGTACGGCTAGAAAACTATGGTGGATTTACATCCATCCGATGCGCTACAGGCAAGATTGAAACACCAGAAGGCGCCATCGTTCGAATGCGCGTAAAGGGCGACGGAAAAAATTATCAGTTCAGAGTGAAACATAAAGCTCGTGATTACCAGAGCTATATCACCACCTTCTCAACTTCAGGAGAATGGGAAACGATAGAGATCCCTTTGAGTAAATTGTATCCGTCTTTTCGAGGCCGTGTGCTTGATATGCCCAATTTCAATCACAGCATCCTCACTGAGTTCACCTTTTTGATAGCAAACAAAAAAGCCGAGACTTTCGAGTTGTTAATCGATTCTGTGGAATTGGTCCAATAGTTATTCCTGAACATCACAGTCCTCCGGCCAGGTAGGATCACCAAAAATTTCAGTCATAAAACTTGGGGTACATCTGCCTTCAAAAGAACCAGCTGCTCCACGGAACATTCCGCTAGAGTTGAAGGTCCAAGCAGCATTGCCCTTGGCATCAAGTGCAATCAAACCGCCATTTCCGGCATCTGAGTTGAGCACTCCAAAAATGACTTCACGCGTACTCTGCTCCAAAGTCAATCCTTGGTATTGCATGCGTGCATTGACTTGGAACGCGACGTTGTTTCGGATGTAGTATTCCCCATGACCGGTACAGCTTACTGCCGCCCCGTTATTATCAGCATATGTTCCCGCACCTATGATAGGTACGTCGCCCACACGGCCGTATTTCTTACCCATCATGCCGCCCGTAGAAGTACCAGCGTATAAGTTGCCTTGTACATCTTTAACCACCACCCCGACGGTGCCGTTCTTTTTCATCTGTTTCCAGCGCTCGTAATGCTGTTTGCGCTTCGATGTTAAAAAGTATTCGTTATCCACAAACTCGTGATCCTGAGTCTTGGCAAACTCCTCTGCCCCTTCGCCAATAAGCAAGACGTGTGAGGTTTCCTCCATGACCGCCCGTGCTAACTTCGCAGGGTTCTTGATATGCTTCAACCCCGCCACAGCTCCCGCCATTTTGGTGGAACCGTCCATGACAGAAGCATCTAGTTCTACTTCGCCATGATCATTGAATACAGCTCCTTTACCTGCATTGAAATGAGGATCATTCTCGAGCATGGTGAGGCACTCTACGACGACGTCCATCCCATTAGCCCCGTAGGTAAGCATATCATATCCCACCTTCAGCACAGCCTGCAGGGCAGAATCATACTCCGCGATTTGCTCGTCGTTGTAATACTTACGCTCTATTCCGCCGGCTCCCCCGTGAATGAGAATGACCGGCCCATCAAATTTGAACGTTTGATGGTTCTGCGCGGTAAGCAAGGTTGGTAATAAGGCGGCGAAAAAGAGAAGGTGTCGCATAAGGTATTATTGTGCTTTGTTACTCGATAGGTTGTCCTAGAGCTGACCTAAAATACAAAGAGAATTGGCCCAAGAAAAACTTGATTGGTCTATAAAATGTTAGTAGGATTGTAAGACAACTACACATCTTTATCATGGTCCAAGATTATAACGCCTACACCGCCACCGACAGGCAGGTTTGGAACGCCCTTTATTCGCGCCAGAGAGAGAACCTCAGCGATAAGGCCGATCCGCGATATTTGGCGTGTCTCGACCAACTCCTTCCTGTTATGAGTGCGGATAAAATTCCGAATTACGAAGAATTGAATGCTGTTTTAACAAAAGCGACAGGCTGGAGTATTCATGTAGTTCCAGGGTTGATCCCGGTAGAGGACTTTTTCGAACTACTGGCGCAGCGGAAGTTCCCAGCATCTACCTGGTTGCGAAAGCCCGAGGAATTAGACTACCTCGAAGAGCCTGATATGTTCCACGATATATTTGGGCATATTCCCCTGCTCCTTGACCCGCAATACGCACAATTCATGGAAGATTTCGGCAAGCACGGGGTCGCGAATTTGAAAAAGTCCCACGTCATTCGCCAGTTACAAAACTTGTACTGGTTCACCATTGAATTTGGCGTGTGTGAGGATTCTACAAAGATATACGGGGCTGGCATCATCAGCTCTTTTGGCGAGACCAATCACATTTATGATTCAAAGACTACGATTTACCCTTTTGAGTTAAGCAAAGTACTGGGCAACAGTTTCATCAACAGTGAAATTCAAGCTCATTATTACAAAGTAACTGACCTAGAATCCGTCTACAATATATCTTTTGAAAATATAGCCTAATTCGAATTAAGCCGTTTTCATGATGCGATGCATTGTGCTCTTGCTTACACCGAAATACCGCGCTATCTCGGTCTGAGAGCAATACTTCTCTATACCCGGAAATCTTTCCTGGATATATTTCCAATATTCCACCTTATCCATCATCTTCATCTTCAACAAGCGAAGTTTTCGCATCTGAACGAAGTGTGAGTTTATGTGCAAAAGAACATTGCGCATCGGTTCGTTTTTGATGACGAAATCCTTCCATTCCTTATGACTTAATCGATAAGCAGTCCCTGGGGTGTACATAATAGAATCCGTTTTTGATGGTCCACCCCATAACAAACTATTCTCGTCACAAATGAATATTCCCGGCTCGGTCATTCCATTTAATATCTTCGTACCGTCTTCAAGGAGAATACGGTCAAAGCCATAACCAAAATGGATGTACCATAAGTAACCTTCTCTATCTCCCATGGTCCATAGATTTTCATGGGCCTCGAAGTGTATGGGACCTTCAAAAAGTGCTGAAAATTCTTTTAAAAATGGCGTCGATTCGGGCAATCCAGTAAGTTGACCTAGTCTATTTGCAATTACCAAATCTCCTTTCTTAGCCATCGTTAAATACTGTTTTGATAAACGTCTTCAATGAAGATTTAGAAATATCCAGAAAGTTAGCAATATCCGCTCGTGGCACTAAACTCAATAATCGCTTGTTTGATTGCAGCCAAGTCAGACTATAGGTTTTGCGATCTAATCCAAGATTGTTGATATACTGCTGATAAGTGAACGCTGCCATTAATGAGGCCTGTACATTCAATGCACTTGCTAATTGTGGATTATCACGTTTCCAAGCCTTAGATTTAAGAGGCAACAAAATCATTTCGATTTCTTCATAGATCCACCAATAACTGCCTTGTTTATTATATATCGGATCTATTTCTGCCGTAAGAAACAAATCACCTTTCTCATAGAAGTGAGTAAGTGCATCCCGACCTTCAAAGTCGTGTTTAACACCAATAATTCCTCGGACTAACACACAGGCGCAATCGTGTATATCAATTGTTTGAGGTTGAAATACTCCCGGTTTTAACGAAAGTGTGTGTACGTGACGAGAAAGTTGAGCATTACGCATTAGCCCGCGCTGGTCAGGATGCAATAAATCAATTAACTTATCCCGCAGTAATCCTACGTTTACATGGACATGGGTCAAAATGAAACAGTTTCAATGTGTTAGTAGAGTGTATTTCTAAGTTAGAATAAAATATTTACAAAATCCGCTGATTATCAATTTTTTAGGGAGTATCCCTAATTATCACCAAAAAATAATTGGGTCAAAATGGAACAAAAAATGATTTTCAATTCGAGAATTTCGATTAAAATCAACTAAACAATTAAACCTATGAAACGAATTTTACTCACTCTCGGAATTGCATTCAGCATTACCGCGCAATCCCAAATTTGTACTCCAGACACAGTAGATCCATCAATGGCATCTATCGGTTATCCTACTCTTGAATGGTCAGGCTTATGGGTGAATGGAGAAACCCCATCTTTTGCTTGTGACAGCACGCAGCCAATGATGAATCTTGAGGCCGTCGTTGGACAGCCTTTTGAAGCTACTCTAACCGGAATGTTAGGAGACACCTTCCCTTCAGGCGGGCTTTTAGTACCAACCGTGCAATCTGCCTTCTTATACACGACCGCAATTCCTAGCTGGTTAACTTGGGATGCACAGGATTCTATATTTTATCCAGGTCCTGCTAATAAAACGTGCATTAAACTCTCAGGAACACCGAATCTAGCTGATACAACCTACTGGATTCCTACAGTTGGGGTTGAAAGTGGTTTTTGGACTAGTTGGTATCAAGTACAAGGAACTATGTTTGGTTTCCCGGCCATTGACACCTTTGGATTCTGTCATAACGTTCGTGTTTTTAAAGACTACACGGATATTGACGAAAGTGACCTTGCAGCCATGTCAATCGCTCCGAATCCAGCGAACGATTATTTAAAAATCAATTTTAATAAAGCAGTTGTAACTGATGAATTTCTGAGTAGAATTAAAATCTTCAATGTTATCGGCAATGAGGTGCGTGTTATTCCAAATATGGAAGCCTCGAACTCTGTTGGATTCGATATATCCGCGCTGCCTGGAGGGAATTATTGGATTACCATTGATCTCGGCAGAGGTATGCTTCGAGAAGAATTTATAGTGGTGCATTAAGCACTTGCGAACCATGTTAAGCTTACTACTCGCAAAGAAAAACCTCAAGCTCATTTTTGGGCTTGGGGTTATTCTAATCCCACAATTTTCAAGTGCACAGTTTGCCTTTGAAGGTCCTATACCTGCCATAACGTCCGGATACGGATCTTTCGGCTCTACGGCATTCACCAGTGAATTTTTTCAACTGGTTCCTGATTCTACAATGGAATGTAACGATACTGTAAGGTGTATCATTACCTATCCTACAAATATTAGCAGCCCAACGCCGACTGTTTTTAAATTCCCCGGATCTTCCAATCGCAAGTTGAGCGATAGTGTCTATTGGAACGAAAGCAAATTTTACCGTGAATTCGTCGCCAGCAATGGCTATGTCAGTGTCACAATGCAATGGAACAATGAGAATGACTACGGCTGTGCTTATTATATGCTGGAACAAGCCGCGCAGAAATATGGACAGTACATCGATACAACGAGAGTTGGCATCCACGGAATGAGTCAAGGTGCAGGCGTTACAAATTGGCTGAGTCTTAAGAAATACATTAATGACGGTTGGGGCGCTAATGGACGTTTCGCTTGGCCGGATGCAGGTGCAAGTTTTATTGGATGGGTAGATGATTGGCCAAATGACATAGCAACCCAAACCGACAGCGGCCTTGCGGCTATGCCTGACGATGTTCTTTATCTCATGACTATCTCAGACTGGGACCAAACCCCTGACCCGAGAACATTCGTCGATATGTACAATTTTATGGGGGTACCCGATAGCAATAAAGAGTTCTTCATAATCAGAGGTGATACTATCAATAATTACATCTACTGGGCCACGCACTTTACCAACAACACTTGGGAAAATGATTCGAGCCAGTTTTATGTATACATCACGAAACACGATGCTTTGGATTACTGGTTAGGATCACGTCTGCTCCATTCTTTAATGGAAGCAGCTTGGAACAACGACCCTGTAGCTCGAAGAATCTGCATGGGTAATGGAGATACACTCCAGACGAAGATAGCTGGGGGTGCTATGCGGGGACCAATTGTTACCGACCAACCTTGGATGACCATGCTCGCCTCGTGGAATTCTGGACAGGGCTATATGAATCCTTGTACCGTCCCTTGGAACATGAGACAATATGTAACCGCGGACGCTTGTTTCAATTTAAGTGTACCAGAGGCGAATGACCATCCACAACTCAAGGTCTATCCAAATCCAGCGCGAATCTTTAGTACGATTACAATCGAAAGTGACTTGGAAATTGAACACGTTTTAGTGGTCAATGAAATAGGAAAACGTATTGCAGAATTCGATTCGAATACATTTGAAATAGATAAATCAGGGACTTTTTATCTCGGAATAACTTTTGTCAACGGAAATCGTACCGCCGTTAAATTGAATGTAAGTAAGTAAAAACTTGTTGACCTAGGCAAAAGACCCGCATTTCGCGGGTCTTTTTTTATCTTGTGACCTGCAACACAACAACCATGGGAAAATTTAGATACCTCTTTGTTTTCACCTTACCGCTCTTAGCACTTATAAGTTTTCATTCCACAGGCATCTGGTCCTATTTACCTGTAATTGAAGCCTTCGTTTTCATACCGGTAATGGAATTCCTTTTTTCTCCAAAGAGGATAAACCTCACTGAGGAACAGCGAAGCAAGACGACAAACGATGGCTTTTACATTTGGGCGCTTCGATTGACCGTTCCAGTTCAGATTATTTGTGGGCTTTATCTTTTGGTTCAAATCTCAATGCCGCTAGATAGCGTAACCCTTGTAGGGAGAATTCTATCCTATGGCATTATGTGTGGCGTAGTAGGGATCAATGTTGCGCACGAATTGGGTCATAAAACCAATAAAAAAGATCAATTTTTAGCGAAAGTTTTACTCACAACCACTCTGTATACACACTTCTTCTTGGAGCACAACTTCGGTCACCACAAAAATGTTGGAACGCCTGAGGATCCTTCTACGGCGCGTCGAGGCGAGTGGGTGTATACGTTTTGGCTACGTTCGATAATATTTAGCTACTGGAGTGCATGGAGGATCAGTATAAAACGTAGTAAAGGGAATCTTCTAAAGAATGAAATGGTGCACTACACCTTGATCCAATTGGCGCTCATCGCCATCATCTTTGAAAATTTTGGCAGCATGGGATTGGTTGGTTTATTTGGCGCAAGCATTACTGGTTGGATCTTACTAGAAACAGTTCAATATATTGAACACTATGGTTTGGCACGAGAGAAGGTTAGTGATCTTCGCTATGAAAATGTACATCCCGTCCACAGCTGGAACAGCAATCATATGTGGGGACGAGCTATACTTTTTGAATTAAGTCGCCACAGTGATCATCATTATTTACCGAACAAGGAATATCCGCTTCTCGATCACCACGATGACAGCCCTCAGCTACCCACAGGGTACCCGGGAATGATGATTTTAAGTCTTATTCCTCCTTTGTATATGCGGATTGTTCATCCAAGAATACCGAAGGCCTCTTAACTGAACAAAGGATTCGTAGTTGTCGTAAAGGATGAATTCTTCAATCATGTAGAAATGCGCCTTTGCCCTCTTTTACATAACATTTCTCTTTGGCTGTCGATGCGTGTTTTGTTTCTATTCCGTAAGTAGCGCACAGAGCGCACGCAACTACGATCAAACCATAAACAGCCAAAGGATTATACGCACCAGTTTAGAGACCGATATAGAGATGGGATTCGAACCAAGATGGTATACAAACTAGCATTTATTTAAATGACCGTCCTACACCATCGCGTGTAAAGGAATTCAGGGTCAACTAATCTTGTGCAATGCCTTGAACTTATTGTGAATTAAGAGCATAAGGACACTAAACGAAACTCCTAGGATAATCAACCCCTGGCTTAGAAGTCCTTCAGCCGTAAAAGAAAGCTTCAACAGAACTGTTGAAATCACAAATGATGAATTCCTGATAATAACCGGGAAGTTATCTGTATACAACAGAGAAAGCAATAATATGAACACGTCCGAGATGATCAAGAAGTTGTAAAACTCCTCGAAGAATATCGTATTTATCTCAATCATATTGGCCTGTTCGATATGGTTGAAGGTTGGAATAACCCATTCCACAAAGCTTTGAATCCCCAAGATGATGAACAGGAAGAATAGTCCGATGCTCAAGTAATGCTTGTACTTAACAAATCGCTTAATGTTTTCTCCTAGCTCCTTCTGTTCCTGCTCCTCAAAAGCGTCATAGCGCAACGAACCACTGAGTCTATAGAAGGAATAAATCAAAAAGAACAGGAGTATAACGCTAAACAAATCCACATATAAATGCACATTGTGGTCGCTCCACCAAAATTCTGATTTCAGATCGAGGGCTGCCATGTCCTTGAACAATCCCCGAATCAAAATCAGTGCGATAACCTCGTATTGCTTGGCAATGTAAAGGGTGGTACTCCTTCTCAAATAGTAAATCATCAGGTACGCCTCATAAACTAGCAAAATGGAGAATGGAGTGTAGATGGCGCTAATAGGGTCCTTCAATAGAGCAGCGTTGATACCTCCTGGGATGTAGTCGCGGAGCAAGTGTAAAATCAGGTGGACGATGAAACTTAAGATGGCAGCATAGAGCATCCCTCGACCGAGCGACTTTCTAAATGCATAAGTAAAGACAGGTAAATGCATATCTTGATTCTATTCATAATCAACAAGTTATATGTGATTTAGTTCAAGAGGAGCCCTGGTGGTTTTTTACACCTGCCCTAAAGAATAAGCAAGTAAGTATAGCTACCTTTGCCGCGCATAAAATGCCGAATCATGCTAAATGTATCTAACGTCACGCTTCAATTTGGGAAGCGCGTACTTTTCGAAGATGTAAATATCAAGTTCCACGGTGAACGTTGCTATGGTCTCATTGGCGCCAACGGAGCCGGTAAATCGACTTTCTTAAAAATCCTCAGTGGAGAGGTTAGCCCTAATTCAGGAAACGTAAGTCTTGAGAACGGCAAGAGAATGTCGGTGCTCTCTCAGAATCACTTTGCTTTTGATGAAGAGACCGTGCTTAATACGGTTATCCAAGGGAACCAGCCTCTATGGGATCTGATGCAAAAGAAGGATGCCATTTACATGAAGCCAGACTTCAATGAAGAAGACGGTCTAATCGCTGCTGATCTCGAAGTTCAATTCGAAGAAATGGACGGTTGGAATGCAGAAAGTGATGCTGGAAACTTGCTGAGCGGACTAGGGATCTCTACGAATGACCACTGCACCCTGATGAAGAACATGGAAGGCTCTGCAAAGGTTCGTGTGCTCCTTGCACAGGCACTTTTTGGTAACCCAGACTTACTGATTCTTGATGAGCCTACCAACGATTTGGACCTTAAGACCATTTCATGGTTGGAGGATTTCTTGATTGATTTTAAAAACACCGTAATCGTTGTGAGTCACGACCGTCACTTCCTAGACACAGTTTGTACGCACATCGCGGATATTGACTTCAAGCGAATCAAACTCTACACCGGTAACTACAGCTTCTGGTACGAAAGCTCACAATTGGCCCTTCGCCAGCGTCAAGCAGCCAATAAAAAAGCCGAGGATAAGCGTAAAGAACTGCAAGAATTTATCTCACGCTTTGCAGCCAATGCCTCAAAAAGTAAACAGGCTACTTCTAGAAAGAAAATGCTGGATAAAATCAACGTGGATGAAATCCAGGCTTCTTCTAGAATGTATCCGGCCATTATCTTCGAACAAGAACGCGATGCCGGTGACCAAATTCTCGAAGTAGACGGCCTAGCCGCCCACGACGAGCAGGGCAATGTACTGTTCCAGAACCTCAGCTTCAAGCTTAACCGCGGCGATAAAGTAGCGTTGTTGTGTGACGACCACAGAATCCTAACCGCGCTTTATGAAATATTGGCTGGTAAACAACAACCGAGCGCAGGCTCGTTTGCGTACGGCCAAACCATCAAGCATGCGTACCTGCCTAACGAAAACGCAGCTTTCTTTGAAACCGAGGATAACCTTATGGACTGGTTGAGAGAATACAGCCCAGAAAACAAGGATGAAGTATTCGTTCGAGGATTCTTAGGGAAAATGCTCTTCTCTGGGGAGGAAGTCTTTAAAAGTGCTTCTGTACTCTCAGGAGGAGAAAAGGTGCGTTGTATGTTGAGTAGAATGATGCTGCAGCAAGCAAATCTTCTGTTCTTCGATGAACCTACCAACCACCTCGATCTTGAAAGTATTCAAGCGCTGAACAACGGTATGAAAGACTTTAAAGGAAGCTTGGTTTTCAGCTCACACGATCATACCATCAATCAAACGGTGGCAAATCGAATTATTGAAATCTTCCCTAACGGGGTAATGGACAAAATGGTCGAATACGACGATTATATTTCCGATGCAAAGATTCTGGCGCAGCGCGAGCAGATGCTCGGAGCTTAACCACCTAGATTAAATCTAATGAATGCAGCTGTTGGCCGCATTTTTTTTACCTTCTCGCCTCGAAAACAAAAACACATGGGAAAAACACATTTACTCTTAGCTGCCATGCTTATGGCCACTGCTTCATTTGGTCAACGAATGAAGAAAGAAAAACTAACAGTTAAATACATCCAGCCGCCAACCATACACCTTGAAGAAGGCATGGGATTCCACAGTGAAGTTATCCTTGATTATAAAGCTGAAATTGATGCAGACCTTGCTGCTGCAGAAGAAGAGTACCAACAAGCCCTTGCAGAATACCCTGAAAAAGAGGCAGCCGCTAAGGCCGCACACGACGAGCTTGTAACAAATTACGAGCGCGAATTAGAAGCTTGGAACAACAAGAGCTCGGTAGGTAAAATCATAGAAAAGCAGGTCTTAGAAAACTCAAAACCGCAACCACCGCGTCCTTACTACCCGCCTTCGAAGCCTTACAAACGTCAGGTTACCCACCAGAAAATCTTTAACGAGGCCCAATTGGCCAGCACCTACTGTAGAGTAGAAGGACTGCAAGAAGATCCAAACGGCGTTGGTATTGAGGTACATCTTTTCGGCTTTGAAAACGATGATCCAGTGGCGGAGAAGAAAGAATTTAAGGAGTACAACAGCAAGACCAAGCAAAGTACTACCATCATTAAATCGCAATGGGTATTCAACTACCGCCACAGCATGACGCTCCGTGTAGTTCATCCGAACGGTAGTATCATTCTTGACGAGGTGCCAAACAGCATATCTGACTACAAGCGCTTTGAAAGCCCACTTGAGAAACGCAGCTACCCTTCTACCAATGCACAAACTTTCTTGACGAAGCTTCAGAGCACGGTAGTGGAAGATAACCTAGGAACTATCCAATGGTTAATCAATGACAAACTAGGAACAACAGAACAGGCAAGAAATGCGGAGGTTATATACGTCAACAATAAAAAGGGCGGTTATGATGACCTAGAAAATGCAATGTATGATGCCAAGGAAGGCTACGGAATGCTTCTTTCTCGTCCAGACGATGCTAAAGCAAAACTTCTAAGTGCTGTAGAAGCATGGGAAGCTGCCATTGAAGAAGGCGATTGGAACGATAAAAAAGCGCGCATTAACAAGAAGGTTATTCCTGATTTGTACAATAACGTAATTCTCGCTTGTACGTTAATCGGTGAGTTCGACCGTGCAGACGATCGCTATAGTGCATCTTTGCGTCTTGACCTTGCGAACAGAGACGAGAACAACCTTAAGGAATTAAAGCTATTGAACGACGATCTACGCGAACGTCACCAGATGTAACTTTTCCTCATAATTCTTAGAAAGCCATCCTTTACGGGATGGCTTTTTCATTTTCAATAAACTACTTTTGCCGCTTCTAACACTCTACATTTCATGAAGAAGTTCTTCAACAATTTCGTTGGCAATCCAAAAAATGATATTCTTTCAGGCATCACCGTTGCCCTTGCACTTGTACCGGAAGCGGTGGCTTTTGCTTTCGTAGCAGGAATCGATCCGCTCGTAGGCCTTTACGGTGCCTTCATGATGGGATTAATCACTTCACTTTTTGGAGGCCGTCCAGGTATGATTTCAGGTGCTACTGGCGCGATGGCTGTAGTGATGGTACATCTCATCCAAAAAGGGAATGAAGTTGGAAATACCATGCAGTTGGAGAACCTTGGCTTGAGTTGGCTCTTTATCACCCTACTCATTGTAGGATGTATTCAAATACTTGCGGGTCTTTTCCGTTTGGGAAAATTCGTTCGTCTTATCCCACATCCAGTCATGATGGGTTTTGTCAATGGATTGGCAATCGTCATTTTCTTAAGCCAATTGGGCATGTTCACACGTGTGGTTGATGGACAGAAAGTCTGGATTCAAGGAAGCGAACTGTATACTATGATGGGGCTTGTTGGTCTTACCATGTTAATTATGTGGTTACTACCTAAGGTTACCAAGGTGGTCCCTGCCGCACTCACTGGTATCATTGTAGTTGCCGCCTTAGCTATCGGTCTAGGGCTAGATGTAAGCACTGTAGGCTCGTTTATTCGTGAAGGTGGCGGCGATGGTCTTCAGGCCGGACTTCCAACTTTGCAGTGGGACATCTTCAATATACTTCATACGGTAACAGGCCACTGGTCTACCCTATTCTCCACAGCATTTCTCCTGGCTGCTGTTGGTCTCATTGAATCTTTGATGACCCTGAATCTAATCGATGACCTTACCGAATCTAGAGGTTCAGGAAACCGCGAATGTATCGCCCAAGGGAGCGCCAACTTAATCAACGGCTTGTTCGGGGGTATGGGTGGCTGTGCGATGATTGGTCAAAGCATCATCAACGTTAATTCTGGAGGTCGAGGTCGACTTTCAGGAGTGGTGGCAGCCCTCGGTCTACTGTCATTTATCCTCTTCGGAGCTCCACTTATTGAACAAATTCCTATCGCCGCATTGGTTGGGGTAATGTTCATGGTAGTCATTGGAACATTTGCATGGTCTAGCTTTAGAATCATCAGAAAAATCCCTGCTGCCGACGCTTTTGTACTCATTGCTGTGAGTGCCATCACTGTTTGGCAAGATTTGGCCATAGCAGTAATTGCCGGTGTTATTATGAGCGCCTTGAAGTTTGCCTGGGACAATGCTGTTCGTATTCGTGCTCGTAAACGCATCAAAGAAAATGGAACCAAAGTCTACGAAATCTGGGGGCCATTATTCTTCGGTTCGACACAGAGCTTCGCAAGCAAGTTTGACGTTAAAAATGACCCTGATAAAATTGAAATCGATTTTATCGAATCTCGTGTAAGCGATCATAGTGGTATTGAAGCTTTAGAACGCGTGATGGACAAATACATCGACGAAGGCAAGGAAGTTCTACTAACGCATCTAAGCCCTGAGTGTCAAGGGTTGCTCAAAAAGGCAAATCCAAACTTTGGTAAATACATACAAAGTTCTATCGAAGATCCACGCTACCATGTAGTGACTGATCTCATGGACGCCGAGGTTTAATCCTCTTAGGTTTCATTCTTAGAAAAAGCCCCACAGATATGCATTCTGGGGCTATCGTCATCTGTGTGGTAATCACTATCTCATGTGATGATTAGAATTTCTGTAACTTTTATTCCAATAGAACAAACTGAAAGTTAATTGGTATGAATTCAAAAGAGTACGCTCCTGAACTTCGGAAATTTGCCGGTCCACTGAAATTTTTGGCATTTCTACTATCCAAAAAAT
>JBNAAX010000024.1:0-27289 GCA_049631665.1 Schleiferiaceae bacterium
GGTGGGAAAGTTTATCTAGAAGGCGGTGCCAATCGGCTTTTAATTCTTCGCTTCTCACTATTTTGCTTCTATGAAAGGATTAGACCTCGTTATCTTGCTTTTTACAGCGTTTCTTGTTGCCAAAGGTATATGGAAGGGCTTTGTAAAAGAAATCGCCGGAATCGTTGCTATATTACTCGCTGTGATTGTTTCTTTTCTTTACCATGAGCCGGCAACGGCTTATTTCGGCAGCAAGTTTGAGTTCGACTACCTGCCTGTAGCTACCTATATTATTTTATTCATGGCCATCTACGCCGCGGTCATGCTTTTAGGCAATCTCGTCGACAAGATTCTCAAGACCATCTTCCTTGGAGGAATTAACCGCGTTCTGGGAGGTGTCTTTGGTGCGATAAAATCGGCGTTGTGGCTCACCATTTTGACCTACGCATATTCTACCGCTAAAAACGGGGTTGGGTTCCAGCACCCAGAATGGATCCTGGACTCCCAATACTTTCCGTTTCTCGTAGATTTCAGTGAAATTCTCTCGGGCTATTTAGCTTAACGCCGTAACACCTGGAAGCTCTTTGCCTTCCAAGAATTCTAGCATCGCGCCACCACCTGTTGAGATGTAGCTCACCTTATCAGCAAAACCAAATTTGTTGATCGCAGCAACACTGTCGCCACCGCCAATCAAAGAAAACGCGCCGTTCGCGGTGCTTTTCGCAATCGCCTCAGCAACGCGTTTTGTTCCGCCAGCATAGTTCTCAAATTCAAACACGCCCATAGGACCATTCCAGATAATCGTTTTTGCATCGGCCAATACCGCCTCAACTTTAGTGATGCTCTCTGGACCGTTATCTAGACCCATATATCCTTCTGGGATTTCACCAATTGGACACACACGCTCCGCAGGAGTGTCTGCAAACTCTTTAGTAATCACTGTGTCTGTTGGAATCATAAGGTTGCAACCGAACTCCTTCGCCTTTGCGATAAGTTCATTGGCCAAATCGAGCTTGTCGTCCTCTACAAGTGAGGTGCCGACTGAACCGCCCATCGCCTTAACGAAGGTAAAGCCCATACCACCGCCGATAACTACTGTGCCTACGTTCTCTACCATATTGGTAATTACGCCAATTTTTGAGCTCACCTTGGCGCCGCCAATAATGGCAACTGTTGAAGCCTTATCACTTCCCAGTGCTTTTGAAATACTCTCCACCTCGCCGTTCATTAGCGTGCCGAAGCCTTTATTGTCTTCTTCGAAGAACTCAGCAATAATTGCCGTTGATGCATGTGCACGGTGCGCTGTACCAAAGGCATCGTTCAAGTAAATGTCTCCAAGCTCTGCCAATGACGCGGCGAACTCTCTATCGCCGGAGGTTTCTTCGTTGTAGTAACGCAAGTTTTCCAGCAAGACAATCTCGCCGTTTGATGCCGCTGCGATAGCCTCGGCAGCTTTATCACCGATACAATCGTCAGCGAAGTGAACCTTTGTTCCTGTCAAAGCACTAACCTCATCCAGCAAAGAAGACAAAGTAAGCTTAGCAACACGCTCGCCTTTTGGACGACCCAGGTGGCTCATCAATACTGCTTTACCTCCACCTTCAACTACTTTCATAATTGTTGGAAGTGCCGCTTTAATACGAGTGTTATCTGTGATATTTAGATTTTCGTCTTGTGGTACATTGAAGTCCACACGAATGAGTACATTCTTTCCTGAGAAGTCGAAGCTTTTCATATATTTTTGAGTGTTGAATTGGTCGGCTAATTTAAGCGAAATTCTACGGTAACATCCATGGTTAGAACATATAACAATAACAGCCTGCTAGAGCAGATAAAACACGCAACCTCTACGGGAAAGTTGCACCACGCCAATCTTATTTCTAGTGGGCAAGGGGAGGACGGGCTTCCTTTAGCGTTGGAGCTCTCGAAACTGTTGTTGTGTGAACACGAAACCGGATGTGGATCCTGCCGAGGGTGTACCCGTGTAGCGAAGCTGGAGCATCCCGATCTGAATTTGACCTTTCCTATAGTCTCGGGTGGCACCACAGGGACTTCAGATGATTTTTTGGTCCAATTCCGCGAGTCCTTCATCAATAATCCTTTTCTCGACCCAAACAGCTGGCAACAAACCATTGCTACCAAAAATCAACAGCTTCAAATTCCAGTAAAGGAGATCCAGAACCTGCAGCACAAGCTAAGCCTCACAGCAGCCGAGGGAAAAAACAGGGTGTTACTACTGTGGATGCCTGAAGCAATCAAAGTACGCGCTTCAAACAAGCTCTTAAAACTTATCGAGGAGCCCTTAGACAACACTTATATCATCCTTGTTACACACAACAAAGGAAGGTTGTTGCCCACCATTCTTTCGCGTTGTGCATCGTGGCACTGCAAACCATTAACTGCGAATGCGTTTGAACAGCACTTTAGTGGAGAAGCAGAGAGTTTAAAGGCGCTTCTAAACATGGTGTTTGCACCAAATCTTGGTGCGGCTATCACAGCGAAAAACGATCCAAGCACCACACAGATTGAGCTCTTTGCAAATTGGATGCGCACGTGCTATAAAGGGGCTCCTGTGGAGATTACGGCGGTCGTCAATGAATTGGCCACACAACCGAAAGAGGCTGTAAAAACCTTGATTACTAGATCTATGCACTTCCTCGAAAGAGGTTATTACCACAACGTTCAAGCGACCGATTCTTCAGCGACCGATTTAGGCGCCATCAACGTTCAGAAGCTCAGCACCGCTGTTATTCCAGCGGGCGCACAGTTAATTACAAAAACGTTGGGGTCTTGTCTAGGAGATTTAGAGCGGAACATCCATTTAAAAACCTCGCTCACACACGCGAGTTACCAATTGCACCGCGCATTTAGGGGACAATAAACTAGCCTAGTTTAAAGACGTAACTCTTTGAGCTTGTATTGGTTTTGCCAGCTTTCAGGTTGCTCACAAAACCTCTGTAAAGCGCCTTTATCCAGTGGCCTAGAGTTTTGCTTTCTGTGCCGCTCTTGTATTGTTCGGATAGTAACGAGATGTAGTAGCTGTCCATATTCATTGGGATGACTTTTTGCAGGTCAAAACCATGGTTGCCCAACAACTTAGAAACGCTCGCCTCTGTGAAGTGGTGCGCATGAATCGGTACATCCCAGGCCGCCCAATATTTACCATAATGCTCGGCATCATGACTCTCAGGGTTCGGAACCGCAATAATGAGGTGACCTCCAGGAAGTAGTCTTTCTTTGAAGCTTGAGAGCAATCCATTTAGATCATAGATGTGCTCCAATACATGCCACATCGTAATGACCTCTACGCCTTTTTCTACTCCCTCGATGGAGGCGCTAACAGAGCCGAAAGATTGAGCAGCAGCACGAGCGTTATCGTTTATTTCCACACCGACCGCGTTTTTTCCACTTTGTACCAATGTTTCTAAAAATTGGCCTGTACCACAACCGTAATCCAAAACAGTGCCTTGACCAGTAAACACAGCATTTACGTAGGAGAGTTTTCTACTCAAATTAACGCCACGAAGCACTTGATATACTTGTCCGAACAGACTCTTGTTTTCGTTCGTATGGCTGATGTAATTTGGATTATCGTAATACGGTCCAATTTCAGTTTCAACCACCCTTGGGCTGGTAAACAGGTGTGAACATTCTGTACATTTCTGAACCGTGAACTCTTCCTTGCTTGTAGAATAGTCTACGGTACTTACTGCCTCTTCAAACGACGTTGCCTCACAAACAGGACAATGTTTCAACTCTTCTCTCATAGCGTAATTAGGTCCTGCCTTTTATCGTCCCATGTAAACCAGCAACACGTGAATATCGCTCTGACTTATTCCGCTAATACGGCTGGCCTGTGCAATAGTGGCTGGACGAATGGCGTCTAACTTATCTCTTCCTTCAAAACTAAGGCCTTTTACCTTGTAGTAGTCAAAGTTTTCAGGGATTTCCTTATCGTTTAAGCGCTTCATCTTCGCGACGTTTTCCTCTTCGCGCGCAATGTAGCCGCCGTACTTAATATCAATTTCTAGTTGTTCAACAACCTCGTTTGTCCACCAAGATTCTCCCGAATAATACGACTCAAAATTATCGAGCTTGATATTAGGTCGAGCTACCAGTTTGTTCGTCTTAGTTTTCTCCTTAGCCGGCTTTTCTTCTTGAGCGGTTAAGACTGTATTGATTTTATCTAACGGCAAACTCTTATCTAGAGCGGTTTTTCCTAAACCAATGAGCTCAATTTTTTGCTCAAGCAACTTCTTTCTTTGCTCGCCGGCAAGACCTATTTCATAGCCCAACGAAGTCAATCGTAGGTCAGCATTGTCTTGTCTTAGGAGCAATCTGTATTCAGCACGAGAGGTAAACATTCGATACGGTTCCTCGGTACCTTTTGTGATGAGATCATCAATCAATACTCCGATATATGCATCGTTTCTGCCTAGAATAAAAGGCGAATCGCCGCGTACAGCACGAACCGCGTTTACCCCGGCCATCAAGCCTTGACAAGCCGCTTCTTCGTATCCCGTTGTGCCGTTAATCTGACCCGCGAAATACAAACCACTAACTAGCTTTGTTTCTAACGTATGCTTAAGCTGAGTAGGAGGGAAGTAATCGTATTCAATGGCATAGCCTGGGCGGAAGAACTTCGCGTTTTCAAAGCCTCTTACTTTGTGCAAAGCTTCATATTGTATCTCTACAGGTAAACTTGTAGAAAACCCATTTACATATACCTCTACGGTGTTCCAACCCTCGGGTTCAACGAAGATTTGGTGGGAATTTTTCTCTGCAAATCGGTCAATTTTATCCTCAATAGAAGGACAATATCTCGGACCTGTACCTCGAATAGCCCCATTAAAGAGGGGAGAACGATCAAACCCTTTTTTCAAGGTGTCGTGTACTTCTTGTGAAGTGTGGGTGATCCAACAGCTCCTTTGCTTTTCTAGTTTTGACTGACCCAAGAAACTGAATTGTCCAGGATCTTCGTCGCCCGGCTGTTCTTCCATGAGATTAAAACCGATGGTTCTGCCGTCAATTCTCGGTGGTGTACCCGTCTTCATTCTGCCTGCTTCAAAGCCTAATTGAATAAGCTCTTCAGTAATTCCAGTGCTTGCTCTTTCGCCGGCTCTACCACCCCCAAAATTTTGGTCTCCTACATGGATTAAACCGTTCATAAAGGTGCCGCTGGTAAGAACCACTGTATGTGCCTCGAAGGTCATTCCTAAAGCAGTTTTTACCCCGTGAACGGTGCCGTCAGATACTAGTGTTCCAGTAACCATGTCTTGGAACATGCTCAGGCCTTCGGTTTCTTCAAGCAGGTCTCTCCAATACTGTGCAAAGAGCATTCGGTCGCTTTGAACACGAGGACTCCACATGGCAGGTCCTTTGCTTCTGTTCAGCATTCTAAACTGAATCATACTCTTGTCTGTAATGGTACCTGAACCCCCTCCTAAAGCATCTATCTCCCTGACTATCTGACCTTTAGCCACTCCACCCATCGCTGGATTACAGCTCATTTGGCCAATAGTCTGCATGTTCATCGTTATCAGTAGCACTTTAGCACCCATCTTAGCAGCACAGTAACTAGCCTCACAGCCGGCATGACCGCCACCGACGACAATTACATCATATTTTTCATCTAGAACCATCTCACAGTAGGTCTAAAATTTCATTTTCTTTTGATCGCATTACCGCTTTCTCTTCGTCGGTTTTATCGCCAAATCCTATCAGATGAAGTATGCCATGGGCGACAACTCTATTTCGTTCTCTCTCCAAAGGCTCATCATTCTGCTTAGCATTATCTTCTATTCTATCCTCACTTATAAACAGCTCACCAGATATCTTGTTTCGACGCGTGTAATCAAACGTAATAATGTCTGTATAGTAATCGTGATTCAAGTGCTTTCTGTTTACTTCTAAAAGCTCTTCATCATTCATCCAATGAATATAGATATCACCAAACCTCAGGTCTTGATAGATATTTTCAAAAACTGATATAATATGTGCTTCTACAGGAATCAACTTACTTCTTTTTCAATACCGGCAAAGGTAAGTCGCTTACGGTATTGTTTGAAGGTTTAATAATAATCTCTGTCCCAGTCTCAGAACTAGACTCGTCCCCAGTATTAGCCTTACGCTCCTGTCCTTGTTCTTCCTTTTGAAATTCTGAATCAAAGCTTTCCCACAATCTATTTTCGAACTCACCTTGACTTTCGTTCTCCTTCGGTGTGCCAAACAGAAGTTGTCTTTTTAAATCTTCCAGTTTTTGAGACTTTGAACCATCGCCTAATTCTTTTAACCCATTTAACTTCTTGTCCAGCTCTTTAAGGAGTTCTTTCGTGCCTTTTCCTTGTTCGCCTCGCGTTTTACCCTCTTCTGCCGGCTTTCTAGAAACACCTTTTTTGCCTGGTTTTTTGCCTTGACTCTTTCCGGATTCTGAGCTTTTCTTTTTTGAAGGTTTATTTCCTTTTTTACCCTTACTAGGTTTACCTGTTTGACCTGGTCGGCCTTTCTTACATTCCTTTTTAGAACTGGCCAAAGATTGTTTCTCGCTCTGTAGTATATCGTAAAGAACCGCGTTTAAATCATTTAATGCAGTAACCATATAAGCGGTTTTAACTTCTATATTTTTAGAAAGTAAAAGCGCCGACTCTAACTCTTTTACTGCATTGGTAATAGATACAGCAGCGTCATTTAAAACCCTGCCTAGCATTGGATCGGTAATTAAAATAATTTCCAGAGAGTCTAAAATCTCTCGTTGAACGGTTAATAATGTTCTTTGCTCTCTGTAACGTGAACCGGATCGTATTGCTTTATTTACCTCTTGAACAACACTAGTTTTCCAAGAATTTTTAAGCATTCTTTTTAAGCGTTCAATGTTTTCTGATTGTATATCAACCGTAGATTCCGCTAATAACTGTTTTAATTTTTGAGCACTGTCTTTCGCTTGTTCTTCTCTTTGGCCACCACTTTTATGGAGTGATTCAAGTTTATTGAGCTCTTCTCTTAATTCTTCTTTATCTGTAGTATTCAGTTCGTTAATTGATGTATTTATCACCGAATCTAGTGGCTCATTGGTTTCACGTGAAACCATTTCTAAGGCATTAATCAACTTCTGAATTTCCCATAGCTCATCCAATGCCTGCTCTATAACATTTAATTTCTCTTGCTCGGGCTCAGAAAAATCTATGTTTTTATTCTCATCCAACTTTTTCTCCAATAGTTTTCTGAGTTCAAAAGGTTGTCTGTCTTTGATTTCTTGTTCCTTGGAATTCAGATAAGACTTGAACCGTTGAACTTTTAATGTTGCGTTTTGACTCAACTCGGATTCCAGTGCTTGGTAAGACATTTGTGGTCTCTGTACAGTCCGCTTAGCGCGTTGATTTAAATTATCATAAGCCTCAATACTTAGTTTAGCATCCTTCCATTCAACTGAAAATAACCCTACACCTCTTATTACTTGTGATTCAATTAGAACTCTGTCTAGTTTGAAATCATCCGTACACTTGATCACTAAAGAATCATAGTTATTTTCAATTACCTCAATACTTGGAGGAAAATCCTGGGTTACTTGTATTGGAATCTCGAATAACTGATTTAGACCACTAAACTCTAATAACTTAGTTTTCGTTGTAATAATAGCCTCGGGTAAACCGTTTTTTGTTTCACGTGAAACAACTGGCTCTAAATATTCCGTTAGTAAGCCTTTAAAATTTACTGCTGCCGAACTACCGCTAATAGCTTTTATAGTATCGGATAAACGGTAAGGTTTAATGTTTGTATAAGTAGGTGGCATAATAAAAGCTGACCACGACGTAACAGATATTACAGAATCACAGACGATCCATAATTCTTTAACTAATCTACCGTTCTTTAAAACCTTGTGTTTAGAATTAGTTATAACAACACTTGGGACTTCTTCTATATCTAAGTTCCAATCGATAAACTGCGATACATCAGGTTCAGTGTAGAAATTAGTGTAAATAGTATCAGGTAATATTCTTATCTCCTCACTAGTTCGATACTGTCCGGTAATCAACTCGTCGGTACTAATTTTTAGCGGTCTATAAAATAGTAGTGCAACTAGAGTTAAAAGAGTAACACCTGTAAGTATATAACGATAGGTCCAGTGATACTTTATCGTACTTATTAATAAACCTAACGTGTTTTTACTTTCTAATAAAGCTATACGGGATGACCATTCTCCTATTTCGCCTTTCTCTCCTAAGTCTAAAGATTGATTGAATCGACCCCCATCGTATTCCTTAACTACCTTCGCTAAATATTTATTAGAAAGAAATCGAACACCCAGAGCTAGGAATAGGTAGCGCATCGGGTAAAGAAGAGCGGTTAACAGCGTCAATAATATATATATCTTACCTACCTGCTGTATTCTAAACAACCCTGGAATAAACCATAGGTTAATAGTCGTTATAAAGAGTGCTGTAAAACCACTTAGAAAAATAGTTAATAAACTGAAATACAATGATTTACGTAAAAAAATACGTCTTACAAAGTCTTTTATTTCTATTCCTTCTTTCATGTCTTACCAGCTGTCGTACATCCAGTACTTTAACCTCTTATGATAACTACACTTTTCAAACAAAAGGTAAGCGTAAGAATCCGGCGATACTATTTTTCTCAGATCTAAATATAACGGCCAACGACTCTTTGGTTAAATACTTGAGTAAAGATTACTACGTAATTGTAATTCAAGAGTTAGAAGATGATTTTCTAACAAAGTTGAATGCTGATAATTCACTAACTCGTGGTATTACCGGACTTGCTTTATATAATCATATTGATTCCCAGATTCATCTCGCAGGTATTGCCGCCTCAGGGTTAGAATGTATTCATGTTTGTTCTTGGGGAATGAATACCCGTACTCCTCAGATCAAACTTTATCCTTTGTTTGAAGGAAGTCTCAATGATCATTTAAGACTGGCACTTGGGGGTGTTAGTACTGTTTTTCCAGCGTACAGTAAAGACCTCGATGCTCTGGAAATTTATAATAACATTAATAATATGTACCCGCCTTCAGGTATGTTATTAGGTTATTCCTATAGGTACCTAGAAAGTTTAAAAACACTTGATATACCAACTCAAATGTCGAGCTATGAAGGAATTTTAGATATACAAGTGCTTCATTAAGAGCACGCTATCTTTCCAACTCTACGTTCATGTCTACCTCCTTCAAATTCATTAGTAAGGAAAGCATTAATAATTTCTTTAGCCTCTTCAGTACTCACAAAACGAGCAGGAATTGCAATAATATTTGCATTGTTGTGTTGACGAGCTAATACTGCAATCTCTGGTAACCAACATAACGCACCACGAATATTTTGATACTTATTCACGGTCATATTAATTCCGTTACCAGAACCACAGATAACCACACCAAGAGAACAAGTACCCTGAGACACTAGTGAAGCTACTTTATGTCCATAATCTGGATAATCAACACTATCGTTAGAAAAAGGTCCTTGATCTAATACTTCCGCACCGTGTGCTTCAAGCACTTTAACTAATTCCATTTTTAATTCTACACCGGCGTGATCGGTCCCAATAGCAATCTTCATAATACTTGTTGTTTTTACAAAGGTCGTAATTGTTGTGTATAACCTAGTTGATTAATGTGAACAACCTATGAACAGAATTTTAAAACTCGACCTTGTATTATTCACATATTCTTGCATATGAAAAATATATTTTGAAGAGTGGCTTATAGTTGTTGTTACTTCTTCAAAATCGGTCCACAGGAAAAGAATACATACTAACAGCTCTAAAATGAATTAGTATTTAACAATCCATACTTCACTTTATGAATTAACACTGTGAATAACGTTAGTAAACTCTATTTACCTAAGTAATTACAGTACTTTAATCATGATAACAACTATTGATAAGTTATAAATCATAGGATTACTGTAACAGAGTTATCACGGTTATCAACACGCTATTATTATTATTAAATATTTTAAATGAATACTATTATATATAAAGGTGATTGGATAATTAACCAATCAGAAGTTAAATATGATAATCCATGGATTAAGTTGATACATCATGATGTCGTTACTCCAGGTGGAAGCGCTGGGATTTATGGAGAGGTTCACTTTAAAAATTTAGCTATTGGCATTTTACCAATCGATAAAGACGGTTACACCTGGCGTGTGGGTCAATTTAGATTTCCTTTAAATACTTACTCTTGGGAGATTCCTGAAGGTGGGGGACCACACGGTACCGATCCTTTGAAAAGTGCAAAACGTGAATTATTAGAAGAAGTAGGATATACTGCCCAGAACTGGACGCCGCTTCTAGAGATGCATTTAAGTAATAGTGTAAGTAATGAAAAAGCCATTGTTTTCATAGCTGAAGATCTTACCGAAGGAAAGAGTCAACCTGAGGACACTGAAAATCTGACCGTTGAGAAGATTCATTTTTCAGAATTATACCAGCAAGTGATGGATGGAATAATTACAGATGCAATTAGCGTCGCTGCAGTACTTAAATTATCAATTCTAAGACCCAGGTTATTAAAGACCTAAAAACGCCTTAAATCGCTTCATAACCACTTCTACAGCTCTTGAATTAGGATGTGTACCATTCGATTCGAAGAAAGAATAATCTCGAAGCTCATCATTGATAATTTCAAAACTTGGGAAATACACGACTTTAGGAGATACTAAGAGTTCTTCTATTGTTGTTCGTAAGATTGATTTTCCTAAAAAGCTATCCTGTAAACCAATTCTAGTGTAACGAACTGGGCTCACGGTGAAAATGATTTTTAAATTTTCCGGCAGTTGCTGTAAAGTGTGTTGCCATTCAGCCACTATTTCCTCTTTACTCAACAGCCTTCGCTGGAAAAATTGTCCTGGTAACTTGTGGCAATTATTAACTAAATGATCCTCTTTAAACCAAGCATGTGCCGTTCCTAAAGAGATGATTAGAACGAGATTTTTACCAGGTTGATTCAGGTATTGGAGAACCTCACTTCTCGTTTTATTTATGGATTCCTCAAGGGCAGAAATAGTTTCATCCTGCCACTTATTAGCCGCATCGAGCTGATGAAAAATTCCTTGATGATTAAAAGCGAGCGATAATTCCTCATTGCAAAAAATCCAGCGCAGCTGTTTTACGATGCTGATAGGATTAAAAGAAGTGCCTAGAGGATTGAATTGATACTCGTATCCCCAATTATTGAGATAAGGATTAAGGTTGCTAACAAAACAGCTACCGATACCTAAAAAAAAAGGGGGCGCAGAAAGTTCTTCTGTCCCCACTTTTACTTCTGTAATCATTCTTTAGATGTTGAATTCAATACCTTGTGCAAGTGGTAAATCTTTACCGTAGTTCAAGGTATTGGTTTGGCGGCGCATATAAGCTTTCCAAGCATCTGATCCGCTTTCACGGCCACCGCCAGTTTCTTTTTCTCCACCGAAGGCTCCACCAATTTCAGCTCCTGAGGTTCCAATATTCACATTAGCAATACCACAATCTGAACCACTTTCACTCAAGAAAATATGTGCTTCTCTAACGTCACTAGTCATAATTGCACTGGACAAACCTTGCTTCACATCGTTTTGTATAGCGATGGCATTTTCTACTTCACCTTCATATTTCAATAAGTAAAGAATAGGGGCGAAGGTTTCTTTTTGAACGCTATCATAGTTGTTTGATGCTTCGACAATACAAGGCTGAACATAGAATCCATCGTTATAAATTCCACCTTCAAGTACTTCACCCCCGTAGAGTACTTTTCCACCTTCGGCTTGTACATTTTTAATAGTATTCAAAAAGGCATTTACAGCATCTTGATCGATCAGTGGTCCAACGTGATTACTTTCATCAAGTGGGTTACCAATTTTTATCTGACCGTATGCTTCAATCAAAGCGTTCTTCACTTTATCATAGACACTTTCATGGATAATAAGTCTTCTGGTTGAAGTACAACGTTGACCACATGTTCCAACTGCACCAAACAAAGCACCTGTAACAGTCATTTTTAAATCACATGTTGGTGTAATGATGATTGCATTATTTCCGCCCAATTCTAGAATAGACTTTCCAAATCTTGAGGCAACTTGAGCACCAACTATTCTTCCCATCCTCGTAGAACCTGTAGCTGAAATAAGTGGTATTCTTTCATCGTGGGTCATCCACTCACCACGAGTATAATCACCAGTGATGATGGAAGAAATTCCTTCTGGAAGGTTATTTGCTGCGGCAACTTTATTCCAAATATGTTGGCAAGCTACTGCACATAATGGTGCTTTTTCACTGCCTTTCCAAACTACGGTATTACCACAAACTACTGCTAATGCAAAATTCCAAGCCCAAACAGCAACCGGGAAATTGAATGCAGAAATTACACCTACTACACCAAGTGGATGCCATTGTTCCATCATATGGTGGGCTGTTCTTTCACTCTTGATTGTCAATCCGTATAACTGGCGCGAAAGACCAACGGCAAAATCACAGATATCTATCATTTCTTGTACTTCACCTAAACCTTCTTGGTAGCTTTTCCCCATTTCTAGGGAAACTAGGGCACCAAGTGCTGCTTTTTCTTTGCGGAGGCCATTTCCGAATTGACGCATGAGCTCTCCTCTTTTAGGAGCGGGTATACTACGAAGTGTTTTAAAAGCCTCAGAGGAGGCAGTAACTACTGCATCATATTGCTCCTTTGTTGTGATACTAAGACTACCTAATTCCAGGTTATCAATAGGAGAGTTAGAAGTAATAGTATCACTACTTTCCATCCATTGCTGCCCAGTTGAGGTTCCGTGGATAGTTCCAGTAAGATGTAACGATTCTAAGATCTGCGAAGGTGTAAATGCTTCCATGTATTGGGTTATAGATTCCCTCTAAAAATACGATGAATAGCTCTGCGACCGGTTGGATTAAAAAAAGACTTTCTCAAGGGGTTTCGAACAACTCTACGAGTTACTTTTGTTATTTAGAATAAATCAAAATAAGATGCGTTACCTCCTTTCCGTTCTTACTGGACTAGTTCTATTTTCTTGTGCTGCTCCATCAGTGGAGCCAGCTGATGATACAATTAAAGTAGTTTGTACTACGAGTATCATGACAGATTGGGTAAGTAATGTTGCTTCAGAGAAAATGGAAGTATTACCACTACTAAAAGTGGGTATAGATCCTCACGTGTACAAACCATCAAAGAAGGATTTAGACCTGTTGCGCGAGGCAGATGTGATTATCTACCACGGACTTCATTTAGAAGGGAAGATTATTGAAGTTCTGGAGCACATGGAGGATAAACTTATTATCGATGCTGCTAAGAATTTTCCTAATGAGTTAATTATTCGCGATCCAAATTTCCCAGCATCGACTGATCCGCACGCGTGGTTTGATAAGGAGTTAGTACAAAATTCAGTCAAAACTATCGTAGGAGAATTGCTCCAAAATTATCCAAATGAAGCAGCGGGTATTGAGTTAAAAATGGGCCAATACTTTTCAGCGATGGATTCGGTAGCTACAGAGGTAAATAACATCGTAAACACTATACCAGAGGAACAACGATTAGTTATTACCACACACGATGCACTCAGTTATTTTGCAAGGGATTATGGATTACGAGTTAAGGCACTCCAAGGCGCTAGTACCGTAAGCGAGTTTGGTCTACGCGAGATTACAGATTTGGTTGATTTCATCGTTGAACAAAAGGTTCCTGCCATCTTCCTCGAAAACATCATTAGCCCTCAGGCTATGGAGAGTGTTCAAAGGGGCTGTGCTTCAAAAGGGTTTGAGGTGAAAATTGGACCCGAATTATTGAGCGATTCTTTAGGAAGTGAAGAGGATCAGAACACGTATTTTAAAATGCTCATCTTTAACGCTAAGACCATCGCGGAATTCCTGAATTAATTGGATGTACTACTCAAATACCTCAGTTTAGAAGACCCAAACGTTCGTTATGTGGTCATCGCTATTGTGCTTCTAGGAGGCATGAGCGGTACAGTAGGGAGCTTTAATTTTCTACGGAAGAAAACACTAGTAGGAGAGACGGTTGCACACAGCATGTTGCCTGGCGTGTTAATTGCGTTTCTTTTGAGCGGCGTGAAGAATCCCGCAGTGATGATTTTGGGAGCCGCCATCAGTGGGTGGATGAGCATCTGGGTGGTAGATTACATCACACAACAAAGTAAGATCAAAGGCGATAGTGCCCTTGCTATAGTGTTGTCAAGCTTCTTTGGTTTAGGCATTGTTCTACTCACCATGATCCAATCAAGGCATGTTGGGAACCAAAGCGGGTTAGATCATTACATATTTGGGAATGCCGCTGCAATGACACCGGCGGACAGTATTGCTTTTGCAAGCGTTAGTCTAGTGGTTCTTGGATTAATCATAGCAAGCTATTGGAGTGTCAAAGCCATTATTTTCAATTCTGATTATGCCCAGAGCATTGGCATCAGTAGAAAGAAAATAGATACCCTCATTAGTATCATCACCATACTCACCATTAGTGTTGGTATTAAGGCTGTTGGTATTGTTATGATGAGCGCGCTTTTGATCATACCGCCGACAGCAGCTCGTTTTTGGACTGATAGATTGGTTCCGATGCTTATTATCAGCGGTGTTTTCGGTTCATTAGGAGGTTGGATAGGGGCGTTTGTGAGCTATTCCCAGACCAATATGCCTACAGGTCCATGGACAATAGTAAGCGTAAGTATAATAGCCTTCATTTCGATGTTGTTCGCACCGCGCAAGGGTATTGTTTATCAGCGGTGGAACAAACTGATGCTTCGCAGAAGAATTAACGAAGAAAACCTTCTTAAGGCCGCGGTTCAAAATGAAGTGCGCGGTAAAGGCAAGTTGTTTACTCGTGAATCTATTAATCAACGACAGTTTTTTGAACCAAACCTTTGGAACAGAACAGTTGGCCGCTTAAGCAGCAAAGGACTTATTCGTCCAGTTCATGGGGGATTTACATTGAGTACAGCAGGCAGGAGTTACGGTGCGGACATTGACCGCCGCCACAAGATATGGGAGGTATATCTCCAGCGTCGAATGCAAATGAGCGTTCATTTGGTTCACGATGAAGCGGAAACCATGGAACACTTCTTAACCCCTGAGATTGAAGAAGAGATTCTACGTGAGTTAGGGCTGTGTTCGAGGTTCAATCCGCTATTAGAGATTCATGAAATAATTCCAGATCCAGATCTAGTGTAATATGGATGCAATTTGGATTATCATAACCGGTTTTTTGGTGGCCTCCTCTACAGGAATGCTAGGGAATCTCTTGTTGTTGCGCAAAATGAGCATGATGGGTGATGCGCTTTCTCATGCGGTGCTGCCGGGAATAGTTATTGCCTATTTAATCAGCGGGTCTCGTGCATCGCTCCCTTTGTTATTAGGAGCAATCATCATGGGGGTTTTAACTACGTTTTTGATCCAATTCTTTTCTTCTAAGGGTAAAATGCAGGGCGATGCTGCAATGGGTACGGTATTCACCTTTTTGTTCGCGGTAGGTGTTATTTTGGTTACTAAATACGCAGGACAGGCACATATTGACGCCGATTGTGTGCTTCACGGCGAGCTCGCTTTTGTGCCCCTGCAACAAACCACTCTATTTGGTCTTCGCGCTCCGAGTGCTGTATGGACATTGTCTGTGCTTTTTATTTTTACCCAAGCGGTTTTTTGGCTAGGCTACAAAGGGTGGGTTCTCACCAGTTTCAACCCGGAATACGCAAAAAGTGTGGGTATAAGAACAGCCCTCTGGCACTATGCATTAATGGCGGCTACCTCGGTGGCTACCGTGGTGAGCTTTGAAAGTGTAGGCGCTATTCTGGTCATTGCATTTTTAGTAGTTCCTGCGGCAACAGCATACTTGCTCACAAAAGACCTGAGGTTTATGGTACTTTTTATTGTACTTCAGGGGTTATTGAGCGCTGTAGGAGGGTACTTTGTATCTGATTTATTGGAGGCCTCTATCAGCGGATCGATGGCGGTGGTAAGCTTCTTGTTGTTTGTACTTTCTTTTATTCTACAAAAGAAAAGAGGGCTAAAGTCCCCACTTTAACCCTCACTCGCTTAACACAAAAACACGTACGATAACTATATCGTCAAGCACCTTAACGCAAAGCGCGTGCCAAAAAACAAACCGGAAGGTTAAATAATGTTAAGAAATCAACAACGCTAGGCTTCTATACTACCAGGTTGCGTCTGGATAAGTGCGTGCCAAGCTTTGCATTTCACCGAGAATGTAGCCAAGCTGTGCGCTGTGAATACCGTAACGGCCGCCGGTCTGCATCCACAGTTCGGGCGACGGCACGATGAGGGTTGCCATTTTTAATACTTCTGCCACCTTCTTTATCCATTGCTCTTTGAACGAGACAAACGAGGGCAGCTCGTCTTTAAGAATTTCGAACACGGGGTGGTCTTCAAACAACTCACCGCTCCACATCCATAAATCGTCAACGCTTTTTTGAACCTTCTTGTGGCTCTCTTCGGTTCCGTCTCCTAGGCGCACAACCCATTCTGCGCTCCATTGTGCTTGGTAGGAGATTTCCTTAATAGCCTTCTCCGCTATTCCCCTAAGGGCTTCGTTTTTGCAGCTCCTTAGCGCATCGTATAAGTAGAAGTTAAAGGTGTCAATGAAAAAGCTGCGGACCACGGAATCGCCCCAATGACCGTTAGGTTGTTCAACGAGCAACGCATTTTTGAATTGTAAATGATCGCGGAAGTACGCGAGAGTATCCTCTGTCGCATCACCACCTTCTAATCGAGCCAGTTCTTGGTAGAGCAATCGAGCCCTCCCAATATGGTCTAATGCGGTATTAATGATGGCAATATCTTGTTCTAAGACGGGGCCGTTTGAACACCATTTGCTGAGCTGCTGCCCCAGTATGAGCGAATCGTCTGCTAAAAAGTAGAAGTATTCTTTGAGCGCTTCGTCTTTTGTAAAGTCGCGCCTTACGCCGTTTAACCAACCTCCTGCCATGGCTTACATGTGTTCGACATCATCAGGGATGTCGTAGAAGGTGGGATGACGGTATACTTTATCGTCCGAAGGAGTAAACAAAGGATCTTTTTCGTCGGGCGAACTTGCGGTTATTTCCTCTGAAGGAACCACCCAGATACTAATGCCCTCCGAACGTCTTGTGTAGACATCTCGTGCATTTTTTATAGCCATTTCGGCATCAGCAGCATGAAGACTTCCTACGTGTTTGTGGGACAGTCCGTTCTTGCTCCTGAGAAAAACTTCCCAAAGTTTCCAGTTAGATTCACTCATAGCGGTAGCGGTTAATTGTTATGCAGCCGAAGCGTCGTTAGACGCGCGAACTGCTTGCTTCTTAGCATAAGCGTTTGCCGCTTCACGAACCCAAGCACCTTCTTCGTGTGCCTTTACATGATGTGCAATACGCTCTTTGTTACAAGGGCCGTTGCCCTTGATAACCTCATAAAATTCAGCCCAGTTGATTTCACCGAAATCGTAGTGGCCGCGTTCTTCGTTCCACTTTAAGTCGGCATCAGGAATAGTAAGGCCTAGATATTCTGCTTGCGGAACCGTTTTATCCACGAACTCTTGGCGTAGTGTATCGTTGCTCTTGCGCTTGATTTTCCACTTCATGCTTTGTTCAGAGTTTGGACTGTTGTCGTCTGACGGACCAAACATCATGAGTGAAGGCCACCACCAACGGTTCAAGCTTTCTTGAGCCATTGCTTTTTGTTCTGGTGTTCCTTGGGCCAATTTCATCACAACCTCATATCCTTGTCTCTGGTGGAAGCTTTCTTCCTTACAGATCTTCACCATGGCACGTGCATAAGGACCGTAAGAGGTTCTTGTTAGCATTATCTGGTTTTGGATAGCCGCGCCATCGACCAACCAGCCAATGGTGCCCATATCTGCCCACGATGGTGTGGGGTAATTGAAAATTGAGCTGTATTTCGCCTTGCCGCTCTGTAGGTCGGCAATCATCTTTTCTCTTGGCTCACCCAAGGTTTCGGCCGCAGAGTACAAGTAAAGTCCGTGGCCCGCCTCATCTTGAACCTTTGCTAGCAAGATCAGCTTGGCACGAAGCGATGGTGCACGAGTAATCCAATTGGCCTCAGGCTGCATACCAATGATTTCACTGTGGGCATGCTGTGAGATTTGGCGGACGAGGGTTTTGCGGTACTTTTCAGGCATCCAGTCCTTAGGCTCGACCCTGTTTTCAGCGTCGACGTAAGCCTGGAATTTGTCCTCTAAAGAAACGTTGGTTCCCATATTCTGTGTATTTGGTTGCTTACAAAGTTAAAACACAACACGCTATCTTCTGTTATGGTTTAAAATTCGGGTTTACCTTTACCCTCCAAATTACGAAGCATGCTGAAGTTTTTTAAGAAAAAGAAAGAGGACAAGCCGTCATTAATGGCGGACACGAGCAAATCGACCGACACATCTTTCTACCCGCTAACCATCTCAGAAGTACGCAGAGAAACAGAAGAAGCAGTGAGCATTGCCTTTGATGTTCCCGCAGAGCACCAGGAGAAGTTTACTTTCTTGCCGGGTCAATATCTGACCCTAAAAACAACTATAGCAAACGAAGAGGTGCGCAGATCGTACTCAATCTGTGCCGCGCCTAGCGACGGAGAGCTTCGTGTAGCTGTAAAAGAAATTGAAGGAGGAAAGTTTTCTACCCACGCCAACAGACACCTAGAGGCAGGAATGACCATTGAGTCGATGCCGCCTATGGGTAATTTCAAGTGGCAGCCCACCGGAGAACCATCACACGTAGTTGGATGGGCAGCAGGGTCTGGAATTACTCCGATTATGTCTATTGCCAAAACTGTTTTAGAGAGCGATTCAAACAGCACGTTTACGCTGTTCTATGGAAACAAAAACAGCAACAGCATCATCTTTAAAGACGCGTTCGAAGATTTAAAGAACACCTATGTTGATCGCCTAGAGGTTCACCACATCCTTAGCCGTGAGGACCAAGGAAGCGACGTTACTAAGGGCCGTATCGATGGAGAAAAAGTGAAAGCATTCAACGAGAAGTTCTTTGAGGTAGGCGCAACAACAGCGCACTTTTTGTGTGGTCCATTAGGAATGATAGAAAGCGTTACAGAGACCCTAGAGTCTTTAGGCACACCTAAGGAGAAAATTCATTTTGAGCTGTTTAATACGACAGCGGCAGGAGCCGCCAAGAAAGAGGTGTCCTCTTCTGCTTCTGGCGCCTCTGCTGTTACAGTAATCTTGGACGGGGAGGAGACTCATTTTGCGGCTACGGGCAAAGAATTCATTCTAGACGCAGCACTAGATGCTGGAGCAGATGTTCCTTATGCTTGTAAAGGCGCGGTTTGTTGTACTTGTCGCGCTAAGGTTCTGGAAGGCTCTGCGGAAATGGTTATGAACTATGCATTGGTAGACGATGAGGTGAAGGACGGGTATATTTTGACCTGTCAGGCACACGCGACTAGCGACAAGGTAGTGGTAAGTTTCGATGAGTAAAAGCAGCCCAAGAAAGAACGGCGTGAGCGATGAGCCCGGACCGTCGTTTCATGAAAAGAAGCCGAAAAACGCCAAGGACTATAACATTGGCAAAGGCGCCAAAAAGCGCATGAACAAGGCAAAAAAACACGGCACTGGCGGCCGCAAAAGGAAATAAAAAAGCCCGGCTCACAAGCCGGGCTTTTTGTTTACTTCTTCCAAGTATTGTTAGTAACGTCTATATCTAAGAGACGTTGACTAGGGTCAATTCTGACTTCTAAAACCTCCATACCGTTGGACGGAATTTTGAACCCGTAGCTCGGGTGTGTCCATGCCCAAGGTTCGAGCACATCGTACTTGGGGTCCTTTTTCGCGCCATACATGCTTACTAGAGGAATGTTATAATATTGTACAAAGCCGCCAGCATAAACCACTTCTATATCAAGCGGCATCGGGAACTTACCTTTTCGCTCGAAGAGTACTGTGGTGCCATTCATTACCGGGCTCACTTCTGATACGCTGTAATCGATAGACTTCACTTGATCCTTGTAATAGCTCAAGTACCAGTCCAGCTCTAGGTCGCTTTCGCGCTCCATGATACGCAGGAAGTCATAGGGTGTTGGGTGTTTGAATTGCCAAGCGTTCCAGTAGCGTTTCATACCACGGGCAAAAGCCTCTTCTCCAATGATGTATTCGAGCTGATTCAAGAACAAGGCGCCCGCGCTGTAGCTGCTGATGCCATAGACCATGTTGTAGTTGAAGTGGTCGGCAGGGGTGCTTAGCGGTTCTCTCAGGCCAGAGGTGTCGAGGTAAATATAGCTGCGGTAGGCGCTCAGATGTGGGTTTTCTGCGTTATGCTCGAACAAGACGTTCATACACTCCTCTTCTGCATAGGACGTGAACCCTTCGTCCATCCACGGATGAGCCGCTTCGTTGGTAGCGAGGACACCGTAGTACCAGTTGTGGGTGGCTTCGTGTACAAAGAGCCCCGTGAAGCCCTCAAATTTATCACCGCCGCCCAAAATCATGGTACACATCGGGTATTCCATACCGCCGTCACCGCCCTGGATAATAGAGAACTGGGGATAAGGGTAGGCGCCGAAATTGGCAGCCATAAAATCAAAGTAGCGCTGTAAATAATCTGTTTTTAGCAGTTCCCAATTCGCTTCGTTGGCCGTTTCAGGATCAAACAACAAGTGGACTACTGGACCGTTTTGAATGTCTATCTGTTGGTGAACGTAATCAGGGTCTGCCGCAAAGGCAAAGTCGTGAACACGCTCCGCCTTAAAGTGCCAGCGGCGCTTTTTGTTTTTTCGAACGCGCACCTTTTCAACACCGCCATAGCCAAAACCCACTTCGTCAGGATTCTGAAGCACACCAGTTCCACCGATGAGGTAGTCGCGGTGCGCATCAATGGTTACGTCGAAATTTCCCCACACACCGTAAAATTCGCGACCAACGTATTGATCGGGGTGCCAGCCGTCCTCATCATACTCAGCAAGCTTAGGGTACCATTGAGTCATGGTAAAATCGATGCCCTCCTTATTATCGCGCCCAGAACGACGAATTTGCTTTGGCACTTGAGCCTTCCAGGCCAATTCAAACGTGGTTGAGCTGCCAGGAAGCATCGGCTCGGCAAGTTCAGTTTTAAGCACTGTTCCGCTCACCGACCAAGACATCTCTATGCCGTTTTGGGTGAACATTTGAATGTCTTGATAGCCAATTTCATCCTCACCCAATCCATAAATGCGGTCTTGAACGCGGCGGTCAGGATCCTTGATAGTGCGGCTGCGTACATCCATCATACTTTCCGGTTGGAATGCGTTGAAGTATAGGTGGAAATATGCTTTGCGCAAGGTATCCGGACTGTTGTTCGTGTAAGTGATAGTGCTTGTTCCATCGTACTGGTGCGATGCTACATCAAGGTCGATGTGCATCTTATAGTCGACGGCCTGTTGCCAATATTGGGCTTGTGCGCCTACTGCGCCAAAAATGAAAAGAAGTGAAAGGCGTTTTCTCATTTGTTGTGGATTACATGAAGTGGTCTAATCGGCCATGGTCTAATAGACGCGGCCCTTTTTCGGTCATTTGAAGGGTACAGACCTCGTTGTAGGCGTCGTGTTCCAAGAACAGGTGATAGCCTTTCTCAGCGGCGTCGGTAAATATTCTTTTGCGCTCATCGAGAGTAATTAGAGGACGGGTGTCGTAACCCATTACATAAGGAAGCGGAATATGACCCGTAGAAGGCAAGAGATCCGCCATGAATACCACAGTTTTTCCCCTGTATTCGAGGATAGGGCACATTTGAGCGTCTGTATGCCCGTTGACCACAAAGGCATCAAAACCCAAGCCGGTATCTATTCTGTTGGCGTCGTCTGCCGCTTCAATGAATTTAAGCTGGCCGCTTTCTTCGAGCGGCAGGATGTTCTCTTTTAGAAAGCTTGCTTTTTCGCGTGCATTTGGCTCGGTCGCCCATTTCCAGTGGCGCTGATTCGTCCAATATGTGGCGTTTTTAAAAGCAGGCTCGTAGCCCGTACGGTCTCTGTTCCATTGCACCGCACCACCCACGTGGTCAAAGTGTAGGTGGGTTAAGAATACGTCGGTAATATCATTTCGATTGAACCCATGGCTAGCTAATGAAGCATCAAGGCTGTGGTCTCCGTGCAAATAATAATGGCTGAAGAACTTCTCGCTCTGCTTGTCGCCGATACCAGTGTCAATTAATAGGAGTCGATTTCCGTCTTCAATAAGCAGCGAGCGCATGGCCCAGGTACAAAGGTTTTTTTCATCGGCAGGGTTGGTTCTTTCCCACAAACCCTTAGGCACAACGCCGAACATTGCGCCGCCGTCAAGCTTGAAATTACCTGTATGAATTGGGTAGATGGTCATCTTGGATAGGATTTTTCCCGAAGGTACAAAAGGGGTGGTGTAAATGGCTACCCTATTTGTCCTAAACATTATAACTGATTGTGCGTTAATAAATTGTCTTAAAACCGCCGTGCCGTAAGACGAACAACATTAGCCTAACAGGTTACTTTTCACACGCTTCGCGCGAATGAAAACCACGATGTTAGCGCCACTAACAAAACCGTATTCTCACTATGAGCGCTAAAAATTTAGCAAAGCAAATTCAGCAATTTGAAGCCCCGGCCCCTATATCCTGGAAGCACTATTTAATAGATGGACAAATGCACACTTGGAACGGCGATATGGAACAAGTGTACAGTCCGATGGGCCCCATAAACAACGATGGCAATACCCAGAAACAATACTTAGGAGAGGCTCCTACGCTTGACGAAGCGGCGGGCTTGAAAGCGCTGGATGCAGCGAAAAAAGCATACAACAACGGCCGCGGATACTGGCCAACGGCTAGCGCATCAGAGCGCATCGGTGCCATGGAGAAGTTCTTGGAGATCATGAAGACCAAGCGCGAGGAGGTGAGCACGCTATTGATGTGGGAGATTGCTAAAAACAAGAGCTCAGCGTACAAAGAGTTCGACCGCACGGTGGACTACATTGAAGACACTATAGAAGAATTTAAAGAGCTCAATCGTCGAGGCTCAAAGGTTGCTCGCAAGGGTGCCATCATTTCTCAGGTAAGACGCGGACCACTGGGCGTAGTGCTCTGTTTGGGCCCCTATAATTATCCCTTAAACGAGACCTTTTGTTTGCTCATTCCGTCAGTTTTAATGGGGAACACAGTGGTGTTTAAGCCAGCGAAATATGGCGTTTTGTTGTTGACCCCACTACTCGAGGCGTTCCAAGAAGCGTTCCCTCCAGGTGTAGTAAACATCTTATTTGGTCGAGGACGTACGTTGGCGGGGCCGATTATGAAGACCGGCGATGTGGACGTACTTGCCCTCATTGGAAACTCGAAAAGTTCGAACGCGTTGGTTGCTCAACACCCAAAGCCAAACAGGTTGCGCCAGGTGCTCGGCCTCGAGGCGAAGAATCCGGGCATCGTCTTCGATGACGCGAATATTGACCTTGCGGTTAAGCAGTGTGTTAACGGCTCATTGTCCTACAATGGGCAACGTTGTACCGCGTTGAAGCTGATTTTTGTGCACAAGAGCATTAGTGGCGAGTTCATGAAGAAGTTTAGTAAGGCTGTTGACGGGTTAAAATTGGACCATCCAGAAACAGACGCCATGTTGACGCCACTACCAGAACGCAACAAGGTTGAGCAAATGCAGGCGTATGTGGATGACGCTGTTTCTAAAGGCGCAAAGGTGATGAACGCAAATGCCGGAGCCGTCAGCGACACCACATTCTTCCCAACGGTGTTGTTCCCGGTAAACAGTTCTATGGACATTTTCCACGAAGAGCAGTTTGGACCGGTTGTTCCGATTGTAGAATACGAAGATCTTGAAGAGGTAATGGATTCGATTTCACAATCGGATTACGGCCAGCAGTGCAGCCTATTCAGCGAGAACGAAGCGACCATTGCTTATGCTGTTGACAACATGGTAAATCAGGTGTGTCGTGTGAATATTAATGCAGCGTGTCAGCGTGGACCGGACTATTTGCCGTTTACCGGCCGCAAGGATAGTGCGGTGGCCACTTTGAGTGTGCACGACGCATTACGTAGTTTCTCTATTCGCACAGTGGTTGCGTCAGGAGACGATCAAAAGAAACTAGTAGGAAGTGTCATTTCTAGTGGCGAAAGCAAATGGATGACGACGGATTATTTGTTGTAAGCGATGACCTAAATCGTTTAAAAACCCTCGGATACAGGCTCCCGGGGTTTTTTATTTCTATCAAGTTGTGAATTGGGATTGAGGCGGATTGCCTTCGCTGCGCTTCGGCGGACCGCTGGGTCACCTAAGGCCAGTAAGAACGCCCCGGTCCTTTGCTGTCCCAATGCTCGAGCTTGCTCGGCATTGTTCCAATTAAAAAACCCCAGCTCGCATCGCGAGCCGGGGCTTTTCTTGTTCTGAGGTTCCGAGCGGACTCGAACCGCTGTAGCTGGTTTTGCAGACCAGTGCCTAGCCACTCGGCCACGGAACCTTAGGGAGGCCAAAAATAGGAGAAAATATTTAACGGCCTCGAGTTTATTTTGTCTCTATCGTTCTGCTGTAAAAGTCAGCGCGACACGCTCTACATCTCCATTGATGGGTGGGTTGAGCTTAGCGACGTTCACCCATGCTTTTTGAACCATGGGGTGTTCGTTCATGATGCGATCAATCATTCGTTGGCACACTACCTCAAGAAGTTTGGTACGAACAGCCATTTCTTCCTTAGCGATGGCATTGAGCGCCACATAGTCTACAGTATCGGTCAAGTCGTCGGAAGTAACAGAAGCGCTTAGGTCAGCCCACACACTGATGTTTACCTCGTAGTGGGAGCCTATTACCGCTTCTTCTTGCATACAACCATGGTTGGTATAAATGCGGATTCCATGAACGTCAATCTGATGCATTGCTGCCATTATCCTAAAACTTCTACTGCTTTAGTAATGCGAGAAAGCACTTCTTGTTTACCAAGGACCTCACAAATCGTGAACATTGATGGACCCATGCCTTTGCCGGTTACAGCAAGGCGGAAGGATGGACCTACTTTTCCAAAGCCCAATTCTTTTTCTGCCAAAAAGCCTTTGAACGCAGCTTCAACAGTGGCTTCAGTGAAATCAGTCAGTGCGTCAAAGCGGGCAGAAAGGTCCAGCATCATGCCGGCACTATCGTCTTTCCACTTTTTGTTGCGAGTTTTCTCGTCATACTTGGTTGGAGTTTCGAATAGGAATCGGCCCTCGGCAAGCAAATCTTGTGGGAACGTTGCGCGCTCACTCATCATTGTTGCAATCTTGCCCAGGTGCGCTTCGTTGTATGAAAGGCCTTCTTTATCTAGCTCCTTTTTAAGCTCAGCGGCCAATTCATCTTCGCTCAACGCACGTAGGTACAGTTGGTTGAACCACTTGCCCTTTTCGAAGTCGAATTTTGCGCCAGATTTAGAAACCTTGCTCAGGTCAAAGGCGTCAATCAAACCTTGAAGGTCAAAGACTTCTTGCTCGGTTCCTGGGTTCCACCCTAGTAAGGCAAGCATGTTGATGAAAGAGCCTGGGAAAAAGCCAAATTCGCGGTAACCACTAGCTGTTTCGCCTGTATAAGGGTTGTTCCAATCGATAGGGAATACAGGAAAGCCAAGGCGATCGCCGTCGCGCTTGCTCAATTTTCCCGGCCCGTCTGGTTTCAACAAAAGCGGAAGGTGAGCGAATATTGGGCGCTCCCAACCGAAAGCTTCATAAAGCATAACGTGGAGCGGTGCAGAAGGCAACCACTCTTCACCGCGTATCACGTGAGTGATGCCCATCAAATGATCGTCAACGATATTGGCCAAATGGTAGGTCGGCATACCGTCAGCTTTGAAAAGGACCTTGTCGTCCATGTTGTTGGTGTTCACGCTCACCCAACCGCGGATAGTGTCCTCGAAACGAACTTCGTGGTCGCGCGGAAGCTTGATGCGTACAACGTACGGCTCACCTGCTGCAATTTTCGCGTCAACCTCTTCTTTTGGAAGGGTCAGAGAGTTCTTCATATTACCGCGAGTGATGTAGTTGTACTGCCAGTTCACAGCACCGGCATCCTTTGCCATTTGGCGCATAGTGTCCAGCTCTTCCGAGGAGTCGAAGGCGATGTATGCCTTGTCGTCTGCGAGCAGCTGGTCTACGTATTCGCGGTACATTGGTTTGCGTTCACTCTGGCGGTACGGGCCGTTTCCTCTGTCTTCGCCGCCTATTCCTTCGTCAGGGCTAATGCCACACCAGGCCAAAGCCTCAATGATGTATTGCTCAGCACCCGGCACAAATCGTGTTTGATCCGTGTCTTCGACACGCAATAAGAAATCGCCGCCGTGCTTCTTGGCGAACAGGTAGTTGTATAATGCAGTGCGCACCCCGCCAATATGAAGGGGTCCAGTAGGAGACGGCGCGAAACGAACGCGTACGTTTGAACTCATTATTCTGTCATTTGAATTGGTGCAAATGTACAATCGCTTAAACCATTAGGAAACACTAACTTTGTTTAATAAACACATCCTAAATATGTACCCAGAAGATATGATTGCGCCAATGCGCGCAGAGCTTGCAAATAGCGGATATGCTGAAACAAAAACACCGGAAGAAGTGACCGCTGCGATTACCGCAGAAGGAACCACTTTGGTAGTGGTAAACTCTGTATGTGGCTGTGCTGCTGGTTCGGCACGTCCTGCAGCAATGGCCGCGGCAAAATCTGAAGTGAAGCCAGACCGTATGATTACCGTATTTGCTGGTAACGATAAAGCGGCAGTAGACGAGGCGAGAAAGCACATGCTTCCGTTCCCTCCATCTTCTCCAGCAATGGCCTTGTTTAAAGACGGCGAGCTGGTACACATGATCGAGCGTCACCACATTGAAGGCCGCACCGCACAAATGATTGCCGGAAACCTACTCGGCGCATTTGAAGAGTACTGCAAGTAATTCCAACCACCTATCATGGAAAAGAGTAAAAACATTGAGACCCTTGCCATTCACGGCGGGCAGCACCCCGACCCAACCACCGGGGCAGTAATGCCGCCCATCTACCAGACGTCGACTTACGTTCAGGAGTATCCGGGTAAGCACAAGGGCTTTGAATACAGCCGTAGCCAAAACCCCACACGTTTCGCCTTAGAGAGAGCTATTGCTTCGCTTGAAGGCGGTGAATACGGCGCGGCGTTTGGATCCGGACTAGCGGCCATTGATTGTCTATTGAAATTCTTGAAGCCGGGCGATGAAATCGTAGCTTGTAATGACCTCTACGGCGGCACATACCGCTTGTTTACCAAGGTTTTTTCTGATTACGGCTTAAAGTTCACTTTTGTAGACATGTCTGATGAAAGTTGGGCAGAGGCTTTAGGCGCCAACACCAAAAT
>JBNAAX010000025.1:0-23823 GCA_049631665.1 Schleiferiaceae bacterium
TTCAAACTCCACCCTTGAGATGCCTGTTGTCTTTCCTTTTATTGTGAGAAACGCTTTCTTGTCGCTGGTTCTAATACGAACAGTCGGCTCCGGTGAAGAGGCCAGGTACCCTTGCTTCAAGACATGGGAGCGTACGACCTGGGATTTCCAAGAATCGTCTTTTAAGAGGAATTTTCTTTCTATTTCTAGGGCCATCAGAACGGTATTGGTGCTGTAATAGTAATTAATTCCTTGGTAGTCGGATGTTGGAATTCCAATTTATGTGCATGTAAATGCAGTCGCTCCCCAATAACTCCGTATAATTCGTCACCTACCATGGGTAGCCCTAATCCTTCGGGATGAGCACAGTGTACACGCAGTTGGTGCGTCCGTCCCGTGACTGGCTTCATTGCGAGCCGAGTAGTGCCTTTATTGCGCGCCACAACGGACCATTTTGTCTCTGAAGGCTTTCCTGTTTTATGGCAGACCATCTGCCTTGGCAAGTCGTAATAATCCGGTGCTAATGGAAGTGAGATGGTTCCCTCATCAACTTCAAGGGTGCCCACTACATCGGCGATGTAGGTCTTATTGACCTGACGTTTGATGAATTGGCGTTGCATGCGTTTATTCGCCTTTGGATTCAAGGTGAACATGAGTAGCCCTGATGTACTCATATCGAGTCGGTGCAATAGGATGGCTCCGGTAGCTTCCGGATACATGTGCTTTACTCTCACGAGTGCGGAATCTTCAATATCTACCCCTGGAACACTTAGTAATCCAGCGGGCTTGTTCACTACGACGAGGTCATCGTCTTCATAGACCACTGGCATCGGCTTGTCCTTGCCAAAGGTTAACAATGGGTTTTCTTCAACGTTTAATCCTTGCAGCATGTGACCGAGGATGGGGCGACAACGCGAAGCACAAGAGGGGTAGAAGTACTTGTGTTGTCGTACTTCTTTAACCGGTGCTGAACCCCACCAAAATTCCCCCATACAAACGGGGGATAGGTCTTTTTGATAGGCATATTGCAACAGCTTTGGTGCTGCACAATCACCAGAACCGCTTGGTGGATGGCGAAGGTCGAAATCCGGGAAGCATTGACTCAGCACCTTCTCCTCACCCGAAGCATTTAGAAACACATAGTGGTCAAAAATCTCGCGCTGAAGTTGGTTGGATTTTGCTTTGCGAACTTCTTTCATCGCCTCTATTTCACGGGCATATTCTTCAAGGGTAGCTTCGAGTTTTTCCTGTTCCTCAATCCATGCTTTGCTACGGTGTTTAAAAGCAACTTGGCCTTGAATACTTTCCTGCGCCAGGCGGTCTTTAACTTTTTCAAAGTCCGATTCACTCATCACCTTGGCTACTGTTTCCCTGTATTTTTGGCGGGCCTTTTTAGCCTCTTTTAGATCTGCTCGCCCCTTTCTAAGGTGCTCTTTGATTTCTGCCAATCGTTCGTTGACCTTGGCGATGGATTTTAGCCGTTCAGGGTTATTTTCCTTTGCTTGGATCTCCGCGCTCATAGCATTTAGCTCATTCTCTCCTTTTTTGTAAAAGGACTGAGCAGCATGTATGTCGCAGATGGGAGGGACAAAATAGCCTTCAACCTCTTCGTGAAGTTTCCCTGAATAGGCAGCCAGCCAGCCAAGATGGCCGTCTTGGTTTCGTACTACGAGCACACCAAACATCTTACCTTGCTCCACGAGATCTTCATGATTGCCAAGTCCGAAATTGTGATGCAGGTCGTTTGCTTCGAGGTGGTTTTGGAGTTCTTCGGAAGCGAGCTCCACAAGGGCATGTGGCGTATAGAAAAATGGATACGTGAATGCTTCAGGCACTGAGATGCCTTCGAGAGAACTTTCGAAAGGATGAAAAAGTGGGTCCGTCATATGCGACGGTAAAGATAGTGCTTAAGAGTTGCGATTTTTCGCTGTTAGCGCTTGCCGTAGATATCGAATTGGTCAAAGAATTCCCATATGATCCAGTTGGTATTCTTTTGGTCTATAGAGAAGTTTAGCCAATAATGATCGCCTCCAATCACTTTGTATAGTTCTGCAACTACACTGCTGTCCCCACCTGAATAGCTGTAATGTTCTAATGGATAGGAGGAAGACTGAATAGAAGTAATCTGCGGTGTTTCATTACAATTATTCGCTTGTGCCCAGTACTGCAGTGTGACTTGCTGACTTAGGATATCGTCCCCGCCTTCGTAAGCAATTACACCATCATTGGTACCGTGTATACTCAAGGTGGCCAGAGGATGTGAAGGTTGACACGTACTTGATGTGTCAGAAAAACAGCCCGACATGGATGCTACTGCGGCTATTTCATTGCTGAGATAACAGGCCAAAGCATAGGACATCATCCCGCCGTTCGAATACCCGCAGGCATACACTCGTTCACGATCGATTAAGAAGGTAGTATCAAGGTGCGCTAAAAGTGCACTGACAAAACCAAGGTCATCGGCATCACTCTTATTATCAGGTGAGGGTAGGGCGTTGTTCCAATGTGGAGAATCGCCGTCCAACAAGCTGCCTTGAGGGAACACTAATAAGAACTGCGCAGAATCTGCCACATTATCCATGGCCACTGTTGTTCGATGGTCTTGTGCTAGTCCACCAAACCCGTGAAAATTTAAGACTACGGGCAGGGCAAAAGACGAATCGTACCCTTCTGGAGTATAAATCAATGCGCTTCTTTGTAGCCCATCGTGTTCGAATATCACTGTAGTGGTATTGTCGGGTGAAGGGGAATTCCCACCGCCGCTATTAGCGCCACAGGCTGCTAAAACAAAACAAAAAGTAAATCGTAACCACTTCACAAACATAAACTTACGTCTTATTCTTCAAGAAGTGGAGTGAGTGCGTCGTAATATTTGTTTGCTATAAAAGTGGCTCCATCTTGATTATAGTGAATGGGGTCTGCGAGCATATCGTTTGTAAACCCTGTTGCCATATCGATGGTCAAAACTTGTGAGGTAGAGGTGCTTAATGCAGATGCAATACTGTCCAATTCATTCAAAAGTCGAGCGTGAAATACAGCTAAATTCCCCATCATGACAGCACTATGACCGGGTGCCATTTTCTCGATAATGATGGTGACTTCAGGATTGAATTCTTGAAGACCTTCAACAATATCCACCACATTCACCATGATACTTTCATAGGAAAATCCATCCAGTGCATCATTACCTCCGGGCGAGCTAAACAGCACAATATCAGGGGTGTCAAGCGCTGCTGTCCAATCTGACAGTTCATCCAAAAGCTGCCCAGAAGTCCATCCGCTGTGTCCTTCGTGGTGCGGATCAAACTCTTCGTCATTCACCAGAGGATACAACTCTGTATCAATCCGGGTGCCGATAAAATCTATGTTCCAATCGTTGTTGCGCAGTTTCTTCCACAGTTTATACCTATAGCTGTGGTATCCCGGTGGGCTCCCTTGAACGCGTGAAGCACCAAGAGGCATAATGGTATTCATTGCCGGCTCTTCAGATTGCGTTTCGCAGCTAAAGAGTACTAGCGTAAGTCCTAATAGTATGAGCCAATTTTTCATCGATTACAGTTCTATAGATTTTGACCATGAAGAAAGTTCTTTTCCTTCACTTCTTAATTTTCCTAGTTTGACGTCTGCTCCTCTTTCCAAAGCATCCTCGGGGAATACGAAAAGGCACCCCAAGAAGATTTCGTCCATAGGTATACCCAATAAGGTTCTTGCTTTCTTTTGACGCAGGGTTCCACCCGACGACCAGTAAGACGGATGGCCTGCTGCTGTTGCTCCAAGAAGTATGTTCTGAATGGCGGCACTGGCCGCTGCAATATGCTCCATATTGCGCAAGTTTCCGGTGAAGGGAATCGGTTCCATCTCTCGAACTTCTGGTTGTTCGCCAAAAACATCAGGCAGCCAACTCATCACAATCATAGCTTCTGCCGCCCAGAGCATGTTCATGATCTTACCGGCCGGCGGTTGTACCTCATGCAGTTGATCCGCAAGTTTCCTGCAATTATTTGCATTTAGGGTATATGCGCGGAAAGGAAGGGTACTTGTTAAGTCACCGCGTTTATAGCGTTCAGCACTTTTATAATGGTAGGGAGCGCTAGACGCTAATTCCAATAAGTCATTGATCAAGGAACGCTGTGCTTCAGGAGTAAGTGTTGGCGACCAAGGTGCTTGAGCAAGGACCTTTGTAGTTTTTCGATGCGAAATAATTTCTTTAATCGCCTTATCTGCGTTCGAGGGTATCTTTTCCGTCATAGGAATAAAGATACGGATTCCGTCCCCTTGGTAAATATTCGATTTTCTTGAGGAGTCTCAGTTGGTTGAAAAGAGAACACAAGCTATAGAAACTCCTTTAAGGAAACTTCGGAAATTTAGAGAAGTCTCGAGATCGTTTTTCTAAGAAGGCATTACGGCCTTCAACTGCTTCATCTGTACCGTAGGCTAAACGAGTGGCCTCTCCAGCGTACACTTGTTGACCAACCAATCCGTCGTCGATGAGGTTAAATCCAAACTTCAACATCTTGATGGCCGTAGGGCTCTTGGTCATGATCTCCTGCGCCCAGTCGTAAGCTGTCTGTTCCAGTTCTTCATGCGGTACCACCTTGTTTACCATGCCCATTTCGTAGGCTTCTTGCGCCGAGTACTCAGCCCCAAGGAAGAAGATTTCGCGCGCTCTTTTCTGACCTACTTGGCGAGCGAGGTAAGCAGAGCCAAATCCGCCGTCGAAGCTTGCGACATCCGCATCGGTTTGCTTAAAGATGGCGTGTTCCTTCGATGCAATGGTCATATCACACACTACATGAAGACTGTGGCCACCACCTACTGCCCAACCGGGTACTACGGCGATCACAACCTTATTCATGAATCTGATTTGACGTTGCACATCCAGGATGTTGAACCTATTGATGCCGTTCTCCCCTTTATATCCGGTAGTTGAACGAACACGTTGGTCTCCGCCTGAGCAGAATGCCCAGCCGCCGTCTTTAGGAGAAGGTCCTTCACCAGTAATGAGCACCACACCAATTTCCTGGCTCTCGTGGCACAATATGAGTGCCTCCCAAAGCTCGTCCACGGTCTTTGGAGTAAATGCGTTACGCACCTCAGGACGGTTGAACGCAATGCGTGCGACGCCGTTAAGCTGCTTAAATGTGATTTCCTCGTATTCCTTGACGGTTTGCCATTCTAGTTGGGCCATGGTCCTATTCTTTTAGGTGTGTATGAACATTAACAAAGGTACTATGTAATAGTTGATAGCAGGATATTTGAAATGAAACGCACCCAGATTCAGGATTTTGAAAAAATCGATCAAGCCAAAGACCTTGATGATATCGTTAGGGACAAGCGCACAGGCAAAAGGGCCAACAAGAAAAAAGCGAAGCGTCGCAACCGTCATTACGGAAGGACGCTTCTCAGGAATTTCAAAGAAAATTACGAGGGTTTAACCTCGGAAGATCAGGACCAGGCAGTTTAGTCGACGAACATGCCCATTCCAGCACCTACACCGGCAAAGATGAAGAACAGTAGGTATAGGCTAATCACAATAATCGCAGCCACACCATAAAATTTAAAGGTCGATTTAAGGTTGCCCATGGCCGCTTCAAGTTCGTCGGAATCTTTTTTATAGAGTGCCTTGTTCGACTTTTCGCTAAACCTAAATAGATACAGTGAGGGGAAGAAATACAGGAGTGCCATCAGTAGGTAAAGCACAGTAACCGCGATTCCTCCGGCGCCCATCATTCCTGAGAACATGGAACCGGCGAAGATGGCCATGATGGCAATTAATCCCGCTCCAATAAAGCCGAGGATGGCTAGGAACTGGGCCCATTTTCGGGTTTCGTTGATATAGCCCGCGGCCATATCTGTAATGGTTAATTCTTGTGTTGGCTTTTCGTTCGGAGTGTTTTCAGTTTCCATATTGAGTATTTATTGAGTTCGTAGAATTTTTTCCATTTTCTTGCCTTTGGCCAACTCGTCCACGAGCTTGTCCATGTAACGGCATTCGCGCGTCAGTTTGGTTTCAATTTCTTGGATTTTGTACCCACAGATGCTACCGGTGATTAAAGAGGCATTGGGATGAACAGTGGCCTCCTCAAAGAATTCTTTTAAGGTAGCTTTTCGATTTATCATCTCTCTGAGTTGATCTTCGTTAAAACCCGTAAGCCAATAAAGCACTTGGTGCAGTTCGTCTAGACTGCGTCCTTTCTTCTGGATCTTTGTGACGTAGTGAGGATATATACCCGCGAAAGTCAGTTCAGCGACGCGGGCATCGTGCTCAGGAGTTGTGGCCATGGCGTTTTAGAGTTTTACCGCAAAAAGATACGGATTTAACCAAACGCAAAAAGTTTATCCTAAGAGATTCTGCCAGGGGAAAATAAAGGGCAGTGAAGCAATCCAGAAAAGGAACGATACAGCCATTGCTTTCGGGAACGGTTTCTTCTCTCGAAGAGCGGGTAGAGCCACAGCGAAAAGCCACGAGCCTTTGTAAAGGAGCTGAAAAGCTAAAAGAACTATGAGTTGGGTAGGGAAGAATAATCCTAGAGCCGACAAACTCAGAACGGCAAACCATATTCCCCCCACTGTTTTAATTGCTTCTGTTCGCACAAGAGAATTTGAGAAAACGGAGATTGCGGCTCGTTTTGGTGTCGCGAGGCAGCTGATGCTTATCCATCCTGCGAGCAGGATATTGGTGATGTAAATGAAGTATAATCCGTCCATAGCGGTGGGTTTAAATGAGTATTCCTGTTTTCTTTTCGAGCAATCCTTGCACGGCCAATCGGCCGCTTTCCATCGCAGCATTCAATGAGCCATTGTACAGCACATCTCCGGCAAGAAATACATTTTCCATGAGCACACTTTCACTCGGTTCTGCGGTCATTTTTAGATTGCTCAAATCTGGAAGTGCCTGTTCAATATGGAAGTTGCCGATGTGGGTCAAAGCGCCAACACTACAGTATTCGCGTATCTCATCTTCAACCTTCGCAGTAATTTCTTTTTCGCTCTTGCCGTTAAACTCTAAGACGGTCGCTGATAGTATTTGTCGACCTGTAGTATCGGTATAGCCGTAGAGATTATTGATGAGTTTTTCAGGGTCGGCAACTAATCCAATTGTTTCTTTAGGTAGGTTGGAGCTGCCAATTTCAAAATACAGGCACATGCACGATTTCCAATCCGTTCCCTGTCCCTGCATATTAGAGATCAGAGAAGAAGCGTCCGCAGTGACAATCGCGCCACTATGAACCATTTCTTCTCCCGATTTTAGTACGATTTTATCGCTAGTAACGGTACTTACCTCCGCTCCAAAACGGAATTCCGTGGTGTTTAGTTTGTTTTTAAGTTGCTCGCTAATCGCACCTATTCCCGCTGAAGGGATGGTTGCATAACCTTCACCAAACATCTTGTAGACAAATTCAAACATGCGGCTTGATGTGCGCAGCTCTGGTTCCAAGAATATGCCAGCAAAAAAGGGTTTGAAAAATCGGTCTATGATCACCTCTGAAAACCCGAACTTCCTGAGATATTCCAAGGTGGTCACCTCTTTGCTAGCAAATATTTCATCGATGGATTTGCGCTTCATCCTTGCATTAAGACGTAGCACTTTTATTTTGTCTCCGACACTCCCAATCTTCGCAGTGACGGTTGGGATGAGCATTTTGAAATCCCTCAAGGGATCGCCAATCACATAACGTCTTTCGTCCACATAAATCTGTGCCCCTGAGGCCAAGCGTCGAAGATCAAGTGCATCATAGTCCAGGTATTTTTTTGCCATCGGGTAGCCGTCGAGCAATACCTGAAAACCGATATCTAAGTGGTGATCGCCCATAGATACTGTGCGTACACGTCCGCCTACACCATTAGATTTTTCTAAAACAATAGGAGTATAGCCAGCCTTTTCTAATTCAAAGGCAGCAATGAGACCGCTGATACCGGCGCCAACAATGTATATGGTTTCTTTCGATTCCATGGCGGTTTCTCTTAAGGGTGTAAAGAGTAAACCGCTGGAATTCGAATAAGTTTACCCGTTGTGGATATCGTAGAATTGGACCACCCCTTTTAGTTCATTCGGTGAGCCGACCAGTACAGAGACGATCTTCTTTTCTCTAAACAGCATATTCATCTCATGAAGCCCCGTGCTTTCGTCGATAAAGACGGGATTCTTGGTGGCCATATCTTTTGCGGTAAGTGCATCCGTATTTTCCGCCTTACCCATCGCACGACGGATATCGCCATCAGTGATAATTCCTTTTACGGCATCTTTAGACCCTAAACAAGCAAGCCCTAAACGACCTTCAGAAATTTTCAAGAGCACCTCGTTGAGCGAATCATCAGCTTGGACCAATGGAACTTCAGTGGTCATTAAATCTTTGGCCTTGGTCAGTAAACTCTTGCCTAAGGTTCCACCTGGATGTAGCGCAGCGAACTCTTCTTCGGAGAAACCCGACAGCTCCATAACGGTAGCACAGATGGCATCGCCAATCACTAGTGCAGCGGTGGTGCTTGTTGTAGGTGCCAAATTCAGTGGGCAAATCTCCTTATCCACCTTGCACTCAAGGTGCACCGTAGAATAACTTGCGAGGGTGCTGTTGTGGTCGTTGGATATCCCAATGACGCTCTTTGATCTGCTGTATTTTAACAGGTTGATGAGCTCTGCCGTTTCCCCTGAATTTGAAAATGCGAACAGTACATCATCCGCCTCTATCATCCCAAGGTCACCGTGATAGGCCTCGCCAGGATGGACAAAGAAAGAAGGCACACCCGTTGAGGAGAAGGTGGCCGCAAGCTTTCGTGCAATGATGCCGCTCTTGCCCATTCCGGTAAATATGAGCTTGCCATTACATGCCATGATCATTTTTACTGCAGACTCGTAGTCGTTCGTATCGTGCTGTGCTAAATCCAGGATAGATTTTGCCTGTGCTTCAATGGACGCTATGGTTCTGTTGTTGATGCTCATGGCTCTAAATCAATTCCTTAACTAAAGCTTCTAGATCGCTTAATGCCAGCATGTTTGGGCCGTCTGAAAGGCCTTCATCAGGGCGTGGGTGCGTTTCTAGAAAGAAAGCATTAGCGCCCCACAGTTTGGCGGTCTTTGCAAAATAAGGCACATAGGCGCGGTTTCCCCCAGTGGTACCATTGTTACTGCTGGTTTCCTGCGCACTGTGGGTACAGTCCATGACAACATGATCAGTGAGTGTCCCTAACTTTTGAAGGTTGCGGAAGTCTACCACAAGCTCACTCGGTCCGAAAAGCGTACCTCGTTCAGTTAACCAAACCTGCTGGTTACCGGTAGATTTCACCTTATCCACGGTGAACTTCATTTTCTCCGCATTGAGAAATTGCGCTTTTTTGATATTAACAATCTTGCCTGTCTTTCCGGCTTCAAGAAGCATATCGGTTTGACGGCAAAGGAACGCGGGGATCTGAATGATATCTACGCGGTGTCCGTGACTGGCAATCTGTTCCGGAGTGTGAAAGTCGGTGGTGATGGGCAGTCCAAATTCATCTCGAATGTTTTCCAGCATGGCAATGCCTTCTTCTATACCCGGTCCACGAAAACTGGTTAAAGACGTGCGATTGGCTTTATCAAAGCTGGCTTTAAAGTACATCTCTACATCCAGCTCTTTTTTTATACGGGCCAATTCCGCTGCGACTTCGCGCAGCAAATCCATACTTTCAATAACACAGGGTCCAGCAATGATTTTCATGTTGTGCTCTCGTGGGTTTCGCCTAGAATACAACGTCCGTATTCTTTAATGCGTATCAAAAGTAGGGAATCGGCAGGGAAGTCAAGCTAGCCTCTAGGCCACTGCGCTTCCTTTTCAAAGAATCCGACGGAAATTACCAGGTAGAGGGTGTCGTTCTCTTCATGTATGGCCACATCGTACCAGCTTCTTCTTTTGAAGACGAAGAGTTCACCTTCCCAATGGTCTCCCTCGCGTTGTAAGTTCCTCAGATTGATTTTACCGACAACTTCGGCCCGGTCGGAGGAGATAATTTTACCAAAAAGGTCGCCACTATCCTCGTAGATTTCTACGATAGAGTTTTCCTTGCCTGAATTCCATTTGCCAACAATCTCATTCTGGCTAAACGCGCTAAGACCAACAAATAATGCGATCACTACGAATACCTTTCTCATACCTAAGTTTTCCATACAAATACCTTCTCCACGGTGCCGTCGTCGTAAATATAGATCAAGGGTATGTCAGTGCGGTAGTTGGTTTCGCGACCTAAGAAATCCACAATCTTGATAAGGTTACGCTCGGGCTCCAAAGGTAATTCGTCGCAGGGCGGCTCTAGATTTCCGATCCACTGCACCTGTCCTTGACCGCTAGTAATTCGCTCGTCAAGGTACTCGAGTAATCCAGTTTTCACATGTGCGCCATAGTTATCATCAAGGGCAGCAAGAAAATCGGCATACTGAAATCCATAATCCTTACGGTAGTAAGTATCGGAGAGCACGGCACCTTTGATAAGGTCTTGCTTGTTTTTTAAAACAGTCCCTAGAGAAGAGGTGTCGAGGTCCGTTAACAGAGTGTCTAGATGGGCATTAAAGACATCTTTGTAATAGGGAACATCGAGCAAGCGCTCAACGAGTGGGCGGTTACTTTCGTGCCAATTGTTGAGGTTTCTATCCGTCCAATCGACCCCAAACCAATCGATTCCAAACGTGTTGTCAAGATCATATTCTATGAATACAAATTTGCCGTTGGAAGGCTGTCGGTACAGGTAGAAGTTGTTCTTGTTGAAGGCATGACCGTCCCAATGCCCAATGAGTATTTCTGTGGCTAGTGTTTTCAGGTAGTTATTGACTTCGAAGTTGCGTTCCATGTAACACGGAAAGTCGCTGTCGCTAATGTTGTTTAAAGAGTCTAAAAAGAGAATAAACGCGCTGTAATCGTTTGAATCCTTGTTGGTCTTAAGCTCGTAAACACTGCGGTACGAATTCGGGTTGCTGCCCCAATAATTCAGGTCCGCACCCCAACTTGCTTTGTAGAGGTTACCGCCGTCATCATCAATGAATCTTTTTTGGAGAAACTCATCGTCTATATGTTCAACATTGAGGTAAAGACCGCGGTAGTTTCCATTTAGGTAGAGTTTCACAAAGCTTGTTCTCGAAGTAATTAGTCCGTACCGCTGGAGAAGATATAGGCTTGTCCAATAGCGCAATAAGGAAGGGTCATTGTGCTGGCCAATCAAGTTCATTTTTTCAATGCCCTTGAATTTTTGTCCAACGACGTATTCGTTGAACGACACCTTAAAGCCTTTCTTTTTGGCATTTCTGGAGGTGTTTCCGCGGACCCTAAATCCTACGCTCTGAAGGGTATCCGAAAAATTGGCGCTTTGGTAGCGAAAAACAGCTGGAAAGTGATGGTCGGTAAAGAGGCTGTCGCCCAAAAGTGTGCTTAGATCAGCAGCCGACACGGTGATGTGAATTTCTGCGACCTCGTCCTGTAGAAATGCCTCGTTGTTATCTGGGTGCACGAAGGCTTGGCCCAGCAAGAGGTTGGGGAGTAGGGTGAGGTAGAAAAGCGTTCTCATTCTTAGCAAAGATAGGCGGATACCGGCCATAGATTAGACCCTAGACTGACTCTTATTCATAGACAGCAGAAATAAAATAATTACTAAAGGAGGAAAAATGAAGTTTATGATTGCTCCAGGAGCTGTCCCGGTGGTTTCGATCGGCTTTAGCACGCCTAATATCAAACGCATCACATATTCAAAAAAGATAAATAGATACATTAATGGTATTAGGGATTTATATCTGAGGCAAACAATCACATAAAATATCCCCATAATAAGCTGAGATAATCCCCAAAGGGCAAAAATGAGTATAACCGCACTTGCACCTTCTCTTGAAAAAGAATCCAAGGGTATTGTTGCTATCGTCTGAGCACCTCCGTCAGGGGCAAATACATGAATTAGACTTCGCACCACCGTCATTATGGTGAAAAGGCAGAATAGATATAAAGCTATTTTCCTGCCTTGGTAAGTGTTGTTTATTTCCTTTGGTAAGACTGTCATTACGTTTTTTTATTGTAGTTCGATGTAGCCTGTGTCTTAGCTTAAATACATACGAGTTTCCTTTATTGCTTGTGATGGTTTATTTAATCCACAAGTTTCCAATTGAATATGTTTTTGCAGTACCGCCAATTATTACTCGATCGTTTTGGTCCTCACATTTTAATATACCACCTCTATCAGAAACCTGAATTGCATCCAGTTTACTTATTCCAAGTCTTTGCGACCAATATGGTATTAGCGAGCAATGTGCAGAGCCAGTCACCGGATCTTCCAAAATGGATGCCTGAGGAGTAAAGAATCTGGAAACAAAGTGGCTTTTATCGCCTTTAGCTGTTACAATTACACCACCTGGTTCAAGATTGATCTGATCAAATATTTGCCTATTAATTTTGATGCGTCTTATATCTTCTTCGGTTTCATAAACCAGTAAATAGTCTCGAGACTTATAAATCTCCTTGGGTTGAATGTTTAATGATTTTTTGATTATGTCTGGTAGAGTGGCAGTTTTCGGCATGCGCGAAGGAAAATCCAAAAAGTAATAACCACCCTTCGCAGTAACTCTTAAATCGCCACTTAAAGTTTCAAATACAATTTGGTCGTTTGAATAGTTTAGAATTGACTTAAGGCAATGTGCCGTTGCAAGCGTTGCATGTCCACATAAATCCATTTCTATTTCGGGTGTAAACCAACGCAAGTGGATTTTATCACCCTTATCAATAAAAAAAGCGGTTTCTGCGACAGCATTTTCTCTAGCGATATTTAAAAGTAGATCATCGGGCAACCAATCGTCCAGCGGAACTACACAGGCGGGATTTCCACTGAAGATTTTATCTGAAAATGCATCTATTTGGTATAAGTTAAGTTTCATTGCAATAAATCATTTCTGCGTTTTCTATAAGACATACTTTTTAGTCTGTCAACACACATTCGATTCAAGATACGTCGAAGAATATTATACTCATGGACTGTTTAAGACTTAATAGTGCTAACACAACTACTCTGAAAATAACGCCATTAAAAACACATTGGAAATGCTCGTGGGTTTCGAGACTTTTAAACTGAACGTATTAATTGATTACCAACAGTTTCTTGGTTAATTGTTCAGCTCCAAAACTTATGGCGACAAAATAGCTACCTGTAGTAAGGTCTTTGGTTGAAACAAAACTATCTGAAGAGTACGTTAGTGATTGCTTAATACGAAGCTTTCCAGTTTGATCGTACACATAGATATCTAACTGTGTTCCTTCAATCCAAACACCTTTAATTTTAAAGCCATCTTTTGCAGGGTTAGGGTATATAGTGAGGTTATTAGACGTTAATCGTTCTTCTACTCCAAAGTGTTGTATCCACGGATAAAAAGAAGGGCTCCAATTTACTCCTGCTTGCCAAGGTATAACACCAAACTCTAAAGCTCCTATATCAGGCGCAGTGCCGTATACGGGATGGTTAATCGAAGTAACTACAACGCCGCTGTCTACGAGTGAAGAGTTGGTTAACGGTAAATAAGTGATAGTATCTATTTCGTTCCAGAAATTCACTCCTGAGTTATCATATCCATTCCAATTATTTGAGGCTGTGCCAGGAATGGGTATTTGATTTTTCCTGTGTGCACTCATTTTTTCACTGAAGTTGTTGTAGATGTAGGAGCTATCATTGGAGTTATCCTCGGACAGAATAATTAAACCATTTTTATTACTTGAAAAAGTGGTGTTGTAACAGATATAGTGATGGTTTCCTTTGACCATTATTCCATTAGTTCGAACAGCAATATTATGGTGCATCTTTCCATACTGACCAGCCTGACCAGGATTTCCTCCGGGGGCATCATATCTCAATGCATATTTTGGTGTATCATGAATATAGTTATGGTGAATGTTCGAGTTTTCGACAGTGGCAGATGTGCCTTGATATACAGATCCGTCGGATTGGAGTGCGCCAGTTGACCAAATCTCATTGTAAGCAAACTCCGGAGTTGTTCCAGGTGCTAAAAATGCCGATGCAGCCGCATGATGTATGGTATTCTGGAGGAACTTATTAGCATCACCGTTGATATAAACCCCTACCATCAAAAAGGGCAGCTCTGAAACCGTATAGTCAATGTACTGCATGTAGCAATTTTCCACAGTATTGCTGTCCCCATAAATTCTTAATGCTTCACCGTCAGTATATTCAAACAAGCACTTCCTAATAGTGCTATTATGAACTTCATTCGCTGATCCCGATTGACCAAGAGTGCTGACATTTGGAGCGACCTCGAATTCTCTTAGCATTCTTTTTGAGCAGTTCGGAAATGCAAAGTGACATTCTTCAATAACTAGATCGCTTGAGCCTTGGGCAAAGAAAGTAGTCGAATGGAAATTAATCTTTTGCAGGATTATGTCCGTAGAGTTTATAAAGGTGAAAGCGTAATCTTGGACCTTCCCATTTATATTTCTCCCGTCTGGATTTTGTCCGTTATCAGGGTAGAGATATAGTGTTTTTGAGGTCGTATCATAAAACCATTCATTCGCTTGGTCTAATAATTCTAGTTTTCCCTCAATAAAAAAATGATGGTGTTTGTCCCGATAAGCGCCGTTTGGAACAGGATCGTAAGTGAAGAAGTTGTCTTGGGCATTATGTGTGATTTCTCGATTAAAGGTTTTGAATGAGCCCACGTTCATTATACCATATGCGCCAGTCAAATCTAAGCCAGTAGCGCCCAAATCTTTATTTGATGAGTCGACCAATTCAAAACCATTGTAGCTCCCATTCGGATAGCCAAGAGTTGAGTCTTCTATCCCCGACGCCCATGAGTCCCACGTGTATATAGACTTGTCAGAAAAATTTCCATCAGGCCACCTGGCCATCACCATCTCTTTTTGATCTACAAATAATTGCCAAATGTGTTCATTCAATGTGGTTTTGTAAATATTCCCAGCATGAGGTGCCCAATTCGTTTGAATAGGTATAGTACCATCAAACACTACCCATTCTTCCATAAAAGGCATTATGACGATGTTACTTTTACCGTTCACTACTATCTCTTCGTGATATGTTCCTTTTCGTATGAAACATGTATCGCCAGCACTCATCATTGACAATGCCTTGGTTACGGTTGCAAACGGTAAGTTGAATGTACCCGTATTTGTATCACTACCGCCCATTGAAGTTGTAGCCACAAACCTATTTTGTCCATTTAAAAGTACTGGCCAGCTGAGAGTAATTACGATAATTAATGAGCGTAACATTCCTCAAAGTTGAGAAAAAATTACTTGTTGAAGAACCTTACTAGTAGATTTATATACAGCCTGACAAGAGCTCCCCGCGCTATAGGACGCCACTTTTGAGGAGCGTTATGGTATATCTGGGGAGTATAGAATTTTTTGGGATAAATAGCCCTGGTTATTCTGCGGGGCGCAGGCTTTCGACCATGATTTCGATGCTCATCTGACCGCGGAAGTGGTTTTCTGTGAGGGTGATGAGGGCGTCGAAAGGTTGACCTTCTTTGAAGGCTGTTTCTAGGTGGCCGTACCCAAAGGCGATGCCAGAAATGGCTGGTCCGCCTTCCTGGTGCTTAATGTTGAGTTTGAGGTGGGTTTTGTCGCCTCCTACCGCGCGCGTTTGCCCCGCATCCACGAGGTTTTTAAGTAGGAATATAGGCGCCGGATTTTCGGGTCCGTGCGGGTCCAATTGCTTCAGGATCTTGTGAAAGCGATCGGTGAATTGGCTCAAGTGGGCCTGTGCGTCATAGAAGTAGTTCTGCTCGAGCTGGTCGGGGCTGAGGTTCTTTTGGCAATAGGCTTCGAAGGCTGCTTTGAAATGGGGGAGTTGGCTCTCGTGCAGGGTCATTCCAGCGGCATATTTGTGCCCGCCGAATTGGATCAGATGCTCCTCACAGGCTGAAAGGGCCTCATAGAGGTCGAAATCCGTTACTGAACGCGCACTGCCGGCCAGTTTATCGCCGCTCTTGGTCAGTACGATGGTAGGCCTGTAGCGCGTTTCCACGATCTTGCTCGCCACGATACCTACCACGCCCTTATGCCACTCTGGACGGTAGAGAACGTTGGAAAATGGGTAATTGTCGGGGTCCAATTGGTCTTTGGCCTCCTTGAAAATCACTTCTTGCACTTCGCGACGTTCCGTGTTGAATTGTTGAATGCGGTGGGCGAGGTCTTGTTGCGCCTCACCTTCTTTTGAGCGCAGCAGCTCTACGGCGCGAAGACCACTTTCCATTCTCCCAGCAGCATTAATTCGTGGGCCAATGGTAAACCCGAGGTCTCGAAAATTCAGTTCGTGGGGATTTTTTGCGGCCACTTGGAGTAGCGCAGCAATACCCGGTCGGCTTTCACCATTTCTTAGGCGCTCCATGCCGAAATGTGCCAATATTCTATTCTCTCCAGTGACGTGTACGATATCAGCAGCAATGGAGATAGCGCACAAATCAAGAAGCGGGTAGAGGTAGTGCTCGTGCGGCAGTCCCCAGCGCTCGCAGAGCGCTTGACAAAGTTTAAATCCTACGCCACACCCGGAGAGTTCCTTGTAAGGATACAGGCAATCGGGGCGCTTGGGGTTTAGGATGGCCTTCGACAGCGGGAGTTCTTGTTCGGGTCGGTGGTGGTCACAGACGATGATGTCTATACCTAGCTGTCGGGCGTGTGCAATCTGGTCGAAGGCCTTGATGCCACAGTCCAGTGCAATGATCAGCGTGATGCCTAGCTCTGCAGCGAGGTTAATGCCGTCAAAGGACAATCCGTAGCCTTCTTTGTAGCGGTCGGGGATGTAGGCTTCGATGGGAAATTTACCGTCGAGAAAATCGGACATTAAAGCGACAGAAGTAGTGCCGTCCACGTCGTAATCGCCGTAAATCATCACGTGTTCCTGGTGGATCCTGGCTTGCTCAATACGCTCCACTGCAGCCTGCATATCCTTCATGCGATACGGGTCGTGCAGGTGCTTTAAATCGGGCCTGAAAAACGCCTTAGCGGACCTAAAATCCTCGATGCCGCGAACGGCCAGTAGGTGGGAGAGCAGTGGGTCTTTGGTGACCTCCGCAGTTAAGATGGATGTAATGCCTGCCTCGGGAGCCGGCTTTGGGCTCCAACGCATTAGGAATCTTTTTTAATCAGTTCAGTTTGATAGTCCACGCTGTATTTGTGGATCAGTGCGAAGAGCTCATGAATGAATGCCGGCGACATTTCTTTTCCTTCCGCCTTAGAAGTTTGCTCTTGGACCAATTTTAACCACCGTTCCATGTGGAAGATGCTCAGTCCTTCGCGCTCTTTGATGGCAGCGATGTCCTTGACCTTGGCAAATCTCTTTTGGAGCACATCCACAATGGCATCGTCCAAGACATCGAGTGCCTCGCGCAAGGTGGCGAGTTCCGCATTGGGTTGCAAGGGTACCTCGGTGTGAATTTTTAATCCACGAATAATCTCGCCCAGCTTGGCCGGTGTGATCTGTTGCTTGGCATCGCTCAAGGCGCAATCCGGATCGCGGTGCGTCTCAATCATCAGACCTTCCATTCCCAGGTCCATGGCCACTTGACTCACTTCTTTAATGAGGCTGCGATCCCCAGCAATATGGCTCGGGTCACAGATGATTTTTATCTCAGGCATCAAGGCACGCAAATCAAAGCTGTGCTGCCATTCAGGTTCATTCCGGTATATGCTTTTTGCCGTAGAGAAGAATCCACGGTGCACTGCGGCTATGCGTTCGGTACCGGCCTTTTGAAAGCGCTCAATAGCACCCGCCCACAAGCCAATCTCAGCATGAATAGGGTTCTTCACAAGCACGGGGATATTCACGCCCTTCAGTGCTTCTGCAATCTCCTGGACGTAAAATGGATTCACGGTCGTGCGTGCCCCAATCCAGAGTACATCGGCCCCCTCTTTGAGGGCAAGTTCCACATGTTCGGCGTTGGCCACTTCAACAGTGGTTGGGGTGTTAATGGCTTTGCCAGCATCAATGAGCCAGCGCATGGCTTCGGCGCCTACACCTTCGAACGAACCGGGTTTTGTGCGCGGCTTCCATACCCCGCCTCGCAGCAAAGAGACGGGTGCATTGGCATGAATTTGTTGGGCAGTTTCAAGCACCTGCTCAGGACTCTCCACACTGCAGGGACCGGCGATCAATAGGGGTCCGCTGTCATTAGTATCGAACCATTGCTCGATAGATTGTGCTTTGATGGAAGTCATACTGAATTAACCCTTTTCCTTTGCTTGTTGTTTGGTCAGTCCTCCAATAATAAGGACCAATTCTCCTTTTACACCACCGCGCTCTTCTACCTGAGCAAGTACCTCACTGGCACTTCCGCGAATGCACTCCTCAAACTTCTTTGAGATTTCACGGCACAGGGCTACTGGACGGTCGTTCCCGCAAAATTCGACAATTTGCCCGAGGGTTTTGATGATTTTATGTGGACTTTCATAGAGCACCACCGTTGAGGTGGCCGCTGCAATATTTTGAAGCTTGGTTTGTCGGCCTTTCTTCGGGGGTAGGAACCCTTCAAAATAAAAGGTATCGCACGGCAAACCGCTACTCACAAGCGCCGGAACAAAAGCTGTAGCGCCTGGCAGGGTAATGATTTCAATACCTGCTTCTGCGGCGGCGCGTATGAGCAGAAACCCAGGATCGCTGATCCCCGGGGTGCCTGCATCACTCACCAAGGCAATGGTGGTGCCCGCCAGAATCTGACTGATGTAGCGCTCCACGACCTTGTGTTCGTTGTGCATGTGAAAGCTCTGTTTGGGCGTATCAATCCCAAAATGCGACGTCAATTTTCCCGTGGTGCGGGTATCTTCGGCCAAGATGAGGTCGGCCTCTTTCAACACGTTGATGGCGCGAAAGGTCATGTCCTCCAAATTGCCCACAGGGGTGGGTACGACGTACAGCGTTGCAGACATAATTACCCGAAGCGTTGTTCCACCGCCGCCATAAAGCGCTCTGCGGTTTCCTCGTTATCTGCCCAGCCGTATTCCGGTGCAATATGTGTAGTTAAGAAATCTTGCGCTTCCCCTAGGCTGCCTAGGGTATTGAGCTGGCTCACAACGCGGTTGAAATCTTCAGCCGATCCGTCAAATAAATCTTTTACAAAGCCAATTCTATCGTTCAGCCCAAACTTTAGTGCGCCACCTGCCAATCGGTCATTCAAACTTTTCTTTTCAGTGCTTTGCGCTTTTTCAACGACACTTTCACTTTTCACCATCATTGGTTCATCTGCATCTTCGGCCGGAGGCTCAGGTGCCGCTGGTGCTGGTTCAACGGCTTCGTCCAATTGAAATACGGTGCGGTCTTCGCGTGATTTCAGTACAGGTTCTTCTGCTTCTACTTCTTCAGGTCGAATTTGAGCAGCTTTTGCAGCTTCTTCTTTTTCGATCTCTTCAGCGACATCTACCAGCGAAAGTTGGTTATCCTCTTCCTCAGGAGCGACAGTCGTTGCAGGAGCTATAGGCGCCTCAGGGGCAGGTGTAGGTACATCGATCTCAGGAACACTGACTTCAGATTGAAGTTTTGCAATCGCCGTACGAAGTTTAGATTGCATATCCTGCTGTTCAGCGGCAAGTTGTTGTTCAATGGTTTCTTCGGCTTCGAGTAAAGCCAAACCTTTATACAGATCGAGTACGGCTTTTGCCGCCTCTGAATGACTCTTACCTCCTATTTCTAGGGCCAATTGGGCCAATTCTGCTTCAATCTGCGTTCTCTTCTTCATAAACCTTTCCTCTAGCTGTGATATTATCTACCTTTAACGCCAAAGTAGCATTAATCTGTTCTCATGTTTCAAAGCGGTATAGAATTTAACCAACAAAAAGGCGGTTGGATCGAGGTAGTATGTGGTCCTATGTTTAGTGGAAAGACGGAGGAATTAATCCGCCGCATGCGCCGTGCCCAGATCGCGGGACAGAAAGTCGAAATTTTCAAGCCAGCCTCAGACATTCGTTACGACGAACAAGAGGTGGTGAGCCACGACAAAAATTCCATTCCTTCGACACCTATCGACAACAGCTCGAACATGCTCCTGCTTGCAGACGACGTTCAGGTCGTAGGTATCGACGAGGCACAATTCTTCGATGAAGGCATCGTTGAGGTTGCTAATGCCCTCGCAAACCAAGGAAAGCGCGTAGTGATCGCAGGCCTCGACAAAGACTTCAAGGGCCGCCCGTTTGGACCCATGCCCAACCTACTGGCCACCGCAGAATATGTGACCAAGCTTCACGCCATTTGTCGTCGTACTGGCGGTCCTGCACACTTCTCTTATCGCATCGTGGAAGGAGACCAAACCTTTATGCTGGGCGAACACGGTGAATACGAACCGGTGAGTCGCTCGGTCTACAATGAATTGAACGCACAAAAGAGTGGCCATTAAAGCCGCACATATTGCAACACTTGCCGGTGCAACCTTGCACGGCCCCGCGGAGGCATCATTCACCCAATTTGCCTTCGACTCCCGACGTATACATAGTGCCCAATCCACGTGTTTTATAGCGCTCGCTACACCGCACGCGGACGGCCACCACTACATTGACAGCGCCATCGCGCGCGGTGCCACCACTGTAATATGTAGCGACGCCTCCCATGCGGCAAACCACCCGTCCACCTGTTTCATCGTGCACCCTGCACCGTTGGACGTCCTTAGGGCTTGGGCTGCGCAGCAGCGGGAGGTGCTCTCGGGCGAAGTTGTAGCCATTACGGGCAGCAACGGAAAAACGGTGGTGAAGGAATGGCTGTATGAGCTGTTGGGTGCACCGGAGGAGATCCACCGTACACACGCCAGCTTTAATAGCGAACTAGGGGTGCCATTAACATTGAGCGCCTTAACAGATCAGCACCAAAGCGCCCTTGTAGAAGTGGGGATTGACGAAATGGGTGCCATGCAGCGCCATGAAGAACTGGTTCGCCCAACCATTGGTATCTTTACCACCTTAGGCGATGCCCACGGGGAGAATTTTGAAAGCGACGAGCAGAAATTCAAAGAAAAATTCAAGCTATTCGAACATTGCCACAGCTTAGTCATTGGCCGTAAATGGCTGAGGTGGGCACAAGAATTAGGGCTAAAAATCCCTGAGCGCACACTCGTGTGGGGGCAAGGGGAGGAATTGGACCCAGATGCCATTAAAGACTGGCCGTTTAGCGGCGATTATCAAAAAGAAAATGCCTTGAGTGCCTTGGGCGGCGCATTGCTGCTAGGCGCTTCTTTGGAAGATTTACAACGTAGACTTTCGCTTTTACAACCACTTGAAATGCGCATGCAATTGCGTGGTGCTAAGGACGGCGGCTATTTGCTTGAGGATACCTACAGTTCAGATTTAAGCAGCCTCCGCTGGGCGTTGGAAGAGCTCGCAAGCAGCGCACCCACTTCAAGAAAATGGGCGGTGCTCAGCCATCTAGGCAGCGAGGAAAAAACAGCAGAGGCCAAAGCGCTTGCAGCTACGTACGGATTGGACCGCATTTGGTGGGTAGAAAAGCCAGAGGATGTGGGCGAGTTGACCGCGAGTTTTGCCGGTTTAGACTTGAATAAAACCACCGTATTGGTAAAGGGCCGACGCGCCTATAAATTGGAACAATTCGCGGCAACCCTGCAAGACCAATACCACAGTACGTGGGCAGAGGTGAACCTGAGCGCCATGCGCCGCAACTTGCAGAAGTTCAAAGCACATTTATCCCCTGAGACCAAGGTCATGGCCATGGTCAAAGCGGCCAGCTATGGGTCCGGCACTTTAGAGGTGGCCCGTTGGTTGCAAAACCTGCATGTCGACTACCTCGGCGTTGCTTTTGCGCAGGAAGCATTGAGCTTAAGGGCTAGGGGAATTACAATGCCTATACTGGTGCTTAATGTAGATCCACAACAGATGCCGCTGCTTGCTGCGGCGGGCACTGAGGTAGAGTTGTTTGCTTCTCACCAGCTCGATACTTGGCTCAGTGCAAAAAGAACGGAGGTGCTGAAGGTCCATCTGAAGATCAATACAGGGATGAACCGATTGGGTTTTGCGCCCGAGAAGGTAGAGGAATTATTGAAAGAATTGGCCACAGAACCTCGAGTGGAAGTAGTAGGTGTATTCTCACACCTCGCTGCGGCAGACGACCCATGTGAAGATGAATTTACGCGCAAACAGCTGCGCACTTTTGAAGCGGTGGCGAAGGCTGTGAAGACGCAATATCCTGGCGCTGTGGCGCACATGTTGAACACGCACGGCATCCACAGATTTTCTTTCGCAGCCCACGAGATGGTGCGCTTGGGCATCGGGTTATACGGTTCAGGAAGTTATGAAGGCATTGCGCCTTTGGAAGAAGTCATTTCTTGGAAGTGTAAAGTGAGTCAGGTCAGTGACCTGAAGCCGGGTGATTCTGTAGGTTATGGGATTACCTTCACTGCCGAAAGGCCCATGAAATACGCCACCTTGCCCGTGGGGTATGCCGACGGTCTGTCTCGCGCGTTATCTGGTGGAAAAGGGGCAGTATATATCGCCGGTCACCGCTGTGCCCTCCTGGGAAGGGTGTGTATGGACATGTGTATGGTAGATATTACTGGCTTGGAGGTGCACCCTGGCGATGAGGTAGAGATTTTAGGTCCTCATCAAAGTGCCTCAGATCTAGCGAATGCGGCAGGAACGATTTCCTATGAGGTCCTTACTGGAATTGGCCCCAGAGTACCAAGATTGTACATTAAGGATTAGGTGGCGTAATTAATGATTCATCAGGAGATGTTTCCGATGCTTTTGTCGTATCTTCTTTCTCAAACTCTTAAACGTATAGCCTCCTATGGATCTTATTACAACTCCACTACTAGCCCTATTGGTTGTTCTTTTGGCCTATAAGTCGGTTTTTACCGTGAAACAAAAGACTGCGGTAGTCATTGAGCGACTTGGGAAATTCCAACGTATTGCTCAAAGCGGTCTCCAGTTCAAAATTCCGTTCATCGATCAAAAATCGGGCGTAGTTAACCTACGTGTACGAGAATTACCGGTAAACATTGAAACTAAGACGAAGGATGATGTATTTGTCAACCTTATTGTTTCTGTGCAGTATTTTGTTACCGCCAACGCCGAAGGAATCCGCAAAGCTTTCTACCAATTTGACAATCCTGAAGCACAGATCCAATCGTACGTTTTCGATTCTATTCGTTCCGAAGTCCCAAACCTCAATCTCGATGATGTTTTTAGTGAAAAAGACAAAATCGCAATTGCTGTACAAAACGAGTTGGCAGAAACCATCTCGGGCTTCGGGTACGAAATAGTAAAAGCGTTGGTGACCGACATTGATCCGGACGCCAAGGTGAAAAATTCGATGAATGAAATCAATGCTGCCAAGCGTTTGAAAGAGGCGGCGAAGGAATATGCTGAGGCAGAAAAGATTAAGGTCGTTGCAGCTGCTGAAGCGGAAGCCGAAAGCAAGAAGCTACAAGGGGAGGGGATTGCGAACCAGCGCATCGCCATCGCTAACGGTCTCAAGCAAAGTGTGGAAGAAGTGCGCGGTGCCATGGAAGAAGGCACCACCGGTCAGCACGTGATGAACATGCTCTTCATGACACAACATTACGACACGATTAGCCGCCTGGCAGACAACAATGTAAGCACCATCTTCATGCCATATTCACCAGGAACGGTGGGCGATCTACAGACGGAGATCCAGTCGGGATTGTTGGGCGTGGAAATGCTCAAGGAAGCCAAGGAAAAAGCGGCTAAAGATGTGAAGGACGCTACGAAGTAACCGTTTCTTTAAACGTGATATTCAAAGGGAGCTACGACTGTGGTTCCCTTTTTTCTTTTAGGCTCTGAAGCGCAGTTACACCGACCATGAAGGTGAGCAGCAGCGCCCCTGCCTGCTTGTCGAGCAAACTCTCTGTAGTACCACTCAACATGA
>JBNAAX010000025.1:23920-25180 GCA_049631665.1 Schleiferiaceae bacterium
GACCAATAGCCAGATGTAGCGCAATACTCCCGCACTTTTGAACAGGCCCCACAAAAAGATGGCTGCCAATAAAAGCACTGCGACAATGCCGCCTTCTGCCCAGCTTTGAATCCAGATGCTGTGGAAATCGTACATGAATTCGTCAAGAGTATAGGCTTGTTTGCCACGGTAAAACTTGGCTTCTACCTCGCTCAGGCGTTCGTTCAGTTCAAATTCGCCAGCGCCATTGCCCACACCAACTATGGGGTGATCGGCAATGATTTTGAGGCCTTCACGCCAGATAAAAATGCGGTGGTTGGTCTGTTTTCCATCCACTTTACCGTCAATACTTCGAATCTCGTTGCGCAAATCTACCAAGCGCCCCCGAGGTCCTGGCAGGGCAGTAATAAGTGCGGCTCCTACAGCCAAAATCGCCACTGCTAAACCGATAATCTTGCCGCGTTGGTCCTTGTTTTTCAGCGCCAATTCTGCAAACCTCCCCAAAACAATCATAGGTACCAGTAACAGGTGTATGCGTACACTTAATACGATGACCCCAAACAACAACCAGAGCACAGCGGCCCCTCGAACTGCACTTAATCCATAGGTCTTGCGCCAAACTTTACGCTCTAAAATGAGTGCTGCGGCGATGAGGTAAAGGCTTTGGAAATGAACATCCAATCGGCCCCCCAATTCAAATTCTTTATAGTTGACCCAACCGTTGAGGTACAGGCTTTTACAGAAGATGATGGTCCAGCTTAAGAGCGTCGCCCAAGCGAAAGTTTCCATCCATCTTTTCACCCATTTTTGGTGGTCTTTGAGCCGAACGGCATGCATCAAAACACCCATAACGGTGATGGGCAATACCATGATGACATCGCTCCAGCCTTCGCTGCTGTGTTCACTCCAAGTAGTACTGAGCCATTGCCAATCCGTAAATACCGCAAACAAGAGTAATGGGGCGAAGCGGAACTGTTTCTTACCAGCAGCCAGCACTCCCAAGGCCATGATGATCAGTCCATATACAGGACTAAGCCAAGGAAAGGCGAACGGGAGCAAGGCTCCTCCAATACCGCCAGTGATGTGCAAGTAAGAATGTGGTTTTGTCATCGGTTATTTAACGCCTAGAAGGGCGTCCATCGTACCTTGTTCAAGCAAAATACTTGCAGCAGTGTTGATTTGTGCATCCCGCGTTAAACCACGCTCTAAAGTACCTTCCAAACCGAAGTGCTTTTGAACGAGGTAATCTTCTAGATACTCGGTAATCTCAGCACGCTGGCT
>JBNAAX010000025.1:25189-27099 GCA_049631665.1 Schleiferiaceae bacterium
AAGTGCTTTTGAACGAGGTAATCTTCTAGATACTCGGTAATCTCAGCACGCTGGCTTTCGAGCACTTTTCCTTTCCGCTGCTCAACATTGGCAAGAAGGTCTCGAATATCTTCTTCACTCAGGTAGTCCAATTCTGATGCCGCCTTTTCCAACTGCTTTAATTTTCGCTCGCCCAAACTTTCAAAGGTGAACGCTTCGCCGGCCAAAAACTCTTTAAAAGCCGTCCACTGCACTTCACTAAGGGCAAAAGCATCTGGAACAGCACCTTCCATCGAGCCCATCACGCTTGCTGCGTAGCGCAAATCCAAACCCTTCGCGCTCATAGCACTGACAAACTCCGGATAGTAGGCATCTGCCAACGTCGAATCTGGATGAATGCCGTCGCCATCCACTACAGGTCTACCACTGGCCGTAGCGAACTCTTTCTGTGCAGCTTTTTTGGTACGCTTTCCATTCTCGTCACGGTCGTAATTGACCTTTTGAATACAGCGTCCAGAAGGCGTATAATACTTGGCAACAGTGACCTTCATTTGAGCGCCGAAGGGAAGCGGTTTAATCTGTTGCACCAAGCCTTTTCCAAAGCTCTTCTCACCCAGGATGACCCCACGGTCTAAATCTTGAATTGCGCCGGCGACAATCTCCGAGGCCGATGCACTGCGGTCGTCCACCAGCACCGCCAACGGCAGATCTGGGAACAGGGTTTTAGCCGCCTTGCGGTACACGTCCTGAATCTCTCCACCGCGACCACGTGTGCTCACGATAGTATCCTTAGTATCGCTGAAATAACTGACAATTTTCACGGCTTCCATGAGCAATCCGCCACCATTACCGCGCAGGTCTAAAATGATGCCTTTTGGATCTTGTTTTTTGAGATTCACCAAAGCGTTTCTCACCTCAGAAGAAGCTTTTGCAGTAAATCCATCGAGGTAGATATAGCCAATTCCGTCCTCGCGCATACCATAAAACGGCACTGCCTTAGAAGTAATGTTTTGACGGTTGAAGGTAAAGACCTCCTTCTGGCCACTGCGCTCGACCACCACCTTTACTTCGCTATCCGGTGTTCCTTTCAGTAGGGAGCTCACATCCGAAATGGAAAAATCATCAATAGACGTGTCGTCTACCTTTTTGATAATGTCTCCGACCTGAATTCCCGCAGCTTTCGCAGGCCCGCTGTTGTTTAAATCAGAGATGTAAATGTCCTTTTCAATCTTCTGAATAACACATCCAACGCCGCCATATTCGCCGGTTTGAAGCAATCGAACATCCTCAATCTTATCTTCAGGGTAATAGACGGTATACGGGTCCAATTCTTTTAGCATCCCCTTAATCGCACTCCCGACAGCCTGCTCTGCACCGATCTCATCGACATAATTCACCTGTACCTGTTGCAGCACGGCGGTAAACACCTCTAATTGCTTGCTCGTTTCAAACGGATCTCCCGCCGCCGCACTCATCAGTACGCCTGCACTCACAATCACGGCCCAAAGGCTCATCTTATTTTTCATCTGCCAATTCTTTTTTTCGCTGCTCTTCATAGGCCTCGAGCAACTTCAAATATCCTGCCTCGAGAAAGGCGTAATCGTTAGGTCGGTTTCCTAGATAACGGATGGACCAGATCTCAGTCACACCACTATCGAAAACTTTGTCTTTATTCAAGCGGTACAATTCCCGCATTTGTCTCTTCATCCTGTTGCGCTCCACAGCTTTCTTCAGCCCGCGCTTCGGCGCCACAATCGCCACCTTTCTCTGGATGCCATCCTCCAGCTCCGCTTCCATGTAACGCAACGAGAATGGAAAGGCTTTCACGCCACGACCTTCCGCATGGAGGCCGTCGAAATGTTCCTTCTTAGTGAGGTGTTCTTTTTTGGGAAAACTGTAGCGCATAAAAAAAGCCCGGCGCACGCGCCGGG
>JBNAAX010000026.1:0-26377 GCA_049631665.1 Schleiferiaceae bacterium
AAAGCGTTTTTCAAACGATTGAACTCTCTTTGGGCCACCTTGTAGTCTTCCCAAACTGCATCGTTCTCTTCGCTTTTTACGAAGCCAATCTTTTTGAATTCTTCGCGGTATTCATTGAGTGATCTGCTGGCTTTTTGCCAACCACTGTGTTTGGTCGGCAATTCAGTGGTCAGTCCTTTGATGCCTTCTACAACCGCGCGTTTTGCAGCAATTTTAGCCTCATTACGAGCCTTGAGGTTTTCATTAAACTGCTCGCGTTGCTCATGGATTTTTGCTGTAACGGCTTTGAATCTCTCCCAAATAAGGTCTTTTTGTTCTCTTGGTACAGGACCAATTTTTTTCCAGCGGCTGTGTGCTTTTTGAAGTGCTCTAAACAATTCAGAAGATGCACCGCCTTCTACCATAGCCTCGAGTTCGGTGATCATGGTCACCTTTTCTGCCAGATTATTCTTGTATTCCTTGTCAATTAAATCATAGGCCAAGCGCAGGAAGTTGAAGAAATTATCGACGTGGTGATTGTAGTTCGCCCATACATTTCTCGCATCTGCCTTAGGAACGAGACCTGTACTGTTCCACTGCTCGCGCAGTGCTTTGAACGTATCATACTTTTCCTTGGCGCTCCCTTCAGATGTTGGTAGCTCTTTGATTTGTTCGATGATTGCAAGCTTCGTGCTTAGATTGCTTGCTAACTGCGCTTCAAGATCACTGTAGTGCTTTCTCAAAGCATCACGGTAGCCGCCATAAACGGCGCCGAGTTGCTTGCGCATCGGTTGATCGTATCTAAAGTCGATGATGTTTCCGCCCTCGGCGAGGTATTTTTCTTTTGCTTCAGCCTGCTGTGCATTGAGCTCACGCAACATGCGCGACCGACCGCTTTCAACAATCCCTTTGATTCGGTGTGGAGGATAACTTCCAACGTGTTGTTTGATGGCTTCTAAAGATTGTTCCAAATCCAAGGCATCGAAATCAGGAATCTGGAGCTTCTGCTCTTTTGGTTCCTCATGATCGTCCTCTGCTTCGACAGTACGCACCTGTTCGTCGGTAGCTTCTTCAGCCCCTTCAGCTTCTTCAGCTACGGATACTTCCTGTACTTCCTCCTGTGCCTCTGTTGCGGGAGCTTCTACTTGCTCTGGCGTTTCTTGCTGCACTTCCTTTGGGTCCAATTCTTCTTGGTTCATCATCTACAAATTTTTGTAGTAAGCGTCATGGAACAACTGCCATGATTTTTTCGCTTGCTCAATTAACATTTTCTCTCCTCCTAAAACTCTTGCGCCTCTTCGGAGACCTTCCTTCATGAGGGGAGTAGGGTTGGGTTTATATACTAGGTCAAATATGGCGAATTCCTCGCTTAATACTGCATAAGGTAAAGGTAAAAGATGGGGGACAATTCCCGCAGTGCCCACAGGGGTACAATTCACCCATAGTTTGCAATCGGCCGCTGTTGCTTCGCTCAATCCCTCATAGGAGGCGCCTGCTTTACCGCGACTGAGGGTTAGCACCTCAAAACCATTGTCTGTCAACACCTTAGATACGGCTTTCGCTGCCCCGCCGGATCCAAACACAAGTGCTTTACAAGGCGGACATCCCAAGAATAGCAAACTTTTTTCAATACCGTAGACATCGGTATTGTACCCGACGAGTCTGTCCTTTTCTAAGACAACCGTATTTACTACACCGAGCGTTTTCGCAACATCATCGACGCTATCCAAGGCATTGAAAACTTCTTCTTTAAAGGGAATGGTGACGTTTAGTCCAATCAAACCATGGTGCTGCATAAAGGCTTTGAGACCTTCCTTTGGCAGGGCAGACATCTCGAACAAATCATAGCTCCCTGCTATTCCGGCTGCTGTCATAAAACCTTGGTGAATTTCAGGGCTAAGGCTATGAGCAATGGGAGTTCCTATGAGTCCGAGTTTGATCATTTCATCTTTTTTCCGGCATATTCTAGCCCTAGAACAAGAACGGCACCAAAAAGTGCGAAAACTACCGCCATGGGCCAATCGCTTCCCGGCGCCAAATTTCGTACGCTCAACGCAACGATTTCCTCTTTTTCTGTACCGGCATGCTTAATGAACGTCTCCAGGGTTTCTTTCCAAGGCCAAAGTTTATTCAATGATCCTAAGAGGAAGCCACTGAGTAGTGCTATTGTTGGATTGTAAAAGCGCTCGAAGATGTATTTCAATCCTTTTGAGAACAACAGCAAGCCCAATACCGCACCAATTCCCACATAAGCTATGGTAAGTAATTCTCTGTTGGCTACTGCGGCCAGTACCGTTGAGTACGCTCCCAAGAGCAGTAGGATAAAACTACCACTGATGCCAGGGAGTATCATTGCACAAATGGCTAAGGCACCACTCAAAATGAGGTACCATGGTGCTTCAGAACCCGCCGTTGCATTCATTTCAGTGATGGCGTAAGCGACAATAGTTCCAAGTACAAAAGCAACTACCGCCTGTGCATTCCATTGTTTTACCGTTCGGCCCATCATCCAAACCGAGGCTGCAACCAATCCGAAGAAAAAGCTCCAAGTCAAAATGGGGTAATGCTCAAGTGTGAAGGTCAGGACCGAAGCTAGCGTGAGAATGCTTGTGAAAATTCCCGCAAACAGAACGGCTAAAAAAGTGCCGTCAATGGCGGTCCAGAGTTGACGGAATTGGCCCCTAAAAAGCATCAATAGCGTCTGCTTGTTGATGGACGATATTGCGCCAATGAGTCGCTCGTAAATACCCGTAATAAACGCAATAGTTCCTCCGCTGACACCTGGGACAACATCCGCTGCGCCCATGGCCATACCTTTCAGAAAGAGCTGAATATGATTAAGCATCGTTCGCCGATTGAATTTCGGCTAAAATACCGGTAATCTCAGGTATTTTCCCAAAAGCTGGGAAGTATTGATGGAACAATTCTACCGAGGTAGGCTCAAGTTCGAGACATTCGTTCATGATTACTCGCGCTTCCTCGTAGGATGCAGTGGCAAATAAGTAGCCTGCCAAGATCAAACGCAACTGAACATTGTCCTCAAATTGACCGACACCCTGGTATAGGATTTTAATGGCCTCATCCAATAGATCGAGTTCTACCAATGCCTCGACATAGTCGATCACATCTTCTGCACCATAATTACCGAACAGCCAAACTTTTTTGTAATCCGTAATAGCCTCCTCGTGGCGGTCTAACTCGCACAAAACATTGGCCCGTTCTAAATACACATCTTCGAGCTCAGGCTCTACTTCTACGGCACGATCAAAGGCGCGCAGGGCAGCATTTAAACTTCCCAGTTCTTGCTCAATCATTCCTATTCGGAAATGAATGTAGCCCGAGGGGACTTCTTCACTAATGCTTAAACGATAGGCGTTCATCGCATCAATCAATCTGTCGTTCCTCTCGTGTATACGGCCAATTTCAAAGTGTGCTGCATGGAATCCATCATCCGCTGTAGTCGCCCAGTCAAAATATTCAAGGGCTTTTTCTTCTTGATTCAAGCGAAGCGCGAACGCGGCTTTCTGGTACCAAAGCAATGCGTTGTAGGGTTCACGCTCAATAAACCGATCGAAGGTTTCGATAGCACGGTCATATTGGTGCATGAAGTCAAAGCACAATGCAAGCTGGTAGATAGTTCCGTCGTCCAATCGCTCGTCGAGTTCACACAACTTCAAGATGGCTTCAGCGGCATGCTCATAGGCTCCTTGCGCCAGATGTGCATCAATAATTTGCTGCAATATTTCCTCTTGATCCTCTGCACGTTGAAGGGCACTATCGAGCAGCTCTAACGCTCTCTCTGTCTTGCCCTGATGCATGAATAACGTGGCTCTAGCAATAAGAAGCTCTACATGGTGATCGCTTAATCCTTCCATCTGTTGGAGCTTCGCCTGTGCTTTCGTAAAATCTTTAGTAGCAAGGTCCAATTGGATTTCCTTGACTTTAAATACTAAAGAATTTGGGTGGAGTAGAATGGAGAATTTGATGGCCGCAGCCATTTGCTCAAAGGACCCCGTATCGTAATAATAGTTTACGATGGTTTCAAGATCTTCTACGTCGTAATAAGGCTGGCGATCATTCTCTAATGCACGCTCGTAGGATTGAACTAAGCTATGTACCTCACGGTCCTCAAATCTCATTAGAGTGAAGTTACTCGGTATTGCTTTCCTATTTAAGGAGATAAAATTTTAATCACTTTACATATGAACACTGTTATTAACAAAGGTCAAAATTGACCGAGTACGGTTGGTGCGCCCGAAAAGGCCGACTATCTTCGCTATAAAACCATTTAACCATGACTTTAATCAAGAGTATATCAGGAATTCGAGGAACCATCGGCGGTGGAGCAGGTGATAATTTGACTCCTATAGATGCAGTGAAATTTGCTGCAGGCTATGGTGCATGGCTCAAAAAGAGACACGGTGATTGCACCGTAGTCATTGGTCGCGATGCGCGCCCTTCTGGTCAAATGATTGAAAATTTAGTGGTTTCTACATTGCAAGGATTGGGTATTCATGTGATCAACACCGGCTTGAGCACAACGCCCACGGTTGAAATGCTCGTGCCTAGGTACAACGCACAGGGCGGCATCATTTTGACGGCCTCCCACAACCCTAAACAATGGAATGCGCTCAAGTTGTTGAATGAAAAAGGCGAATTTGTGAGCGGTACGGATGGTGCAGAAATCCTGGCGCTCGCAGAAAGCGACGAAATCACCTTTGCTGAGGTGGACGATTTAGGTACGGTTACTGAAGATACAGACGGACTCCAATGGCATATTGATCAGATACTAGCGCTTAGCTCCGTTGATGCAACACTTGTAGCCGAAAAGAAATTTAACGTAGTCATAGACGCAGTACACAGTTCAGGTTCAGTAGCCATTCCAATGCTCTTGGATAAGATGGGCGTGACCTACACGAACTTATATCCTGAACCTACGGGTCAATTCCCTCACAATCCTGAACCCCTTGAGAAACACTTGACCGAAATAATTTCCGAGTGCGCCTCAGGCAAGTACAACATGGGGATCGTAGTTGATCCTGATGTCGACCGCCTCGCTTTTGTAGATGAAAAAGGGAAGATGTTCGGCGAGGAGTACACGCTTGTCCTTGTTGCAGACTACTTACTAGAGCACACACAAAGCCATGTGGTAAGCAATATGAGTTCTTCCAAAGCCTTAAGAGATTTAGCCGAATCTAAGGGCTCAACCTATTCGGCCTCTGCCGTGGGCGAAGTCAATGTGGTCAATGAGATGAAGGCCACCAATAGCGTGTTAGGTGGAGAAGGCAATGGAGGAATTATTTTACCCGAATTGCATTACGGTCGTGATGCATTAGTGGGTATTGCGCTCGCAATGACCTACTTAGCCAAATCCGGCAAGACTATGAGCGAACTGCGTGCGGGCTATCCTCGGTATTATATGGCCAAACAGAAAATTGAATTGACTCCAGGTTTAGATGTCGATGGCATTCTCGCAACCCTCGCCGTAGGTTTCCGTGATGAAGAAGAATTAAGTACTATCGATGGTGTAAAAATCACTTGGTCAGACCGTTGGGTTCACATGAGAAAGTCAAATACGGAACCTATCATTCGAATCTATACGGAGGCACCAAGTACGGCCGAAGCCCTGGAATTGGGGGAGCGATTCATCCAAGAACTTGAAGCTTTAGCCAAATAACCTGAAATATCGCGTTTCGTTCTATCTTTGAGGGGAACACTTACTACAGATCCACCATGGGTGTAATATTCTTAGACAACGCTGCCACAACTCCGCTAGAACCTCGTGTCAAAGAGGAGATGATTCGAATGATGGAGAACTTCGGTAACCCATCTTCGACCCACATCAGTGGCCGAGGTGCCAAGGTGGAGGTAGAGGTGGTTCGCAAGCGCATTGCGCAGACTATTGGAGCACAACCCAGCGAAATCTTCTTTACTTCAGGAGGTACTGAAGCCGATAATATGGCCCTGTTTTGCAGTGTTCGTGATCTTGGGGTGAAACGTATTATCACTACGACTATTGAGCACCACGCAGTAGGTCATCCCGTAGAGTTTATGGTTGAGCGCGGTGAAATAGAAGCTGCATACCTCTCCGTAAATGAACATGGAGATATCGATTTGAATGAACTTGAAGCGTTACTCAAGCAGGGACCGAAGACGTTGGTCTCACTCATGTTTGCAAACAACGAGATTGGCAACTTGAATCCCGTGGATGAAATAGGGGCCTTGTGTCAAAAATACGATGCGCTGTTCCATTCAGATACCGTTCAGGCCATGGGGCACCTTCCCATTAATGTGAGTGAGACGCCTTATGATTTTTTGACGTGCTCGGCGCACAAAATCCACGGTCCTAAAGGCATTGGTTTTGCTTATGTACGCTCAGGCCTAAAAATTAAACCATTGATTCAAGGCGGTGCACAAGAACGCAATATGCGTGCTGGAACCGAGAACACTATTGGGATTTGTGCTTTGGGTAAAGCCTTTGAGATTGCCACTGCTGAGATGGCTGAAGATCAAAAGAAGGTAGAGGCTCTAAAGCAACATATCATCGACGAGGTCCAGGCGATCGTTCCCGGTGTTCGATTCTTTGGACGCAGTTCGGAATTGGACAAAAGCTTATATACCGTATTGTCCATAGCCTTTCCTAAATCTAACAATGACATGCTCACGTTCTCTTTGGACATGAAGGGTATTAATGTTAGTGGGGGTTCTGCCTGTACTTCGGGCTCGAATCAGGGCTCACACGTAATACGTGCGTTGGGAGATTGGACATCTGAATATCAGCCTGTTAGAGTTTCTTTCAGCAAGTTCAATACAAAAGAATGTGCAGCGGGTTTCCTCAATGCTGTTCGTGAAATCTACGCGGTAGAAAAAGAAGCGTAATTAGCGTATTACCGTTATCGTACCCATTCGAATCTCGTCACCACCAGTAAACCTGTAGGTATACACATCTTGTGGTACGGCTTTTCCATCGAAGGTTCCATCCCAGAACACTTGGAACGGATCTTCACTTCTGAATACTTCATTGCCCCAGCTGTCGTAAATGATGAAAATAGGATCCTCTAGACAACTGTTTCCGAATATTTTAAACTCTTCGTTGTTATTATCTCCATTAGGTGTGAAGGCAGTTGGGATAAATACACGTCCATCAATGCGCACGATATCCGCTAAGAAATCGAAATCGTAGTCTCGATTGCAGATAGTATCGGTGATGGTCAAGGTGACATTTTCTAATCCAGATTCAGGGTACCTGAACGTTGGAATCATACCGGTATCCGGCGTTCCACTGAAGTCCCATTGGAAGATCATGGTGCTGTCTACATTGGTATAAACCACATCTACACCTCCGTACCTACAACTGTCTGTGAATACATTCACAGTGGGGACGTTAGCATCGTTATCAAACACAATAGTGTGGACGGTTTGTGAGCTTACATCACAGAATGAATCCTGCGCAGTAATTGTAGTAATGAAGGTGCCCGTAGAAGGGTAGGCATGCTGAACCGTTTGATTCGAAGTCACTAGAGTAGTCCCGTCGCCAAAATTGAATTCAAAGTAATCTGCATTCCCAAGGCTCTCAGTAAATACCACTTCCTTAAATAGATCACAGCTTACGTAATCCGGTGTCCATAGCGCTGTAGGGAAGTTCGCTGTATCGTGTTCGATGGTGATGTACGTAGTATCGTAGCTATCACACACCGTATCAATGGCGACGAGCATAACCTCGTAAGTTCCAAGATTCGGGAACGTAACCACAGGTTCGACCAAATTAGAAGTATCGCCTTGGTCGAAATCCCAGAAATAGGCATTGGCATTTACGCTGTTGTTTGACAGGCGCAGGGTCAACTCATAACAAGTAGTATCTATCAGGTAATCAAAATCAATATCAGCTATCGCCTCTATACCTGTTTCAAAGTCCAACTTAATCACGCCGAGGTTACAATTACTGCTGTTGTTTGTTTGGGAGAAAGCACCCGGTGTGGTTGGAAGGTCATCGTTACCTCCGCACCCGGCACATACAGCTTGGTAAATTCTTCCTCTATCGTCAAAGCGGGAGGTTCCACCATCGACATGTTCAGCGCTCGAAGCACCGCCAAAATAAGAGCCGTATTCGAATGAAGTGAAGTTTTTACCGAGCACCATAAAGTAGAAGTCTGAACCGTTGGTGGCGGTCTGCAGTGCATCTGAGCTGGTCGGCAACTGATCTACAGAGGTAGGTACAAATCCGGAATTCGTGACGCCTCCCCAGCCCGAAAGAAGAATATTCAGGCAATCGTCCACATTGAAGGCCGTGGGAACCAGATTAATCGTGCCTTGTGGCGAACCAAAGGCGGTTGAGGCCATACTTGTACTTAAATCAGCACTAATCTTATGGATGAACTGCTTCCGGTATTGAGGAGTTCCCCAGGAACCGGCTGTGATTGGATAGTTTCCAAAGGTTTGCCCAAACACGAACACGTTCCCAAGTTTATCTACATCCAGCAAGAAGGTTTGGTCGTAATCAGAAGTTCCGACGTAAGTACTCCGCGTTAGACTTCCTAATGCGGCATTAAATCGAGCTACGAAACCGTCCTCTGCGGTACCTTGTTTACTGCTCTTATAAGCTCCAGTAGTTGATGGCAAGTTGTTCCCTTCTGTACCGCCACACATGTAAACATTTGAGCCACGTACTTTTACGCTGTACCCGGCATCATCTGCTGTAGTGCCGTAATAATTACTCCATTGTATGGCTGTGCCTGAAGGGTTGAGCTTCAAGACCACTGCATCCTGTCCACCTGCCTTTGTACAGCTCGTACAGTTGGTGGTAGGGAAGTTGGTACTGGTGGTAGATGCTGTGATGTAGATGTTATCGTTGTCGTCAACCACAACTTCGCCTCTGGATGCGTCGCCGTAGTTTTTATTAATGTTCATGTTGATACCGTCATTGCCAGAACCGCCGAGGTAGGTGGAACTCAACAAGGCAGATCCAGTTGCGTTAAAACGCGTTATGAATAAGTCGGAATCTTCGAATTCGTAACCATTGACATTTACAGTAGCCCCACCTGCATTTGACGATTGTATGGCGTTCTGTGTTGGGAAGTTGGTGGAGCCTGTAGTTCCCATGATGATGAGTTCTCCGTTGGAATTGACCACCATGGAATGCGGATGATCACTTTTCGTACCGCCCAAATAGGTGGCGTAGAGTAGGGTGTTACCGTTGGGGTCAAATACACTGACAGTTACGTCTGGTAAGAATGCTTGAAAGGGACCGCTTGAACCGTTATAACCCGTTTGAAATGCTCCAACGGTGCTGACATAGCCTGTGGCAAAGGCCACTCCGCCGCCGTACAATCTCCCTTGCTCATCGTAGGTAGCAGTAAACCCCCAATTATCCGTTAATGAACCGCTGAACGAGGTGAAAATTAACTGTGGATCGATCACCAAACTGTCGAGCGTGTAGGCAATAGACTCGACACCGAATGAAATCTGTCCATTGGAGACTTCATACCAACTCCCGAAATCTATCCGTTCGCCATTTTTCCAGCCCCACGAGACAGGGTTGCTTTCATAAAAATGTCCCACAGAAGTATGAACAATAAGATGTCCCTCCGGATGTACTTCTATGCTTGAAGCACCATTGTACCTCCATCGAATATCTGCTAGGGCCTGTGGATCGCTCAAATGCCAATCGTACTTCAATTGTCCGTCTTGGGTATGAAAGTCGAGTAGGGCGTTAGGGTATAAACCTTGATAGGTCAGTCCTCGAGCTGGTTCTACTCCTGAGCGCCATGCATCGGGGTTATCTCCTAAAAAGTAATTGTGTTTAAATCCTGTCAAATCTTGGCCAATGGCGATGTCTTTTGACGCTCCGAGGAATTCCATGTTGAGCACATGAAAATTTAGATTGCTTTCGTGATGCGATAGACCTGCCTCGTGCATGTCATGGCTGTGTAAATCTTCAATCTGCGCGGCATCTTTTAGTACAAATTGGATGCTATTTTCCCTAAAAAACAAAGCGCCATATTTCAGCGGCATTTTATGCGTGAATGCCTCATTCCATTGCCCTACGTTAGGAATGAATAGTGCTTCTTGTCCAAAAGTATTGGTACAAAAAAGCGTTGCAATCAAAAAGCTCCAAAGGGAATTCCGCATGAATCTAAATTAACCAAAAAGTATGCCTATTCAATAAGAAGACCTTCGAGAATCTGTTTTGTTCTTCCGTTCTGTAAATAGAAGAGTTTCTGTTCCCGTCCTTCCTGTAATTTTAGGCGCTTTCGAAGTTCTTTGGCGGTAATCTTTGATCCTATGGATTCTATAGCATACGCGCCCTCCAACCGTACTTTTTTTAACGATGAGAAGCTCGATTTTATTTCGAACACTTTGTAGAACGGACTTGGGCTAGGGAGCCTTTGACTGGTGTACAGGGTTCCAAAGATGAGTCTTTCCCAGTCCAATTGTTGGGCGAGAAGGGCATGTAAACTGCTTTTGTTCAAGCCAGGTGAAGGTTGGATTATGTACTTTTTGACTGTTTGTACTGGCTGAACGATAGAAGGTATATGATTTCCCGAAATCGAAGTTAAACTCTCTGCTTCTATCAATGTAATCGCTACCTCAGTGGACTTTTCGTTGCGTTGAATTGTGAGTACCTCTTTGCATTCACCTTGGTACTGTACGATAACAAGCTCGTGAAGATTCTCAAGTTCTTGCATGCAAGCTTTCAGATCGAGCATGGGGCTGTGTTTCGCAACCACACAAGCGGACAGGTTCAGCAAATCTCTTTGCAGTTCGATCACATTCGGGGTTCCTTCTGCGATACTGAAGGTTTTTTTATTCGAACTGCGTCTGTCGGGATCCAAATAGACGGTGAGTTCATTTGAAGCGACGTTATGTTCTGATATCCAATCTTTTAACTTACCGATGTCAAAGGCTCCAGGAATGACATCTGCTCTAGGTAAATTGTGGTGCAAAAGATGTGCGAGCGGTAGGTTTTGCTCAAAACACAGGTGCTTTAAACACTGCGCTGTGTTGAGGATTGTTTTACTGTCAATACCCATTCCAGCGCATAGATCAGCAGAATAAGAGGTTTTGAAAAAGCGCGATTTGACGGCTGCAGTTTTTAAGGAAGAGCTTTGTTCTAGACCAATACCGGTAGGAAATACCCATCGTTCTTCGAAGAGCTCCCTGAATTTCCCAGCGTACTTATTCTTGGCCTCGATTTGTGCGATTGCCGATGAATACGGCTCGTTGGTACCGTATTTCAAACGTAGTTCTGTTGTATTGATGGCCGAATTGGATTCAATCCACGCCCAGAGGTCGTCATTGAATACTTCAGGATTTACCCCTGAAAGCGGATGGTCAACACTAGCCATCTATAGTTTTGATAACTGTATTGTAAACAATCCTTCCGATGCTGTACACGGGTACTGCGATGATCATACCTCCAATACCCAATAGTGTGCCGGCTATGGAGATGACCAAGAAGATTTCTAATGGATGTGCACCAACACTATTGCTGAAAATAAGCGGCTGAAAAAAAACGTTGTCTAACACTTGTACTAACCCAAAAAGGCCAATGAGAAGGTAAAGGCTCTGGACTAGATTGACGCTTGAATCTGGATCTGCAACACCTGCAGCATACAATTGTCCCAATCCTAACAAAATGCCAAGGGCAGCACCAATAATAGGTCCTACATATGGAATTAGGTTGAATACCGCTGCACACAAAGCCAGCACGATCGCACCTTCAACGCCAATTACTGTCATTCCTATGGCTAGTAGAATAAAGATGGCGGTAATTTGAAAGAGAATACCAAAGCTGTAACGAGTCACTACAGTTTTTATCTGTGGCGTCATCGTATCCACTTTATCGTGGTACTTTTTCGGGGTGATAGAATCGACAAAACGGTGGGCCAAATCTTGTTCTCGGAACAAAAAGAAGGAGATGAAAGTGATGGAGAAGAGCCCAATGATGAATTGGCCCAAACCACCAACAACGCTGCTTAGAACGCTACTGATTGCTTCCATCGAAGCAAATCCTTGGAGGGTTTCGTTGATCTCGGCCAATTCCGCGGCTGTATCAACACCAAGGGAGGTAAGGAGTGCGTCAAGCTGTTGCCATTCGTCTTGCAAACTCACCAATAGTGCATCGTATTCTATGGTTCCGATGAAGCTAAATTCTTCGATGATTACTGGAAAAAACCATGTGGCTAAACCCAGAACAATTCCCGCGAGCACGAGCAAGGTGATGGTCGCTTTTAAGGTCGCATTTAGATGTGGACCTACCTTTGGAATTCGTCCCAATAGGGCGATAAGAGGTCTTCCAAGAACACTGATATAAAAAGCGATAACGCCATAAACCAGTATGCCTTGGATGAGAAAAAGTGCATATCCTAACAACGCAATCAACAGGATTTGAAGGATCGATTTAGTCAGCGGTTGAAGTTTGAATTCCAGCATGGTTTAGTGTCTTACTATTGCCCAATGTACCAAGTTTGCACCCATTTTCATCGCTTTATCACGTTTTTCCTTTGGGTCGTTATGTACTTGTGCATCTTCCCAGCCATCGCCGATGTCGCTTTCTACAGTTAAAAGTGCGACGAGTTCTCCTTCGATGAAATACCCGATGGCTTTTGGTTGTTCATCGTCGTGTTCGTGAATCTTTGGCAATCCATCAAGCTTGAAGAGGGTGTTGAAGATAGGGTGGCTGCTTGCCACGTTGACTTTTTTTGCTTGAGGGAAGCACAGGTCCAACTCTTTTTCTGCAAACTCCTTCATCCCATAGTTGTCATCAATATGTAGGAATCCTCCGCGAAGGACAAAATCGTTTAAAATCCGACGTTCTTCTTCATCAAATACGATTCTGCCGTGACCTGTAGCGTGTAAAAAGGAGACGCCTGAGGGAAGTACTTCTTGAAGCGTCAGTTCGCTAGGTGCCACGGAGGTCTTGGCTCCTGCAGCAGCGTTGTAGAATTCGCTGAGGTTCTCTAGTGCCGTAGGGTTGGCGTACCAATCCCCGCCACCGCTGTATTTCAGTAAACCGAGCACTTGCCCGGAAAGCGAAAATTGGCCCATAAAAACAAGTGCAAAAATCAAGCGTTTACTCATGGTATAAATATACAGGGTGTTTGGTTAATTATGTTTAATCATTGCTTTGAACATCAGAAATGATTTCGCATTATTTTTGACATATGAAGCGAAGACTACTACTGACTGTTGCAGTACTATTTGCTTTAGGCCAGAACCTAAAAGCCCAGTGCATCCAAAGTACCCCCTACACCGAGAACTTCGACGGTTCATCGTGGCAGGGTCCTAGTTCATGGAACAACTCGGGTTCCATACCTAGTTGCTGGACCAGAAACATCACTACAGCCAACTATTTATGGATGGCTTCCGACCCAAGCTTTGCCAATACCCTTTCAGGACCGGATGGCGATCACACCACTGGAACAGGTGGATATGCTTTTGCCGAAGGATGGTCTTCTGGCGCCTCTTCGAACTCGGTGGTAACCAATCTTATTACGCCGCCTATTGACCTTAGTGGAGATACCTTACCTCGTCTGGTCTTCTATTACCACATGTACGGTTCAGACGTCGAGTGGCTCAACATCCGTGTCCGCGTGGTAGGAACCAATACATGGGTGAACCTGCATACCATTAACTCTACAACCGCTTCGAGCCAATTTTCTTCACAGACTTCACCGTGGCGTAAGCATACAGAATCACTCTCTCAATTTGCCGGAGATACTGTTCAAATACGATTCAATGCGAAACGCGATGTGAATTTTTCTTGGTGGACCAATAGTCGTATTGCCATCGATGATATTGCCGTAGAAGAAACGCCTTCGTGCGATCAACCCCTGAATCCAGTGGCTTCTTCAGTAACATCAAGCAGTGCATCTATCAGCTGGTCGTCCTTGAATTCTAATACATTGGGCAGCCAGATTCAATTTGCCACTGGTACAACGGCCATCGCCAACGGTACCATCAACACCTATTCGAGCAATCCTGCGACGATGTCTGGATTGAACCCCAATACAAACTATAGAATACGAGTACGCGAGATCTGTGCCGTTGGAGATACCAGCGTATGGTCGAACCTTGGAACTTTTACCACAGGATGTAGCAATTACATCGCGCCTTACACCGAAGATTTTGAAGGGTCAGGTTGGGGTCCATCCTCCACATGGAACGTCCAAGGAGATATTGACCAATGTTGGATTACCCAAGGTGCAGCACAGAAATTTTGGACCGTAGGCCCGCCGGCATTCTCATGGACCCAAACGGGACCTTCTGGCGACCACACATCAGGCAGCGGTCAGTATGCGTTCCACCAAAAAACATCCACTTTAGCTACGGGTATCGACCCTCGTTTAATCTCGCCTTGGATTGATTTAGATACACTGAGTTCGCCAGAGTTGAGTTTCTGGTACCATGGGTATGGTCAACAAATGGGTGACTTGGACGTATATGTTCAGAAACAGGGTGGGACATGGTCTTCGCTTTGGGATACTAGTGGACTCACACATTCGTCCTCCTCAGCGGCATGGCTAGAACACATTGCAGATTTGAGCGCATATGCAGGAGATACCATCAGAGTGCGCTTTGATTACTCCGCTTCTTCAGGGTCTTTCTACACGCAGTTCGCTATTGACGACATTAAGATTGATAATGCCCCTTCATGTGCAAAGCCAAAGAACACGGCCGTTACTGCAGTAGGGGTCTATGTTGCTCAGCTAGACTGGGTTGGTGGAGGCGCCTCGAACTGGCAAATTAGATACAGGGCAGTGGGTACCTCGGCTTGGAGTTGGACGACCTCGTCTACATCAAACAAGGGAGTGCCGCAGCTGAATGCTCAAACTACTTACGAATGGCAAGTACGCGACTCCTGTGGAACGGGTGATGTAAGTCTGTGGGTCGATGGCCCCGATTTTACCACGAACTGTTCGTTCTTCACAGCACCTTTTACGGAGAATTTCTCGAATTCGAATAAATGGCAGACTGTAGACTTCACCAACACCACGGGCTCAGTAGATCCGTGTTGGCTGCGTTCAGATACTGAAGATTTGTTCTGGGTAGGTGGAAATAGTACTACATCGCACTACGCGGGTACTGGTCCTTCGGGCGATCACACTACAGGAAGTGGAGGGTATGCTTTTACGCGCAGTTCCAGTCCTTGGACCGCAACGACAGACACTGAGTTAAGAACCCCACTCATAGATCTCGACACCTTACAATCCCCGGAATTGACCTTCTGGTACCACATGTTTGGGCCCGATATTGATAAACTTAGAATTTTTGTCAAAAAGCCAGGCATGCCAGCAGTTCTCGTGAATACCATCACCGGCCAGCAGCAGAGTTCGAGTACGGCGAGTTGGCAAAAACGAACGGTAAGTTTACTTGCCTATGAAGGGGATACGGTACAGATCATCTTCAAAGCTTATCGAGATGGATCGGGATTCTTCTCGTACCGTGCAGATATTGCCATTGATGATGTTAAAATTGATGAGACGGCTACTTGCCCGACACCTAATGTTCTTGCTTCGAACATTACATACAACAGCGCCGAATTAAACTGGTTAGGTCGTTCGAATACTAGTGCGGTAGAATATGGTCCGACAGGGTTTACGCAAGGAAACGGCACCATGGTAGGGGCACAGAACCAAAATGCCGTGCTCACGGGATTACAAGCTTCCACCACTTATGATGCATACGTTCAGGATACTTGTACTTCTACATTGACCAGTACATGGACTTTGGTCCAGTTCACCACGCTGGCCTGTCCAGCCATCTCAGCTACTGGTTCTATTCAAGGGGCGGGAGCTTCCATTGGCGGTTACAGCACTACTGCAGAGGCAGATTCAACGGTGTGGTTCTGGGGCGACGGCAATAGTAGCACAGGGGATACCACGAACTATTCCTACACTTCCTTTGGATTGTTTGATATCTATCAAGTAGTGTACAACAGCTGTGGGAATGTAGATTCTTTATTGCACACCTACAGCTACTGTGATACGACCATTGCGGATTACACCTACAGCATTAACGGGCTGAGTGTGAATTTTGATGCCAGCGCCTCAAGCGGGACTGCTCTGGATTATTATTGGCAATTTGGAGACGGTGGAACAGCCTCTACCGCAACGCCAAGCCACTTGTATACAGCATCAGGCACGTACACGATCACGCTCCTTTTGGTCAACAGCTGTGGCGACTCAACAACGACGACCTTTGATTTAACCCTGTGTCCATTAGTGACTCTAGGCTTTACATCAACGGTTACTGGAAGTACGTTCTCATTTACGGCGACACCAGCCGGATTATTGAATTACCAGTGGAGTTTCGGCGATGGGAATACGGCTTCAGGAATGACAGCAAGCAATACCTACAGCACGCAGGGCTCATTCACTGTGACCGTAACTGCAGAGGATAGTTGTGGGAACCAATTCACTTTTTCAGACGATGTTGCCACTTGTGATGTACCTGCCGGTGACTTTACTTTCAACATTGTTTCTACTTCAGCCAACGGTATGGTCGTAAACTTCGCGGCAAATGCCACAGGGGCGGACGAATACCATTGGTACTGGGGCGACGGGACGAACGATAAGGGTACCGCGTCGAATATTCAGCACACCTATGGCGTCATAACGACCAACTACATCGTAAACTTATTCCTGATCAATGAGTGTGGCGATAGTACCATGGTAACACACCGATTAAACGAGGTGGGAATAGGAGAGCAGGCATTACCTATTACGCTGTATCCAAATCCATTGAGCACATTCCTTCATGTGGACTTGCCAGCAGGCTCAGAAACTCTGCTAGATATATACAATGCACAAGGTCAGTTAGTGCGCTTCCAGGTGCCAATTGACGCAAGTAACCACCGCGTGGACATGAGCACGCTTTCACCGGGGGCTTATGTCGTTCGAGTGTTGTGGGAGAACAGGCCATATTACTTTAGCATAACAAAGATTTAGCAAGTATTTCGCTTCTTATATTTGTGAGGAACACTTACAATCACAGATGTCAAGAACCGTATCAAAAATCCTCGTAGCCAATAGAGGAGAAATAGCCCTTAGAATTATGAGAAGTGCCCGCGAAATGGGCATTCGAACTGTCACCGTGTATTCTGAGGCGGACCGCAGAGCGCCACACGTTTTATTTGCGGACGAGGCAGTTTTTATTGGTCCAGCGCCTTCTGCCGAAAGTTACCTCAAAGGAAATCGAATAATTAGTGCTGCAAAAAAACTCGGTGTAGATGCTATACATCCTGGCTATGGATTCCTGAGTGAGAATGCGGCCTTTGCAGAAGCTGTGGAAGAGGCAGGAATGATATTCGTCGGGCCGCGGCCGCACGCCATTCGCATCATGGGCGACAAACTCAGTGCGAAAGCTGCCGTTGCAGATTTTGACGTACCTCTCGTACCCGGTTCCGATGGGGAGGTTACGGATGTAGATCGCGCGAAAGAATTGGCCTCAGAGATAGGTTTTCCTATTATGATCAAAGCCAGTGCTGGCGGTGGTGGAAAAGGGATGCGTATTGTACACAGCCCTGAGGAGTTCGATGCTCAAATGGAGCGTGCGGTTAGTGAAGCAACCAACAGCTTTGGAAACGGAGCGGTGTTTGTCGAGAAATACATTGAAGATCCAAGGCATATTGAGATTCAAATTTTAGCGGATGAACACGGTAACGTGGTACACCTTTTTGAACGAGAATGCTCCATCCAACGTCGTCATCAGAAGGTTATCGAGGAAGCGCCGAGTGTAGTACTTACAGAGTCCCTTCGTGAAGCCATGGGTCAAGCGGCTGTAAATGTGGCCAAGGCTTGTGATTATCGCGGTGCAGGTACGGTGGAATTCATTTTTGAACCTGGTGGAAAGTTCTACTTTCTAGAAATGAATACACGTTTGCAAGTAGAGCATCCGGTTACTGAGCAAATCACAGGGATTGATTTGGTCAAACAACAGCTACGTATAGCAGAGGGGCACCCTTTAGCGTTCGATCAACAATCTTTGACTATTCAAGGTCACGCCATTGAAGTGCGTGTATATGCTGAGAATGCTGCCGAGAACTTTATGCCCGCAACAGGAAAGCTGCATGAATACAAGAGGCCGCAAGGACTAGGTGTGCGAGTGGACGACGGTCTAGAGCAAGGTATGGAGGTGAGTATCTATTACGATCCAATGATTGCTAAGCTGATCACCTTTGGTGCAGACAGGACAGAGGCTATCGCACGAATGAAGCGTGCCATTTCCGAATACCGCATTGCCGGGGTACAAACCACGCTGGACTTTGCAGATTTTGTGATGAACCATGAAGCTTTTGTAGGTGGCGAATTCAGCACTCATTTTGTAGAGAAGTACTTTTCTCCAAACGCATTGAAAAGTGAGGATGCGGAACTCGAAGCGGTTGGAGCCGCCGTAGTGGCAAACCTTTTGCGAGGAGCTAAAACAAATCAATCTGTAGTTTCACATGGTAAAAGCTCTCGTTGGAAGACGAATAGGTCCTAGCATCTTTTTTCTGCTCCTGCTTCTCAGCAATCCTGCTGCCGCTCAGGTCGATACCTTGAGTGAAGTAAAGGACGGGACCTTGCCCATTGTGGGCCAACTAGTCGTTGGTGGTGATACCATTCCTTGGTCAGTATTGGACGAGGTTCTATTTGTGCCTAAACCTACCTTGAGCGATCATCAGGCGCGCAGAAATTATTACAGTCTTACTAGAAAAGTACGAAGGGTATACCCTTATGTGCGTGAGGCTGCTATCCGAATGGATAGCGTTAATATGGCACTAGAGGGTATTGATAAAAGACGTCAAAGGAGAAAATACACTAAGCAATACCAGCGGTATTTGGAGGAGCGGTTTGAACCTGAATTACGAAAATTGACCCGTAGCGAAGGTCAAATTTTATCTAAGTTAATCTACCGTGAAACCGGTCAACCCGTGTACGATATTATCAAAACATACCGCAATGGCCTGAGTGCACGTTTTTGGTCGATGACCGCCTGGTGGTATGATATTGATTTGAAGCGCCCGTATGATCCTTTGAATGATCCTGAAGATCAGCTCATTGAAAACATCCTAATCAGGAAATTCATTTCAGGACAACTAACTCCCGCAAACGAGGAAGAGCGCAGGAAGTACCAGCCTTAACCAAGCTTTGAGAGTATCTTTTCAGCCGCCTCTAAATCCTCTGGAGTATCAATACTCAACGGCTTATTTGGCGCTGTAGCAATTGCCCAACTTTTTCCGTTTTCCAACCACCTCAACTGCTCGAGCATTTCATGTTGCTCAAGGGGAGTGGGGGACATGGCACAATATGCTTTTAGCGCTTCGGGTTTAAATGCGTAAACCCCTACATGCTGGTAGCGCTGAGGTTCACCGTTTCGGGCCGCTGGAATAGGGCTTCGAGAAAAGTACAACGCCCGACGGTCTTTATCAGTAACTACATAAACGTTGGAGTTGCTGCTATGTGTAGTTAACGGTGCTTGAATCGTCGCGGCCTTAGGTTGTTTTTCTTCTAGCAGGTCTAATAATGGCTGCAGAATCTCTTTGGAAATGAATGCCTCATCTCCCTGTACATTGATAATGTAGTCCACTTCCAAATCGAGCGATAGGAAGGCTTCAAGAGTTCTAGTAGTACCATTTACATGGTGCGAACCGGTTCGAATACAAGGAATCTTTTGCGATTCACACTCTGCGAGGATGTCGTCAGAATCTGTAGCGACATATACCCGTTCAAAGAGGTCTTTTACTCCTGAGTAGGTCCGTCGAATAATTGGTACACCGCCAAGAAGTCTTAGCGGTTTGCCAGGAAGGCGTTGTGCACCCATTCGCGCTGGAAGTATGACTAAATACCGATTCTGCTTACTCAAAACGACTTTTATCGAGGTTATAATATCCTTTGCAATATCGCATTTAGATGCTATTTCGTTGTAGTGTGGGTAGAGTTCTTTTCTTAATTTTAACCTTCTTAGCCTCGAATTAGTGAAAATAAAGCAAGCTCTTGAAATACTTCAACTAGAGAAACTGCCAGTTTCTAAAGAAGAAATAGATACCGCTTACAAGGTGCGTGCAAAGGAACTGCACCCTGATGTTGGAGGCAGTGAGGAGGCTTTCCAATCCTTGACAGAAGCTTATGAATTAGCCTTGCGCGGTCTTGATGTGGCGTTAGATGCTGCAAAGGTTGATCCTGCTGAGGAAGCACTGAAGAAAAAGCGAGCGGCCATGAGGGAGGAAATGTTAAAGCGCAGGGCTGTGGAAGATCATGAGAGAAATGTACAGGCTACGAAATGGATATACTCCATCCTTACGGTTCTTGGAATAGCGGTGTTGGTCATTTTTGTCAAGCCCTACATCAATAAATTCATGGTAGAACGCAACCCTATTGAGCAAATGGGAACGGTCACCTATTCAGATCGAACGGATAAATTCACGGTTAAATGGAATTGGGACGGTACAAACTATGAGAAGACCTTTAAAGGCAGGTTTGTCGATGCCAAGTGGCTAGTCGCTGATGCAGGGATGCCCGTTATCCTCGGTAACCAATACATCGTCCGATTTAATGCCAATCGTCCAAACTTTGCAGTGCTCAAAGACGAATACATCAGTCCAGAAACGGCCGAGGTGTACTTTAACATTGTTAGACACCCACTAGCAGAGCACCTTGGAATATCTGTTGAGGATCCATCAGTAGTGTGCTTATATTGGAGTATTCTAGACCGATTCGGAGTAGACGGCCTCGGTCATATTTTATTCTCACACACACCGTTTCGAAAAAATTGGTACCACAACGAGGGGACTTTCCAAGGATTAGTCGAATCGGAAGCCTATAAAAAATTGTACAGAAGTTGTTTGGTAAGGCCTGAGTAATTGCCTTTGTCGAGCTAACTTTGTACATCATCCTTAGAATATATTATGAAGCCATCATTAGCGAAGGGAACTAGAGATTTTTCTGCTGAGGTCGTTCAGAAGCGTCAATACATCATGAGTGTATTGAAAGAGCAGTTTGAACTGCGCGGATACGACCCAATTGAAACACCTTCCTTCGAGAATATTGAAACTTTGACCGGTAAATACGGAGAAGAAGGAGATAGGCTCATTTTTAAAATTCTTCGCTCTGGAGATTTTACATCAAAAATTTCGGAAGAGATGTGGCAGGAAAAGCAGGCTTCAAAATTGGCTCCAAAAGTTGCCGATAAGGCCCTCCGTTATGATTTGACGGTTCCATTTGCGAGATACGTTGTCCAACATAGAAATGAGTTGGCATTTCCGTTCAAGCGGTACCAAATGCAGCCTGTGTGGCGAGCGGACCGACCACAAAAAGGAAGATTTAGAGAGTTTTATCAGTGCGACGCCGATGTAGTAGGTTCGGACAGTTTATGGCAAGAAGTAGAGTTGATTCACATTTACGATGCCTCTTTCTCCAAACTAGGATTACCTGCCACTATTAAAATCAATAACCGCAAGATACTTGCAGGAATGGCAGAAGTACTCGGAATTCCCGACCACTTCATTGCCTTCACGGTAGCTATTGACAAACTAGATAAAGTTGGGCCAAAGGGTGTTTGTAAGGAAATGCGCGAACAAGGCCTTGCAGCAACTGCGGTGACCACCTTTGAATCTTGGTTAAAAGAAGGTTTGACCTTAGAAAATTTACATGAATTGCTTCAATCGAGTGAGGAGGGTAAATTAGGCTTGGAAGAGCTAGGGTTTGTTCTTGAGCATGCCTCAGAAGGTTTACAAGGCTGTGATTTAGAATTTGACTTCACGCTTGCGAGAGGATTGAACTACTACACCGGAACTATTTTTGAAGTTGCGGCGAAAGGCGTTGCCATGGGTAGTATTGGCGGCGGCGGTCGTTACGCTGACCTCACAAGTATTTTTGGCATGAAGGATACCTCAGGAGTGGGGATAAGCTTTGGATTGGACCGCATCTACCTATGCTTGGAAGAATTGGAACTGTTTCCTTCAGAAGTGGCACAAAAGCCTTCCATACTCTTTGCAAACTTCGGAGCTACTGAGAGTGCTGCAGCCTACCAATGGGTACAGAAGCTAGTTGCCTATGGGGTACGAGCTGAATTGTATCCCGATGCATCGAAGCTTAAAAAGCAGTTTGACTTTGCCGATAAAAAAGGAATTCCATTTATGGCGATGGTTGGAACCAATGAAATGGGAAGCGATCAAATACCGGTGAAAAATCTGGCCTCTGGTGAGCAAGAGTCAATGACTTTAGAACAGATACTCGCGCTAATCAAGTAAACGCGCCCAAAACGCCGGATCGTTATGTTCAGGCTTCATTAGGACGCTTCTAACCACTACGAGCTCATCACTGTCCCATTGCAGGTCCCAGGGCCATTGTTCTCTTTGTACTTTGAGCAGGGCTAGGTGAATGCCTTCATTGGCTTTACGTTCAAAGAAAGCTCTGTTCTGAATGCTTATCTCCGTGCTGCTAGTGCCCTTGGTCGAGAATATACAGATGTCCAGTTCAGGGTCGAGACTCCAGAATCCTTGCTCTAATGCGCGCTTGTGCAACCCTTTGGCTGCAAGAAGACTCTCTTGAAGTCGTTTTGCAAACTTTCCATCTTTAGCTAATGGGAATTTCTTCATGGTTGCCCACAATGCAGCCGCAGCAGTACCTGGCCTGGAGCACTCAAGAGTAATTTCTCCTAGATGTAATTCCCCGCTGGTAAAATAGGTATACGGACTTTCGTGCTTATAGAACCTCCCTTCATCAGGATTTTTGAGTAAAATGGAGCCACAGCCATAGGATTGAAGCCCATGCTTGTGCGGGTCGATAACGATGGAGTCGGCGTATGGCATCGCTTCGAAATGTCGCTGTGTGTCCTTGGGCAATTGGCTGAGTTTAAAGTAACCGCCATAAGCCGCATCGACATGAATCCGAAACGAATACGTCGCTTTTAACGCAACAACTTCAGCAAGGGGGTCAACTTTTCCCAACCCTGTGGTCCCTAGCGTTACTACAACGATAGGAGGTACTTCACCTGCAGCAAGCAGCTGTTCTAGGGCTTCTGTATCCATTCTACCCTGAGCATCTGTGGGAACTTCCTTGAAAGGCATTCCTAGGGCTTCCGACATTCTGCTGTGGGTATAATGAGAGGCTGAGCTCGCTAGAACGGTTGCCTTAGGTATGCTTTGGCGACCGACCCACAAGGCTTCAAGATTAGCCATAGTTCCACCAGAAGTTAAATGACCGAGACAAGGGGTAAAGCCTACCATGGACCCAAGCTGCTCGATAACTTCGAATTCTAATGCCGAGGTAGCACGACCGCCGTCGAGTGCGTGATTGTTAGGATTTACAAACGAGGTCATCCAATGTGCAGCTTGCGCCAGGGCATGTGGCGGTTTGATCATCTGACCGGCATACTCTTGCGCATGATACGGGTAGTTGTCCTGCAAACGTTCAGCAAGCTCTTCCAGGATAGCCCTATCTTCCTTGTCTAGGGGCAGATCAGAAAATTGTAGTGCTTTAAGATGGTTCCAGTTCATGCACTAAAGGTAGGCTACGTCCACGTCTCTACAAACTCTCCTTTCGGGTCGTAACGCTCGGCTTGCATCTTGGTATTGAACTTTCTAAATGGTCTCGGATCATTGCCTCTTCCGGCATTATAGAGCCAATTCCCATAATTAGATGCCGGGTCGTAGTCAATCAAATGCTTTTCAAAAAAAGCAGCACCAGCGCGCCAGTCTATACCCATGTCGTGCACCAAATAGGATGCTACATTCTGTCTTCCACGATTGCTCATGAAACCTGTAGCTACGAGTTCTTTCATGTTGGCATCCACCAGCGGATCTCCCGTATTTCCTGTAGTCCATTTTTCAAAAGCTCTTGCATTAAAACCTTGCTTCAAAGGTTTTTCTGGCTGCAATCCGTGTGCAGTAAATAAATCCCTGCCGTGCTTAAGCGCAATCCACTGGAAGTATTCGCGCCATAAAAGCTCAAAAAACAGCCAATAAGTACTCTCGTTAGATTCGACCTCTTCCTCAAATCTTTTCAGCTCGTCGTAAATCTGTCGAGCACTGATACAGCCTAGAGCGAGAAATGCCGAAAATTTCGAACTGTAGTTGCGACCGACCATCCCATTACGGGTTTGCTTGTAAGCAAGAACATGCTCGCTTTCCCAAAGGTAAAAGTCTAATTGTTCCCATGCAGCTGAAGTACCACCTGCGAAGGGGACTGCACTACGTTCATCTTGCTCTACATTCCAAAGGTGTATTCCGTCAGTGCTTAAATCAAAATCAAAGGGGTCAAAGGAGGAAATATCTGGCTCTTCAATAGGCGGCTGTACGCGAGAACGCTTTTCGACCTTACCTCTAAATCTCGAGAACACTTCAGGAATTTCATTCACTCCAAAGGGCAAATCACTTTCCAAATACAAGGTTCGCTCCGTCATGAAATGAATAGATACTCCTTGTTCTTTGGCATTTTCGGTCAACTTGCGCTCAACTTGTCTTTCATTGTAGGCGAACTCTTTCGGCGCATAAATATCTGTTGCTCTCGTTTTTGTGGCCAATTCAAGCAGCCCTTTTACCGGGTCAACACCACGCAGCACGAGCAATTCGCTTGAGTCGTTTTGCAAAGCACTGTTTAGGTCAGAGAGGCTTTCCATTAAAAAACGCTTTCTATGGTCGCCTTTGCCTTCTTCTACCCATTTAGTATTGTGCCACGACTCTTCATCAAAATACACAGGGATAACGGTATCAAAGCGAGCGTATGCTTCGGCAACAGGGGTGTTGTCTCCTAATCGTAAGTTGTTTCTAAACCAGAGAATACAGGTACTCATTACAGTGCTTCTAAGTTTTCTAAAACATAATTTGCTCGAGCTCTGATGGCTGACTTATTTTCAGAGGACATCTTATCGAACGTGCGGTACACCATACCCAGCCTAAAGTTGTTGCCAAGCAGGTCTCTATGTCGTTCAAAGAAGTTCCAATAGAGCGAGTTGAAAGGACAACTATCAGAATCGGTTTTTGTTTTCTCGTTGTAGAAACAATTCTGGCAATAGTCGCCCATTTTCTTCATGTAGTTGGCGGATGCGACATAAGGTTTGGTTGCGATCCAGCCACCGTCTGCATATTGACTCATGCCGCGAGTGTTGGTGATTTCAACCCATTCAAAGGCATCAATGTAAATACCTAAGTACCATAAATCCACTTCATCGGGATCTATGCCAGCAAGCAGCATAAAGTTGCCGGTAACCATAAGTCGCTGAATATGATGTGCATAGGCATGATCGAGGCTTTGGCCAATGGAGTGCGATAGGCACTTCATCTTCGTATTACCGTTCCAAAACCACTTGGGTAGAGGTGTTTTGTGGTTGAAGTAATTCTCGTTGCCAAAATCGGGCATGCGCTCCCAATAGACGCCTCTCATGAACTCTCGCCATCCCAAAATCTGACGGATGAAACCTTCGGCTGCATTCAATGGAATGTGCTCATTAGATCTGTAATAGGCCTCTGCACGCTGGCAAATGGTCAATGGGTCTATGAGCTTGACGTTTAAGGCAAATGATATTCTGCTATGGTACAGCGCCCAATCACTCACGGTCATTGCATCTTGAAAATCACCAAAGAATTGGAAACAATGTTCAAGCCACTGATCGAATATGGCAAGTGCCTGCTCGGTAGAAGTTGGCCAATAATAATGTTTGGGATCTTTCAGGTTCCCGATGGTTGGCAAATCCGCCTTCAATACATCGGTATATACTTCCTCAACATTTGTGGACGGCAAGTAGGGGGGAGGAATCAAGTGATTTTTTGGAAGTTTCTTTCGGTTTTGAGCATCGTAGTTCCATTTGCCCCCGTGTGGCGCATTTCCTTCCATGAGAATGCCCGTGCGCTTCCTGAGTTTGCGGTAAAAGGTTTCCATAAGGAAGCTCTTTTTTCCCTTGAAAGTCGCAGTGAATTCCTCTTTTGTGGATATGAAATGCTCGCTGGATACAAACGAGATAGGATGGCCTTTAGTGGCCAATTCTTCAAGGTTTTGTTGCACTCTTATCTCATCCGGCTGCATGAATTGTAACGCTGTAGCCTGTAGTTTATCACTAATACTGTGCAAGATTTCGGCCAGCTCTACTTGCTCTGAATCGAGTATCCGATTGTAGTATACCTCGTGACCCTGTTCTTTTAGCTTCACGGCAAAATTCCGCATGGCTTGTAGTATCCCAACCACCTTTTGGATGTGATGAGGCGCGTACGATCCTTCACCACGACATTCTATGAATACATAGGTAATGGAGGCGTCGATTTTTTGAAACCAGGAATGCGTTGGATTAAGCTGATCGCCAAGAACTAATCGGAGGGTGCGTGACATGTTAGAATAACATTCCCAATGGCACGAAAGTTTAGGGCAAAAAAAAGGAGCCAATTTCTTGGCTCCGTACCCCTAACCTAATTCAAAGTTTCCCT
>JBNAAX010000027.1:0-26177 GCA_049631665.1 Schleiferiaceae bacterium
CATCATCAGATTCTGTGATCCTTTACGCACACCGCGCAGGAGATGTACTCATTGACCTCTGTACCGGCGCAGGAACAGATACTTTGAAAACCGAAGGGCACTATTATGCCCCTGGCAAATATGAGGTGTTTGGATATGTAGACCTCAATGGCAACGGCCTGTGGGACTGCCCCTCTTGGACTTTGAACACATCAGCCGAGCCTTTGATTTCTGGCCAGTCTTTTGAAGTAAAGGCCAACTGGGAACTCGAACAACCCGTTACCTTACCAAACTCGAATGAAAATGAAATTAAATAGTAACCTCATTATTTTAATGTTGTGCCTCTCAACAAGTGGTATTGCTCAGACCAGCTATATAGGCAGGTTATGGAACACGAAGAGCTACGATAAAATCATAGAGTATTCACCAAAGGGCGCAACGTTAAGTGGACGGGACAACATGACCGTAGGTCGTGCATATATGGCAATTGTACCACAACAACCTTCCAAGGCATTAATGCACTACAATCTAGCCATCTCAAAGCAGATGAACAGTGAGGATTTGTATTACTTCCGCGCAGAAGCCTACTATGAACTTAAGCAGCTTCGCGAAGCGCTCGGAGATCTCGAGAAGTGTCTTGAATTGAGAACCAACCATCAGAAATACATGCTTTTCAAAGCTGCCATCCAATACGAAATGGACGATTTGAAGAGCGCTTACGAAACGTACTATGCCATCTCAGAACTTTACGATAAACAGACTCCTTTCTACATGCTCGCGGTTATTTCACTAGAACGCGAGAACTACTACAAGGCCAAAGAGTGGATTGACTCAAATATGGATCGCTTTGAGCGCGGTAAAGATTTTTGGCGGATGACCGCTGAGCAATTTGTAGAGACTGAATGGCACGTATGGAAGGAGTATAATAGGGCACAGAAGGCGCAAGACGACCTATTAAGCTTTTTCCCCAACGACGTTCGCTACCTCAAAAATAGGTTGGGCCTTTACCGTGTGCAGGGAATGGATAGTCTAGGAGTTTGGGCAGAAAACGATCTGCTCACTCGATATAATGAGAACAAACTTCCTTTAGAATATTATAAGAAAGGGAGCATCAAAGTAGGAGAATATGTTAGAGATCGTGGTGAGGTTGAAGACTATCTTACCTTCCGTCCTGCACTATTTGAGAACACCAAATATGCCCGGTTCTACATCAGTGAGTCCGGCTCCGTTATCGGAAAGCACTGGGCAGGTTTGCAAGATCATCCGCAAGACAGCACAAAGAAAATATGGGACTTCCACCGTGGCGATGCCCGCTACGCGATGCCTGCTTCGGACACTTCGTACCTGGGGTTCACTGCCCTTTTCGATGCACCGGACAGTGTGCTTATAGGTTATGATGATTTCTTCATATTGAATGCGGACAGCACTGTTTTAGACAGCACCAACGTCACAGCTCCTGAGGTGCTTGAAGAAACACCAATGGAACCAGAAATTATGCCGTTTGAAGGCATACCAACAGAAGATCCAATGGAGGTTCCTCAGCAGGTCGAGGCTCAGGATTCTACGGGTGTTCGCGAAGAATAAAACTCATTACTTACGATCGAGTAGGATTTGAATGTCGCCGATCAATCGGTCAATATCTAGGTCACTTGTTCCGTCGTAGAAACCGCGGATGCGCTTCTTCTCATCTACGAGGATGACATTTTCGGTGTGGATGAAGTCGTGCTCGTCGAAGCTTGTGCCTTGCTCCATCACCGCGAAATATTCTCTACGTGCCATGCGGTACAACTCCCGCTTTTCACCAGTCAATAGATGCCATTTGCCTTTGATGGCACCCATGCGCTCCCCGTAGGCGTGCATCACTTCAACCGTGTCTATTTCGGGCATCACCGTGTGACTCACAAGATGGAAGCGGTCCTCGTCTTTGTAAGCTTCCTGTATGCGCTGAAAGTTCGCTCCCATGTCTATACAGATGGTTGGACAAGTCGTGAAAAAGAAGTCGGCCACATAGATTTTCCCTTGGAGGAGGGAAGAATCGGCTTTATTGCCCCATTGATCGATAAGGTCAAAATCACCAATGCGGTGGCCACGTCCTACACGCTCGAGGTCATCATCCACAACAGCAGGGTTCAAATCTGAAGGATTGTAGATGGGTAATCTAGGCTTTGGCTGTAGAATCTGGTAAGCCGCGGTAGAGCCCACCACGAAGACCAAAATAAGTACGCCAATTTTCAACCATTCACTTGGTTTGAGGTTTATCTTTAACATAGTCCAAAATTACAGCAGATGAGTTCTAAATCTACCTACTTCTATCACGCTTTTCTCAGCATTTTGTTCGCGGCCGTCATGGTAAGTTGTGGCGGGGAGACCCAGCAATCTTCGGCGCCGTCCTATCCAGTGATGAAAAAGCCGGCGACTGCAAAGAAATCGGACATTCCTTCGGAGGTCAAATCGCTTCTTGCTAAAAGCACGTGTTTGGGCTGCCACAAAGTTGATAAGAAGCTCATCGGTCCCTCGTACCAAGATATTGCCGCACGTGGCTACAGCGAGGAAGAAATTGTGGCGCTTATCAAGCAATCTGTTCCAGAAAATTGGGCAGATTATCCCCCTATGGCGCCTATCACTTGGGTGGCTGATGAAGATTTAGCTACTATTGCAACTTGGATCACTTCGTTAGAGGTGGATGAACAAGAGTAGCCTATAAAATTGGACACGAAAAACCTTCTTTCGGTACATAAAATAAGCAAGTCCTACGGCATTAAAACGCTGTACAAGGACATCACCTTTGGTATTCACGAAGGTGAAAAAATAGCCATCGTCGCTAAAAATGGTGCAGGTAAAAGCACCTTGATGAATACGCTGATGGACCCCGCCATCGCAGATACGGGCGAGGTTACCTTCCGTAAAGGGATTAAGATTCGCTACCTCAGCCAGCAACCCTCTTTTGAAAACGGACAGACCGTTCGCGACATCCTCTACCAAAGTGAACATCCCGGGCTTGATGCCTTGCGGGACTATGAAGCCATCCTCGCCTCGGGCAATACTGAGGGGATGCAGGCGGCCCTCGACAAAGTGGAGGCCACAGGGGGATGGCACCTCGAGGGCCGCATACAGGAGATGCACGGCCGGATGAATCTACCTGATATGGACCGCACCATGGACCATTTTTCAGGAGGAGAGGTCAAACGCCTCGCGATGGCGCAGCTCTTCATCGAAGAGCCGGACCTTATTCTAATGGACGAGCCCACTAATCATCTGGATTTGGACATCATTGAATGGCTCGAGGAGTATTTGATCAATTATAATGGCGCCCTTTTGATGATTACGCACGACCGCTACTTTTTAGAGCGCGTATGTGGGACCATCTACGAATTGGAGAACCTTCAGTTTTACAAGTACGAGGGGAATTACAGCTATTATTTGGAGCAGAAAGAGGCGCGCGAAGCCAACGAGGCGGCCAATCTGCACAAGACCAAACAGTTGTTTAAAAAAGAGCTGGATTGGATGCGCAGGACACCGAGCGCGCGGACGGGTAAAGCCAAGGATAGAATAGATAGGTTCAAAGAGGTTAAGAAGGCGGCAAAGAAACGCATTGACGATAGAGAGGTGACCCTTGAATTGAATGCGCAGCGCTTGGGCGGAAAGATTTTGGAGCTCCACAAAGTGGCCAAAAGCTTCCCTGATAAATTATTGATCGAACAGTTCAATTACATTTTTAAGAAGGGCGAACGCATTGGAATTGTGGGGCCTAACGGAAGTGGAAAGTCTACGCTGTTGAAAATGATCATGGGGGAATTGGCCCCGGATAAAGGAAAAATAGTCACTGGTGATACGGTGGTTTTTGGTCATTACACCCAAGACGGCATCGTGAATAAGGACGACCTCAAGGTCATTGAGGTGGTGCAAGAGATTGGGGAGTACATCACACTAAAGAAGGGACAGAAATTGACCGCTTCGCAACTGTGTGAACGCTTTTTATTCGACAGCCACCAGCAGTATTCCTACGTCAGCACCTTAAGTGGCGGGGAGCGTCGCCGATTGTTCTTGCTTACTATCTTGATGAAGAACCCAAACTTCCTCATTCTCGATGAGCCGACCAATGATCTAGACATCCTCACCCTTCAAGCTTTGGAAAGCTTTTTAGAAGAATATTCAGGCTGCTTACTCGTGGTCAGTCACGACCGATATTTCTTGGATAAATTATGTGACCACCTGTTTGTTTTCGAAGGCGGCGGACGCATCAAAGATTTTAACGGACGCTACTATGAGTGGCGCGAGGAGCAAAAGAGAATTGACGCCATACGTACATCGGCGGCGAAAGAGGTGCCGAAGGAAGAGCCCAAAAAAGAGAAGGTCAAGACCAAGCTCAGCTACATGGAAAAGCGCGAGTGGGACGAGTTGCCCGGTCAGATTGAGGCGCTGGAAGCTCGTCGTGATGCACTGAATGCGGTTTTTGAGGGAGCCGAGCAGGATCCTGAAGAGGTGGCAGCGGCGGCTGAGGAGATCAAGGAAGTATTGGCTGAATTGGACGAAAAGGAAATGAGGTGGCTCGAACTCAGCGAGTTTGACTACGAATAGCTATTTTTAAGCCTCCTAACCAACCTAAAGGACCCATATGCCAACCACAGATGCCATTCTCCAATTGCGCGGCATCACGCGCGATTTCAAATTAGGTGCGCAAACCGTACATGTCTTGAAGGGCATCGATCTTGATATTTCAAAAAACGAATACGTGGCCTTGATGGGCCCCTCTGGTTCTGGTAAGTCTACCTTGATGAATTTATTGGGTTGTTTGGATACACCTACAAGCGGTAGCTACGAGCTGAACGGTACCGATGTTAGCTCACTGAACGATAATGCACTGGCAGAAATTCGCAATAGCGAAATTGGCTTTGTCTTTCAGACCTTCAACCTGCTCCCACGTTCTACAGCACTTGAAAATGTTGCCCTACCGCTTGTGTATGCAGGATTGAGTAAAGAAGAACGATTGGCCCGAGCGGCAGAAGTTTTGGAACAGGTAGGTCTTGCCGACCGAATGGACCACCGTCCTAACCAACTCTCGGGGGGCCAGCGCCAGCGTGTAGCTGTTGCTCGAGCTCTAGTAAACAAGCCTGCCCTCATTCTAGCTGATGAACCTACGGGAAACCTAGATTCTAAGACGTCTATTGAAATCATGAAACTCTTTGACGATATCCAAGCTGCGGGAAATACCGTGGTGCTCGTGACCCACGAAGAAGATATCGCACAGCACGCCAAGCGCGTGATCCGTTTGGTCGACGGAAACATAGATTCAGATACTACTAAATAACCCCGAATGAAAAAGTACTTCATTTTAACTGCGGCACTATTGGTCTCATTAACCAGTATTGCCCAAACAACGCTTACGCTTCAAGATGCCGTTCTAAATGGCCGTAAGTACTACCCTCAAGGATTGATTTTACCACAATGGGTACCGGGCAGCGACAGCTATTCTCATGTGGTCGATGGCTACCAAAGCTTGGCTATTGTTGATGCCAAAAGTGGTGAAGAAACAGGCCGTGTATCTGCAGGCGAGATCAATGAAGCTTTGGCCGATTTTGAAACGAAAATTGGCGGTACATGGATGCTCAATTGGTCCGAAGACGGCCAAAATGTACATTTTACCCAAAAGGGCCACTTGTTCACCTATAACGTAGAAACAAAAAAAGCTTCTTCGCTGTTTAGCATGGCTGAAGGTGCTGGAAATGTACACCTCTCTTCGGCTTTAAATGCTGCCTACACGGTAGACAACAACGTTTACGTCAACTGGAGCGAAGACGGAAGTATGCAGCAAGTGACCTTCCACGAGGATGCCAATATTGTTGCTGGCCAGGCAATCGCCCGCAGTGAATTTGGCATTACAGAAGGGTTGTTTTGGAACGAGGCTGGCGATGCTATTGCGTTCTACGAGAAAAATGAATCGGCTGTATCAAACTACCCGCTCTTAGATATTGAATCTACACCAGGATCGCTGCGGGAAATCAAATACCCTATGGCGGGCCAAGGTTCAGAGTACGCCAGAGTGGGCGTTCTGCACAAAGGCAAGAAAAAAGCAGTATATCTAGAGACAGACGGCATTGAGCACGACCAATACCTGACCAACCTGAGCTGGTCGCCGGACGGCAAAACCATCGTTTTGGCCATCGTTAACCGTGCACAAAACAACTACGATGTGGTCGCTTTCAATGCAAAAAATGGAAAGCGCGGTGCAACGCTCTTTAGCGTCAGTAATGACAAGTGGGCCGAACCAGAGTTCCCTGCGTATTGGGTGAGCAACAAGGAGTTTGTTTGGTTAAGCGAGCAGGACGGTTTCATGAACCTTTATCTGTACAACACGAAGGGGGCTTTAGTGCGCCAATTGACCAACAACGAATTTGTAGCCACAGGGATTGTTGGTCGCAGTAAGAGTGGGGATATTCTATTCACAGCAACCGGAGAAGACCCTAGAGAATCACACCTGTTTAGCGTAAGCCTCAAAGGCAAGCAAAAGCAACTAACCACAGAAAGCGGCGTTCACAGCCCTACTGTACAAGACGGTGGTAGCTACTTTGTTACAGGCTACTCTTCGGTTAGCACGCCTGCTACGACAGTATTATCGTCTGTTTCGGGCAAAACGTTGAGGACATTGGCAGAAGCTTCCGATCCCTTCGAAGGCACAAATATTCGCAAGCCGGAACTCGGCAGTATTCAAGGTCCAGACGGTTCCGCGCTGTACACAAGAATGTACAAGCCATTCGACTTCGACCCGTCGAAGAAATACCCCGTGCTGGTTTATGTCTACGGTGGCCCTCACGCACAGATGGTCACCAACCGCTGGAACGGTGGCGGTCCGTTTTGGATGAATGAATTTGCGAACCGCGGCTACCTTGTATTCACCCTTGACAACAGAGGCTCGGCACATCGCGGTACAGCCTTCGAACAGCAGATTCACCGTCAGCTTGGAACCGTTGAAATGGAGGACCAATTGGCCGGGGTTGAATACCTAAAATCTTTGCCATACATCGATGGAGAGCGCATGGCCGTACACGGCTGGAGCTATGGAGGTTTTATGACCACCTCTTTAATGCTCCGCCAGCCGGGCACCTTTAAAGCCGGTGTTGCTGGTGGACCGGTAACCGATTGGAAATACTACGAAGTGATGTACGGCGAACGCTACATGGACCGCCCAGAAGAAAATGTAGACGGTTATGCTGCCAACAGACTTCACAACCACGTGGAAAACTTGGAAGGCGACCTCCTGCTCATCCATGGAACAGTAGATGATGTCGTGGTGATGCAGCACAACCTAAGCTTGGTGAAAGCCTTCATCGATGCAGGTGTCCAAATGGATTTCTTCCCGTACCCAATGCACCCGCACAACGTACGCGGTAAAGACAGGCTCCACCTGATGACTAAAGTTTTGGACTACGTCGAAGACAGTTTAGAGAAATAAACCACTAGAAATAAGAAAGCCCGGCTGCGCCGGGCTTTCTTACTTATGGGCAATACTCATAATCCTCCTCAGAATAGCCCTCGCATTCTGCTATACAAGGATTGCTGTAACGGTAGCGTACGCCATTTACTACTACACAGACTGGATGGTATTCCCTTGTGCACATACAGTTTTGATTCGATGGTACAGCATTCACAGTTTTTACTGCGCAGCCGGACAGGACGATTCCAAAAAGGAGAAGTACATATTTCATGCTCTAAATATAAAACCCCCCGCTCGCGATGCGAGCGGGGGGTCTGAAAATTTTGAGATCCCTAAGGCTTATTTACGACGCTTCTTGCGCTTTTTCTTGCCTTTCACAATAGTCATCTCGTCAATGAGGTGCGTTGCACCAGCATACTTGTCGATGATGAATAAGGTGTAACGAATATCTACGGAGATGGTACGCTGCAGCTGGTCTTCGAAGAAGATATCTCCCGACATAGCTTCCCAGTTACCGTCAAATGCAGTACCGATAAGCTCACCATCGCCATTGATTACAGGAGAACCTGAGTTACCACCAGTGATGTCGTTATTCGAAATGAAGTTCACGATTAGATCGCCATTCTCATCAGCGTACTGACCGTAGTCTTTAGCGTTGTATAGCTCTTTCAAACGAGCAGGAACAATAAACTCATCATTCGTTGGATCTTCCTTCTGCATTACACCGTCTATCGTAGTTACGTAGTCATAGTGAACAGCATCTTGTGGGTCATAAGACCCTACAACACCCCAAGTCATACGCAACGTAGAGTTCGCATCTGGTGCGAATACTTTCTCTGGCATCGCTTGACGGAGACCGTCGGTAAACAGGCGGTATCCTTTTTCCATCTTTTCACTTACCTCAGCATTGCCGCCTTGTGAAGCAAAGTACGCAGCAATGAACGAAGAAGCTACCTTGCCGCCTTGATCTTCATCTAGTGCAACGAAATCCATAGTTTCTAACCAAGCCTCTAGCGCTTCCTTAGAAGCATAAATACTGTTGTCATAAACATCATTTACAAGGACGCTTAGATCAGCGCCCATGCTATCACGAACCTCAGCAAAAATGCTTGGCTGCTGGTCTGCAGGAACGTTTTCCATCCACATGCCCCAAAGCGCCTGAGCCAACTTACGATCGACATCTGCTTGGTACTCGCTGAAGTGGTCCGTGGCATATTCAAGTACGTTCTGCTTGTCTTCTTCCAACTCTTCCGAGCTCTCTAAAGCGCTAAGCATTCTGTTTAAACGAAACGCATACAACGGTAAAGAAGCACCGCGGATACCGCCTTCCATGAGGTACACCTGACCTTTCACAGTGGCATCCGTTGCAGCATACGCTTCATCCAATAGATCCAAAGCTCCCGCATATTCCGCACGACTTTCATCGGTATTTGCCCAAGCAAGGTATGTCGCTTCAATAGCCTCTTTCTTCACTTTCACGCGGTTTTTCTTCAACTGCTCAGTTTGACCGATGAAGTACTTCCAGTAGTTAGCGGTGGACGCATAGTTCGATGCCAGTGCGATACGCACTGCATCGTCCGCATCCATAGCCTCTTTCATGATGGCCAATTTCTGTGCGCGAATCTCAACCACTGTTGGGTTGTATAGGTTGATCGCTTGCTCAATACCAGTTGAAGTCAAGAAGCGGTCTGTAGAACCTGGGAATCCAAATACCATAGAGAAGTCGCCTTCCTGAACACCGTTCAAGCTTACCGGTAGGTGGTGCTTCGGTGCCAAAGGAACGTTATCAGCGCTAACATCAGCAGGGTTTCCTTCAGCATCTGCATAGATGCGGAACATAGAGAAATCACCAGTGTGACGTGGCCACATCCAGTTATCAGTATCGCCACCGTATTTACCTACGCTGCTAGGTGGAGCACCTACCAAGCGAACGTCTTTGTAGGTATTGAATACGAACAAGTAATACTCATTGTTGTGGAAGAAGCTACGTACGTAAGCATTGTGTTTCGTACCCTCAGTTGCTTCTTTAGCAAGCGCTGCTCCCACTTCTCTTGCCTTCGCTGCACGCTGTGCTTCCGTCATATCGTCGGTCAATTCCGCCAATACTTTATCGGTAACATCTTCCATGCGTACAAGGATAGCAGCAGTAAGCCCCGGATTCGTGCGCTCCTCTTCGCGAGTCATCGCCCAGAAGCCGTCTGTTAGATAATCATTTTCTACTGAAGAATGTGAACGGATGGCGTCGTAACCACAGTGGTGGTTTGTGAGCATCAATCCCTGGTCTGAGATGATCTCGCCAGTACAGAATCCGCCCAAAGAAACAATCGCATCTTTGATAGACGCATTGTTGATGTCGTACAATTCTTCTGCGGTTAGGTTTAGACCATTGGCCTGCATGTCGGCTATGTTCAAACGCTTGATCAACATTGGCAACCACATTCCTTCGTGCGCCGAAGAAACAGTCGTGCTCAACACCAACGATAGCGTCAAAAAGCCAGCAATAAATCTTTTCATGCTTGATTGTTTGGGTTAGTTCAATAAAAAAGAGCCCTACCTACTCAGGCAGAGCTCTCAAATATACGTTATTCGTGTCCAATTATAGGCCCAAAGCCTTGCGAGCATCACCGCCCATCAAGATTTCTTCAGGGTTCTCTAGCGCCTCTTTAATGGCCACCAATGTACCTACACTTTCACGACCGTCAATCACACGGTGGTCGTAGCTCAATGCCACATACATCATAGGACGAATGACTACTTCACCATCCACTGCGACTGGACGTTGAATGATGTTGTGCATTCCTAGGATCGCACTCTGAGGCGGGTTGATAATGGGCGTTGATAACATCGAGCCAAAGACCCCACCGTTGGTGATGGTAAATGTTCCACCCGTCATCTCATCAATGGTGATCTTACCGTCACGCACCTTCGTCGCTAATCGACCAATCTCCTTTTCAACGCCTGCAAAATCCATAGTTTCTGCATTGCGCAATACTGGCACCATCAATCCTTTAGGTCCACTAACCGCAATACTTACATCTACATAATCGAAGCTCACCATGTGGTCGCCGTCGATCATGCTATTGGTCGCAGGATACATCTGCAATGCGCGCGTTGCCGCAAGTGTAAAGAAGCTCATAAAGCCTAATTTCACACCGTGCTTCTCCACGAACTCGTTCTTATACTTGTTGCGCAAATCAAAGATTGGCTTCATGTCAACCTCGTTGAAGGTCGTCAACATGGCAGTCTCGTTCTTCACGGTCACCAAACGGCTGGCAAGCTTACGGCGAAGACTACTCATCTTCTTGCTCGTAGAACCGCGCTCTCCGTTACCTGCAGAACCCATTGATGCAACCGCATCAATAACATCCGCCTTGGTGATTCGGCCGTCTTTACCAGTTCCTCTGCTCACTTTAGCACCCGTTTCAGCCATCATCTTCTTCGCTGCAGGACTCGCTGTTCCTGTCGCATATGTATCGGCTTGTGGCGATACTGGCGCAGCCTTTTCTGCTACTGGCTCTGGATTAGGTGCGGCAGCTGGAGCAGCAGCCCCCTCTGGACGAGCAGCTGCTGTATCGATGATACAAACCACTTGACCTACCTCAACCACATCACCCTCTTCGGCTTTAAGGGTGATCACACCTGCTTCCTCAGCAGGTAACTCTAAAGTTGCCTTATCAGAATCTACCTCTGCGATAGCCTGATCCTTTTCTACGTAATCACCGTCGCTAACCAACCATGTTGCAATCTCAACTTCTGTAATCGATTCGCCCGGTGAAGGCACTTTCATTTCTAACATATCTCTAAAACTTAGATGCTAAATACTCTTTCAATTGTTTCGCGTTGACGTTGGTGAGCAACCTTGCTCGAACCACTCGCTGTTGATGCACTCGGCGCCGGACTTACCAACGTCAGTTTTTGATGCATCTGCCACAGCATGTACGTCCATGCGCCCATGTTTGCAGGTTCTTCCTGTGCCCAAATGTGTAATTCTGCATTCGGGTATTTTGCAACCTCCTGCTTGATTGCTAGATCGTCCAATGGATACAACTGCTCAATGCGGATTAACGCCACATGATCTGCATTCTGCGCCTCGCGCTCTTCAAGCAGTTCATAGTAGAGCTTCCCTGAACAGAACACCACCTTAGTTACTTTATCTGCTGCCACTTCATTATCCGGAATGATGTGCTGGAAGCTACCTTCAGCGAGGTCTTCCATAGTGCTCTTCACTCGTGGATGACGCAACAAACTCTTTGGCGACATCACCACCAATGGACGGCGGAAGTGACGCTTTTGTTGACGACGTAGTAGGTGGAACAAGTTTGCTGGTGTAGTACAGTTTGCTACCGTCATGTTCTCCTGTGCACAAAGCTGCAAGAAGCGCTCAAGACGCGCCGAACTGTGCTCTGCACCCTGGCCTTCATAACCGTGTGGCAACAACAACACCAAGCCGTTTTGAACCTTCCACTTGTCTTCAGCAGCACTGAGGAACTGGTCGATCATAATCTGTGCACCGTTGGCAAAATCACCGAACTGTGCCTCCCATATTGTCAACGTTTGCGGCGACGTCATGGCGTATCCGTAATCGAAGCCCATGACCGCATATTCACTCAACAGTGAATTGTAAATGGCAAATCGGCCTTCTTTACCAGGATACTCATTCAACAGGCTTACCTCTTCCTCACTGTCCTCAACCTTGAGAATGGCGTGACGGTGCGAGAAGGTACCGCGCTCCACATCCTCTCCGGAAATACGAATATTGAAGTCTTCTGCCAGAAGTGATCCGTAAGCCAGTAGTTCAGCCATACCCCAATCGAGGCTGTTGCGCTCTTCACTTACTTGGTCTGCGCGATCTTTCATCAAACGCTCTGTCTTACGCAAGAATTTCTTGCCTTCTGGAAGCGTCGTGATGTATTTCGCGATGTCGCGAAGTTTGCTTAGATCAAAGGAGGTATCCACAGGCTGCAACATCTCACCGGGTTCAGCTGGTGGGAAGTTGGTCCATTCTTCATTCATAAATGGAACGATGACGTTGCGCTCGATCATTTTAGACTCGTCAAAGTCTACCTCGAGCATGGCCTTAAATTCAGCCTGCATCTCTTTCACCATACCCTCATTGGCTACACCCTCCGCAAGCAGCTTCTTCGCGTAGATCTCACGCGGATTTGGGTGTTCTGAGATGGCCTTGTAAAGAATTGGCTGTGTAAAACGAGGCTCATCCCCTTCGTTATGACCGTACTTGCGGTAACACAACAAATCAATGAAGATGTCTCTGTTAAAACGCTGGCGGTACTCAATGGCCAAACGCATGGCGTGTATCAAAGCCTCAGGGTCATCACCGTTTACGTGCAATACCGGTGCAAGAATCACCTTAGCAACATCCGTACAGTAGGTGGATGAACGTGCGTCCTTGTAGTTCGTCGTAAAACCAACCTGGTTGTTGATGACGATATGCAATGTTCCTCCCGTCTGATACCCGTCAAGCTGTTCCATTTGAACAGTTTCGTACACCACACCTTGTGCAGCAATAGCTGCATCCCCGTGGATAAGTATCGGAAGTACTTTTTTATTGTCGTGGCTGTAGTCGTTGTTGATCTTCGCACGAGCGATGCCTTCAACGACGGGGTCAACTGCCTCTAGGTGTGACGGGTTTGGTGCGATATTCATCTTCACCTGCTTGCCGTCAGAGGTAGTATGAAAAGTGGTATGCCCCAAGTGGTATTTTACATCACCGTCAATAGTGATATCGTCAAACGCCTTTCCTTCAAACTCAGAGAAAATCTGCTTGCGCGGCTTCCCAAAAATATTGGTCAATACGTTCAAGCGACCGCGGTGCGCCATACCAAGAACAAACTCTTCAACGCCGTGACGAGCACCGTGATTTACGGCTTCGTCTAAACCGGGAATCAACGACTCTGCACCCTCGATAGAGAAGCGCTTCTGTCCAACGAACTTTGTATTCAAGAAAACCTCAAAACTCACAGCTTGATTCAGCTTGTGAAGGATTTGCTTTTTCTCCTCGATAGACAATACCGGCTGGTTGTCATTCTCGTGGATCCAATGTTTGATCCAGGTTCTACGCTGTGGATCGCGGATGTAGTTGTACTCTACCCCTGTGCTTTGGCAATAAATAGCCTCAAGGTGCTCCACAATCTTGCGCAATGTACGGGGACCGCTTGCACCCAGCTCTGTGGCAGCATTAAATTCTGTATCAAGGTCGTCCTTAGACAACCCAAAGTTTTCGATTTCTAGAGTAGGACGATATTCGCGACGCTCCCGTACCGGATTGGTCTTAGTGAACAAATGACCTCTTGAACGGTACCCTTGAATTAGGTTGAGAACATGAAATTCTTTGATTACCTCTTCAGGTACACCGGCGCCTTGTAAATCGTCTTCCGAATATACCTCACGGGCAAAGTCGTAGCCTTGGAAGAAGGCCCTCCAGCTCGGCTCCGTGCTGTCCGGTTCTTTCAGATAACGTTGGTACCGCTCATCGATAAACTCAGCATGTACGCTACCTAAAAATGAAAATCTTTCCATTTCAGTGTGTTGGGAATTCTCTCAAAAGTACAACACAAAAGCCGGGGATTTCGCTGTTAATCGCAATAATGATATAGCTATTAACAAACTCACCGAATTCTGTGCTTTTTGCACCAAAAAAAAGGCCCTAGTAAGGGCCTTTTTTTAATATTCTTCTTCGTTCCAAAGGAAATCTTCTTCGGACGGATAATCCGGCCAAATCTCCTCGATGCTTTCGTAAGTTTCTTCCTCTTCTTCTTCGATAGCTTGAAGATTCTCAACCACCTCTAGAGGTGCACCAGTACGAATTGCATAATCGATCAACTCATCACGGGTTGCAGGCCATGGAGCATCACTCAAATAAGAAGCTAATTCTAAAGTCCAGTACATAGTGTCTCGTATTAAATCGATTTGGTATTTCGTGCAAATGTAATCGATTTCCGCACTTGGGCAACTTTTTTGCCAAAAAGGGTAACTTCCTAGTAGTTAGGAGTCCAAATACGCTCTTCTAGACCTTCTTTGTGGAGAATAAACCGAGCCAGGACAAAGAAAAAGTCCGACAATCTATTTAGGAAAACAGGGATCTCTTCTTTCACTTCAACCTCATTGGCCAATGCCACCACACGACGTTCGGCGCGACGTGTAATTGTGCGAGCCACCTGTGCCATTGATGAGGCCTTCGAACCGCTTGGTAAAATGAAATTTTTCAATTCAGGAAGCTGTTCGTTCCAAGAGTCTATTTGACGCTCCAAAGCATCCACTAACTCCGGGTCCAATTTTGGCATCGGAAACGTCGCTTCGCCCTCCAACGCGAGGTAGGAGCCCATAGAAAAAAGCTCGCTCTGAATTTTAGTCAATAACGGGAAGCTGTTGGTAGGAAGCTCTGCAGCGAGCACACCCAACCATGAGTTTAATTCGTCTAAGGTTCCGTAAGCTTCTAATCGCATGTCGTCCTTAGAGACTCGAGTACCGGTAAGTAAGGAAGTGGTTCCTTTGTCGCCTGTTTTGGTGTAGATTTTCACTAGTATGCTCTTTCTTTCCTACCCTCAACGTAGAAAATAAAGCTCTTGTTCACCACTCGATTTCCTCCCGCAGTCGGGTAATTTCCTGTAAAATACCAATCTCCAGGATTATTCGGACAACTCAAGTGCAAATCTTCAATGTCCTGATAAACAATACTTACCCTTGCTTTGACATCCGGTGGCGTCAGTAATTCAGCAATTTTAGCGCTGATCTCTTCAGCAGTAAATGGCTCATATATCTCTTTGACGTAATTCTGCACCTCATCGTCTGGAAGCGTTTCCTGTGCCTTACACTTTTGATACACCGCATCAATAATGTCGGTCTTACCGTGCTCCTTTAATAGCGCTATAGCCGCGCGGAATGCAATAAAATCGCCCATACGTGCCATATCAATCCCGTAACAATCCGGGTAGCGAATCTGTGGCGCCGAAGAAGCAATCACGATATGCTTCGGAGACAATCGGTCAAAAATTCTCAGGATACTCTGCTTCAAGGTCGTTCCACGAACAATACTATCGTCGATAGCTACCAAATGGTCCTGTGGTGTTACCGAACCGTGTGTAATATCATAGACATGGCTCACCAACTCGTCTCTGGAACTGTCTTCAGTAATGAAGGTGCGGAGCTTCACGTCTTTCCAAGCTACTTTTTCCACGCGAGGACGCTTTCCAAGAACGGCTTTCAGCTCATCATCGCTCAAATTTCCGTCCTTAATGGCTTCGTACTTCAACGTATTGAAATGGTCTTCCATTCCCTTGACCACACCGTAAAAGCTTACCTCAGCAGTGTTCGGGATAAAAGAGAACACCGTGTTATTTACATCACCTTCTACCTTCTCCACCAATTTTGGAATCAAACGACGACCCAGCTCAATACGCTCGTTGTAAATATCTCTATCGTTTCCACGAGAGAAGTAGATGCGCTCAAAAGAACACGCTTTGTAGTCTAAAGGCTCTTTGATTTGCTCAATGCTCACATCACCGTGGTGCTTCACAATAATGGCTGACCCCGGTGGCAATTCATTCACCTGGTCCGTCTTAATGTTCAACGCCGTCTGGATCACCGGGCGCTCCGATGCCACCACTACAATCTCGTCATCGTAGTAATAAAAGGCTGGGCGAACTCCGGCAGGGTCTCTCAAAACAAAAGAATCACCGTGGCCCATCATACCGGCCATGGCGTAACCGCCGTCCCATTTTTTGGAAGCGCTCTTCAATACACCTGCGACATCAAGGCGCTTGGCAATCTCTGCAGTGGCTTCCTTCTTGGTGTAGCCTTCCTCTTTTAATTCATAGTAGAGACGATCGTTTTCTTCGTCCAAGAAGTGACCGATCTTCTCCATGATCGTCACTGTATCTGCTTTCTCTTTTGGATGCTGGCCCAAATCAACCAACTCCCCAAAGAGCTCATCGACATTAGTCATGTTGAAGTTCCCTGCAACGATTAAATTTCTCGTTGGCCAGTTGTTCTGACGCAAAAACGGGTGACAAGCTTCAATCGTGTTCCCGCCATAGGTACCGTAGCGAAGGTGTCCTAAGAATACCTCACCAGTAAAAGGCAAGTTCTTCTTCAACCAATTCACATCCTTTAATAGATCTGTGTTTTCACCAACACCTTCTGCAATGCGCTTCTGTACTTTTCCGAAAATATCACCAATGGCATTGGTGTCCACCGAACGGTACCGCGAGATGTAACGCGTACCAGGCTCCATGTCCAACTTCACATTCGCCAATCCCGCACCGTCTTGACCGCGGTTGCGTTGCTTCTCCATGAGAAGGTACATCTTGTTCAGGCCATAAAAAGCCGTTCCGTATTTCTCAACGTAATATTCTAGCGGTTTGCGAAGGCGAACGAATGCAAGACCACATTCGTGTTTTATGGCATCACTCATTTGGCGAATAATTGAACAACAAAACTACCATAATTGAGGTCTACCGGCAAGTGTGATTAAATGAACTTTGCGAGGTCTAAATTCAACCACTCAAGGGCCGCACCGTGCAACAATTTTCCTTTGCGCTGCTCACTCCAAGGCATTGAATTTATGAGTCTTCCGGGCTCCAATTCTCCAAGCGGGAATGGATAATCGGTCCCCAAGGCCACCCTGTTCTCGCCAACGAGCCCAACGATGTAGTCAAGCATCTTCGGATCGTGAACGAGCGAATCGAGCCAAAACTTGCCCATGTATTTCTCCGGTGAAATCTGATTATCAATCGCACACAAATCCGGACGAACGTCGAAACCGTGCTTAATACGCCCAAGGGTCGCCGGGAATGAACCACCGCCGTGGGCGAAAGCGAAACGAAGCTTCGGTAATCGTTCAAAAACACCACCAAAAATCAGTGAACAGATGGCCAATGAGCTCTCTGCGGGCATGCCCACCAACCAAGGGAGCCAATACTTTTCCATCTTATCCTTGTCCATCATGTCCCACGGGTGAACGAAGACGGCCATATCGAGATCTTGACAGGCTTCAAAGATGGGGAACAACTCCGGTGCATCGAGGTTCCAATCGTTAATGTGTGTACCTATCTGAATGCCTTGAAGGCCTATTTCCTTGCAACGTCTAAGCTCTGCAATAGCCAACTCTGGCGCCTGCATGGGCAGCGTTCCAAGGCCTACAAATCGCTTCGGGTATTTCGCACAAATTTCTGCAATATGGTCGTTCAAGAAAACTGCCACTTCGAGGGTATCCTTGGGTTTGGCCCAATAGCTGAACATTACTGGAACGGTTGAGAGCACCTGTACATCTACGAACTGATGGTCGCATTCACTCATGCGCGTCCCAGGATCCCAACAATTGCTTTCCACCTCTCTGAAAAAGTGGTCGTCCTTCATCATTCGTGCACAAGACGGCATATGGTGATCAAGGCTGATAAACCCTCCGTATCCAAAGCGTTCACGGAAGTTGGGGATGTCTCTGGGTAAAATGTGTGTATGTATATCTACCGTAAAATTTCTACTAGTTACCTCACACATACTTATACGAATCTAGGGTCCGATTCCATCGTCGTACCGCACTTATCACAGGTGCGCTTTTCTTCGCTGGCATAATATTCTTTGAACCTTGGTAAGAAATCCGTTTCGATATTCTTCAGTTCGAAATAGGTCTCGTGCAACTTGTGATTACAGCTGTCGCAAAACCACAATAGCCCGTCTGTATAGCCTCGGCCTTCGCGCTTACGCTCTACCACTAAACCTATGCTGCCTTCATGGCGAACAGGGCTGTGCGGCACTTTTGCAGGTACAGTCATCATATCTCCAGGACCTAAATCCAAGCTTCTTACCTCGCCGTCCACTTGCACATTGACCGTGATATTCCCCTCCAATTGGTAGAAGAATTCTTCCGTTTCATTGTAGTGATAATCCTTACGTGCGTTGGGACCTGCAACGACCATAACGATGTATTCATCGCTATCCGGCGTCAAGTTTTTATTGGCTACTGGTGGTTTGAGCAGATCGCGATTTTCATCGAGCCACTTCTGGAAATTGAACGGTTGTAGTACAGACATCTTTTGTTTGCTTTGGAGTACCAATTTAGGGCAAAAGTGAGGGCTTTTAAAATTGGACCCAAAGCTTCCTTATCTTCGCTACACACAGACCCAGATAATGAACATTCGCAATTACATCGATGGCGCCTTTTCCGATCCAGTAGGTGGCCAATTCCTAGACAATATCGATCCGTCAACCGGAAACGCCTATGGCCTCATTCCTCGGAGCCAAGCAGCCGATGTAGACCTTGCTGTGGCCGCGGCCAAAGCCGCTTTTCCAGCATGGAGTTCGCTTAGCGCAGCGGAGCGTTCATCCTGGCTCATGAAGGTTTCGAATGCCATAGATACAAAACTCGATACCCTGGCACTCGCCGAGAGCAAAGACAACGGCAAGCCCCTCAAGCTGGCCACTGCTGTCGATATCCCTCGCGCTCGTGACAACTTCAAGTTCTATGCAACGGCCATCCTTCATGACGCTTATGAAACGCATGATATGGGTGTTAATGGTTTTAATTACACCCTGCGTCAACCCATTGGTGTAGCAGGATGTATCAGCCCGTGGAACCTACCGCTGTATCTGTTCAGTTGGAAGATTGCTCCAGCACTCGCCGCAGGAAACACTGTGGTCGCCAAACCTTCAGAGGTCACTCCGGCTACCGCTTATTTACTCAGTGAAATCTTAGATGAAATTGGCTTTCCAAAAGGCGTGCTAAACATCGTTCACGGATTGGGTGCAGAAGTCGGTGCAGCCATTGTTGCTCACAATGACACTAATATCATATCCTTCACCGGAGGCACACAAACCGGTAAAGCCATTTCTTCAGTGGCTGCGCCAATGTTTAAGAAGATCAGCTTGGAACTGGGTGGGAAGAATGCCAATGTCATTTTTGACGATTGTGATTTTGAAGACGCCGTAAACACTTCAGTGCGCGCAGCTTTTGCCAATCAAGGGCAAATTTGCCTTTGTGGCTCTCGCATTTATGTCCAACGCGGCATCTATGAGAAGTTCAAAGCAGCCTTCTTGGAACGCGTGAACGGTCTCACCGTTGCCGATCCACTTTCTGACAAGGCGCGAATGGGCGCTGTGGTAAGTAAAGAGCACATGCAGAAGGTGCTGAGCTATATCGAACTCGCCAAGGAAGAAGGCGGTACCCTGCTCACTGGGGGGCATCGGGTACAACTCGATGGTCGCTGTGAAAGAGGCTACTTCATCGCACCTACTGTTTTCGAAAATCTGCCGGCAAGCTGCCGCACCAACCAAGAAGAGATATTCGGTCCCGTGGTCACCCTTACTCCCTTTGATACAGAGGAGGAAGCTTTGGCAATGGCCAACGGAACTGCCTACGGTCTCGCAGCAACGATATGGACTTCAGACCTAAAAACCGCCCACAGAATGGCTGCAGGATTGCACGCTGGAATCATTTGGGTGAATTGCTGGTTGCTTCGTGATTTGCGTACGCCGTTTGGTGGCGTGAAGCAAAGCGGCGTAGGTCGAGAAGGGGGGTTCGAAGCTCTGAGATTCTTTACCGAACCAAAGAACATTTGCATCAAACTATAATGACAAGCATTTCTGAAAAAGCAGCGATTTTACATCGCAGCGCACGCACTCAGCAACCTACTGCACAATTCTCAACGACGGAAGAGTACGATCTTGAATCGGCCTATAAAGTGCAACATGAACTCATCAAACAGCGCGTCGATGAAGGGCATGAAATCGTAGGCGTGAAGATGGGGTTCACTTCCCATGCGAAGATGGAGCAGATGGGCGTAAATGATATGATCATTGGCCAATTGACGGCAGATATGCAATTGGATGCCAGCACCCCACTAATTAAATCAGAATGTTGCCATCCGCGCGCAGAACCTGAGATTGCATTTCGCCTCAGTAAAGACATTGAAGGCGTTCTTGATGCCCAAGCAGTTTTAGACTATGTGGAGGGTGTTGCGTCAGCCATTGAAGTGATCGATTCTAGGTATGAGAATTTTAAGTTTTCACTGGAAGATGTAGTTGCAGACAACTGCAGTTCGTGTGCCTTTGTGGTAGGACCTTGGTGCGAAGTTCCGCTTGGACTAAACGGCTTGGACATGGTCATGAATTTTGACGGTGTTATTGAAGCAGAGGGCTCTAGCGACGCCATCCTGGACAATCCATTCGAAGCTCTTGCAGCCGCAACACGCTTGGCCCATCAATACGGTATTGCTCTCAAGAAAGGTATGATTGTTCTTGCCGGTGCATCTACAGCAGCATCCTTTATAAAGCAAACGAAAGAAGTGAGCTTGGAGGTTGATGGATTAGGAAGAGCTGCCTTCGCAACGTTTTAAAAACAAACGAGCCGCCCCGGGGTACGAAGCGGCTCGCTGAACAAAACCATGTCGCGTCAATGAAATTACTCGCTTACACTCAATTGATGACGCTATCAAAGTAAACTCAAAACCTGTGCCAAAGTTTACAGAATGAGAGAGTTGAAATGTTAAAGTTTAACGCCTAGACTCACTAAAATCTGTGAACGGTTGTAGCTTAATGGAATGTCGTTCCAGCTGCCTGTGTGGTCAGCAAAGCTTCCGTAATAGGTTACATCAAGACTCAGTTTCCATACGTCTACACCAAGCCCCACGTTATATCCCGCAGTTGGCGAACTGAAAGTTTGACTAAAGGCATTGTCTGAAATAGTGCCTTGGTAGTGAACGCCACCTTCAGCGCGTGCAAATTTTAACAGTCTAAGACCAAGTCCCGCATCCAACTGCAAGAATTCGTGATCGAATCTTTCGTAGAAAATGTTATTCGGACCATCTGTGCCTTCAAGAAAGTGGGTGTTTTTCGCGTAGAATAAACTTCCTGAAGTGTACAGCTGATCACCAAGGTATTGGCGACCAAACACGCCAAGATGGTAGCCGTTATCAGAAGTCTGTCCTTCAAAGATCTCTTGTGCAGAGGTCGCTGCATCACTCAACCCAATGGTATTCAAATTGTAGTTCAATCCTGTTCGAACACCCCATCTGCTCTGGGCAGTCATTGTTGATGTGGCCGCTATGGCCAAAACAAGCAAAAGCTTTTTCATAAATGCGCTTCGAATATTAGTGGTTCATCATGTGCTACAATCGTGCCAACGCTACTTTAAGCTCGAATTTAATCGATAGATCACCTGTCGTTTGTCTTTCTCGCTTTTGTGGCGTTCGATAATATCAAATCCCAGAGCTTTGTTGGCAAATGCATTGATGGCCTTGATGGCTTCACTGCGCTTGCGTCGCTGAACCTCCCAACCTTCGTCTTCCAAATTCAAGATTCTATTGACTTCTTCGGTATCCAAATCACCGATTTTCAAAGCATTAAACAACAATAAATCCTGAGGTGTTAAAAATTCCAGCCAATCCGAACGCTTCCTTCTGTTTTTTCTATAGCCCCAAATAGGCAATAAAATGAGAAATGCTAAAGTCAATGACACTAATGAGTAGGCACCTAACTTATACCATTTTTCAGGGGTATATAGCCTAGTTGTATTCCATATCTTCCAAGTACTTGGGGTATGTACTGTGCGGAAAAAGCCGGCATTAATCTTGTCCGATTTTCTTAGTACTACCACTTCATCGTTCACAGGGTAAATAAAGCGAACACCATCTAGGCCGGACAGTTCTGAAAAGACCTGATTTGCACTTAGGTCTAACTCATGGATTTGATTACGACGCCAGTCCAAAAGCCAATACCCGTTATCATTGTAGGCTAGACCAGTACTGTCGTTTAGAATATTAAAATGTGTAGTAACGAGCTTATAGAGTTCCTCATGTAATCTTCCTTTGGCTTGCCAACTGTCCTTCGTGAAATCATAGGCATACAATGTTCGATCATAACTTACATACAAAACCTCCTCTTGCCTATCGTACCAGCGTAGATGGCGAATCGCACTTTTATTGTTTACCTCAACCGCAAATGGCGCTTTTGAGGCGAAAAACCACTCTTTGGCTACTTCGTCATAGCGATTCAGCATATTGTTCTCCATCCAAAAGCCGTATCCACCGAAGCTGTAGAGAATCCCATCTCGCACGAATTGATATGCGTCAAAATTGTATCCGTGTTGATAGGTACCGTCCAATCTTGTTATGGTGGAGTCCTTGAACGAAACCTCAAAGACCTGCCCAGAACCTGAAAACGACACTAAATACCTATTTCCAAGATTATGCAGCGTTCCTTGTTCACCAGAAAAAAGATCTTCAGCGGAATAATCCAGGGTAAATTCACCTAAATTTTCACGAGAATTCTCCAAAAACACATCCAAAATACCCGTTTCAAAATTCAAACGGTAGACAGATCTATTATCATCAGATAGCCAAGAAACAAAAGCCCTGTTATCAGCTGATAATGAGACGTTTATAATTAATAAGAGGAAAATAAAAATTCGCATCATGTAAAGATAGTAAATGTGTATTAAATATGTTTTTACACATTAATTTATCCAAAACATATCAGAATATTGACATTTATACAACTAATAAACATGATTTACTCTTAAAATCATAAACCCAGCTCATTCAGGGCTGGGTTTTTTTATTTCCCAGTTTCGACTAGGTCATCTACCCAGTTACAGAAGTAAAGAACGATTCAGCTTTTTCCTGCATTTGAACAAAATCTGACGATTTTTCATCAAAATTTCATTCTTGGGGCGGCATATATATATGTATATGACCCCCTTATTCCGAGGGGTACTTTTGCCCTTTATTATTTTATTTCCTTCAATACACCCTTAAAAAATAGGGGGTTGAGAATCAAAAACATATTATTTTGAATACACTACCCCTATTTTTTTGGGGGTATTATTGTGTTTAATGTAATTTTACCCCTGTAAAACCATCTGAAATGAAAAAAATCGACGCAATCATTAGAAAATCACTATTCGACGAAGTCAGAGATGCACTTCACGAGGTGAATGTCTACTTCTTTAGTTACTGGGATGTAACTGGAGTAGGGCATGAAAAGAAAGGAAAAGTATACCGCGGTGTACACTACAGCACTTCCGACATTCAAAGACGCTACTTAAGTATCGTAGTGAATGACGATTTCGTAGAACCTACAGTAAACGCCATTCTAAAGGCTGGTAAAACTGGAGAGGTCGGCGACGGAAAAATCTTTGTGACCCCTGTCGAGGAGGCCTACAGAATTCGCACCGGCGAGAACGGTGGCTTAACACTCAAATAAGATAAATAACATGGACACAACACTAACACTTACCGTAAATAACCTGTGGATGATGATCTGTACTGCTTTGGTATTTTTCATGCACCTGGGATTCAGCTTTCTTGAAATCGGACTTACTCGTCAAAAGAATACCATTAATATCCTTTTCAAGAACTTCTTTATTATTAGCGTAGGACTCGTTCTTTATGCATTCGTAGGTTTCAACCTAATGTATCCAGGCTCCTTCTGGAATGGAGTTCTTCCAGATTACTTTGTTGCTTTATTCGGTCTTGAAAGCCCAATGGGTGAAGCTGGTTTAGACCTTACCTACAACGAAGGATACACTTATTGGACCGACTTTTTGTTCCAAGGCATGTTTGCTGCGACCGCCGCAACTATTGTTAGTGGTGCTATTGCTGAACGCGCTAAACTTGGCTCTTTTTTCTTGTTCTCTATGCTTTACGTAGGTATCGTATACCCTATTGTTGGCTCTTGGAAATGGGGCGGTGGATTCCTCGACGGATGGGGTTTCTATGACTTCGCAGGATCGACACTTGTACATAGTGTAGGAGGCTGGGCGGCACTACTCTACATCGTAAAACTAGGACCAAGAATCGGGAAATTCGATAAAGAAGGTAAAGCTCAGGCCATACCTGGACACAACCTTCCTTTCGCAGCGGCAGGCGTACTTATTCTTTGGTTGGGCTGGTTTGGTTTCAATGGAGGCTCTGTATTAAGTGCAGACCCAGGCCTAACTTCTTTAGTACTAACAACTACTTCGCTAGCCGCGGCGGCAGGTGGCCTTTCAGCGGCAGGCTTTGTACACATCTTTTACAAGAACTTCGACTTAACCATGTTCATGAACGGTATCCTTGGCGGCCTTGTAGGTATTACCGCAGGTGCAGACCAAATGAGCATCATGGAAGCTATCATCGTTGGTGGTATAGGCGGCATTGTCGTGGTGCTTGCTGTTTCACTTCTAGACAGATTAAAAATAGACGATCCAGTAGGTGCTGTAGCTGTACACTTGTTTACCGGTATTTGGGGTACTCTTGCTGTCGGAATTTTCGGCGAGCTCGCCTCTTGGAACCAGTTCATGGTACAATTAGCAGGTGTAGGTCTTGCGGGTCTATTCTGTGTAGTCATGACGAGTGTATTCCTTGCAGTAATTGGCAAGGTATGGGGACTTCGCGTCGATAAAAAAGAAGAGCTCGAAGGTCTCGATCAAGCCGAACATGGTGGTATGGCGGCATACGCAGACTTCCGCATGAACCAGCACTAATAAACCTTTTTAATAAAAAACGACCCGAGGTGCTGCAACACCTCGGGTCTACTAAAACAATTCTCGGGTATGAAAATTATTTCTACAAAAGTCACAAAAATTTGGGTAATAGCAATGTGCTTATTTACCGCTCACGCTTCTCACGCGCAAAGTAGTGAGGAGGAAAGTATCGAATTCTCAGGTTCTGTCGATACGTACTTTAGAACAAACCTCGGTGGCGATAAGTTCGACGCGCCAGCATCAAGTTTTGCGAATCTAAACGGCTTCGCCTTAGGGATGGTCAACATAAAAGCAGAGCAAAGCACCGCTCAAGGGGGTTTTGTTGCTGACCTGGTATTTGGTCCTCGCGGTACGGATGCCGTTTTTGCCTCACCGTATTACAGCGCCACAGGGAACATTGTAAATCAATTGTATGCTTACTGGAACGCCAGTGAAAAATTGACCTTGACGCTAGGGAACTTCAACACATTCTTAGGATATGAAGTAATCTCACCGGTGGACAACTTTCACTACTCAACTTCCTACCTATTCTCCTACGGTCCGTTCTCACATACCGGGTTAAAGGCAGATTATGCTATCTCGGACGATCAGAGTATCATGTTCGCGGTTATGAATCCAACAGATTTCACCGAAATGAATGACGTAGATCTTTACACCTACGGGTTGCAATACGGTTTTGGCGGCACCTATTTGAATGTGCTTTACGGCAAACAAGCCGTGGACGCCAATGCCACATTCCAAGTGGACCTTACTGGAGCATATGATCTAAGCGACGCAATTAGTATTGGAGTTAATGCTTCGTACAACGAAACCATGGAAGCAGGTGGTTTTTATGGCGCAGCCTTGTATCCAGCGGTAACCGTCAAGGAAGGTGTTGACCTTGGAATGCGCGTAGAATACTTTAAGGAACTCGCCTCAGGAGGTGTCGCCTACGGTGCTGGAAATTCAGTTATAGATGCAACGCTAACGGCAAGTTATACGACAACAGACCTTAGACTTATCGCAGAACTAAGATTGGATCAAAGCTCAAGCGCCGTATTTGATTCTATGACAGCCGACCAACTGTCTTCATTTGTAGTAGCAGCAGTATACTCATTTTAAAATGCTCTGAAAACAAACCTGTTTTTGAGGCCCGGACCTTATGGTTCGGGCTTTTTATTTGCAGGAAAGCGCGGCGCATGAGATTAAAGGGTACTTAGAAATTCTTCCAAGGAAACAAGCTCCGATTCGTTGAGGTTCAACGGTGCAATACCGTCGCTGGTATGATTATGCCCCACGCCTCCTTGATTG
>JBNAAX010000028.1:0-26158 GCA_049631665.1 Schleiferiaceae bacterium
TCAATTGTCTCTCCTCGAACCAATCTCACGTAGTTGCAACCTTCGTAAACCATCTTCCACGCTTTGATGTCGTGGTAGGCTTCGAAGCCTGATCTAAACACCACTTGGCCACTCACGTCTGTGAAGTTGTACCATTCAGTAGAGTTTTGGATGGGTGTAAACATCTTTACCGCAGCGTTCTGCACGGGCAGGCCGTCTTCGTTGGTAACGGTAACTTTAACGAAGTATTCAGTAGCACCTTCTTCACATGAAGAAAAAGTAACTGCAACTAGTAATAAAAGAAATAAGCGTTTCATGCTTGTAATTCAGTAATTTCGCCAAATCTACAACAAACGAATCGTATTAGACTAGGCTGTTATGCTTGAAAATGTTCAAAACCTCCGCGATCAGATTGAATCTATCTCCTTGACTAACAAAGAGGAGGCAGAACAGTTTAGGCTACAATTCCTAAGCAAAAAGGGCGCTATTCAAGATTTGTTCAAGGAATTTAGAAACGTTCCTGCGGAACAGAAGAAGGCTTTTGGTGCGGCCCTGAATGAACTAAAGCAATTGGCTGAAGGCAAGCACAAAGAGGCACTTGAAGGCTTCGAAAGCACTGCGGTTACTGGAGTTAACGGCGACATTACTCGACCAGGGACTCCAGCAGAATTGGGCGCTATTCACCCAATTAACGCTATTAAGGACGAGATCGTAGATATTTTCAAACGCATAGGATTCAACGTAAGTGTTGGCCCGGAGGTTGAGGACGATTGGCACAACTTTACGGCGCTAAACTTCCCTGAAGAGCACCCGGCACGAGACATGCAAGACACGTTCTTCGTTCAAAGAAATCCAGATTGGGCATTGCGAACACACACATCGTCTGTTCAGGTTCGAGCCATGGAGAGCAACACGCCGCCTATTCGCACCATTAGTCCAGGGCGCGTTTTTAGAAACGAGGCTATCAGCGCGAGAAGTCACTGTATTTTCCACCAGATTGAGGGCCTTTACATCGACAAGGACGTAAGCTTTGCAGACTTAAAGCAGGTCTTGATGTACTTCGCTGAGGAGTTCTTTGGCAATGCAAAGATTAGAATGCGTCCTTCGTACTTCCCGTTCACCGAGCCTAGTGCTGAGGTAGACGTTTGGTGGGGCCTAGAGACTGAGGTTGACCACAAGATCACCAAAGGCACGGGGTGGCTAGAGGTAATGGGCTGTGGCATGGTAGATCCAAATGTTTTGAAAGCGAGTGGTATAGACCCAGAGGTTTATTCAGGCTATGCATTTGGGATGGGTATCGAGCGCATTGCCATGAACCGATACCAGATTCCAGACATTCGTTTGTTTACCGAGAACGATAAACGCTTCTTGGAGCAGTTTAAGACTGGCGTCTAATCCATAGCGGCAAACGCAGCATCTATTTTCTGGGCCAATTCATGGTCGAGGTCCGTCACTACGTTTCCTTGATCATGTGTGGTAGAATAAAGAACAACCGTTCGGTAATCTACCGCAATAAAGGGGTGGTGGTTGCACGATTCTGCAATAGCACCTATTGCGGCGACAAAGTCTAACGAGGCCTGAAAAGAAGACATCACAAAAGTTCGCTCGAGCCGAGTCTCTTTGTGGTCCCAAAGGTGATTGTGTGCGTTTTTTGCCATGGATTTAAAGATAAAAAAAGCCCGCGGTACAACGCGGGCTTTTTAAGTATTCAATCGGCTGTATTAAACCGCTGCGATTTTAAGCATGTTTGTGAAGCCCTTCTCTTCGATTGGCATCGAAGCAATTTTCACAACCAAATCATCGGTTTCGACAACACCATTGTCTTTGAGGATGTTTTTGATATCGTCAAAGGTTTGGTCTGTACTTTCCATGCCGTCGTAGTAAAACGCTTCAACGCCCCAAACCAACGACATCTGGTTCATGATCTGACGGTTCGCTGTGAACACGACAATCTTGGTTTTAGGTCGGTGTCCAGCAATTTTAAGCGCTGTGTAACCGCTAAAAGTGAGCGTAAGAATAGCTGCGGCGCCAACCTGATCTGCAATTTTTGCAGCGTTGTAACAGATGGTTTTCGTGATGTAGCGTTCGTTTTTAATCGAAGGCTCGTTATCTGTAATCGGCTTTACATCGAAGGTTGACTCAACGTGCGCCACAATACTCGCCATCGTTTCTACCACCTTCGCCGGGTATTTACCTACAGAGGTTTCTCCGGACAGCATTACAGCATCAGCACCGTCGCATACAGAATTAGCAACATCATTTACCTCAGCACGTGTAGGGCTTTGGCTTTCGATCATGCTCTCCATCATTTGGGTCGCGATAATACACGGCTTTGCCTTGATGTGACACTTCTCCACGATCATCTTCTGTACCATTGGAACGGAAGAGTAAGGAATCTCAACACCGAGGTCACCGCGAGCTACCATAATAGCGTCTGTAGCATGGATAATCTGGTCAATATCCACAACTGCTTCTGGCTTTTCGATTTTTGAGACAATTTTTGCGTAGCTGCCGAACTCCTCAATAATGTTGCGAAGCTCTTTTACGTCTTGTGCGTCACGAACGAAACTTAGGCCGATCCACTCGACACCTTCTTCCATAGCAACAACAACATCTGCAAGATCTTTCTCTGTCAAACACGGTAGGCTAACCTTGGTGCTAGGAAGGTTTACCCCTTTCTTGCTCTTCAAAGGACCTCCTTGGATAACGCGTGTTACTACAGTGTCTTTCTTGTTGGTCTCTACGACCTCACACATGAGCTTACCGTCGTCCATAAGAATGCGCTCGCCAGTGTTTACATCACTTGGAAACTGTTCGTAGTTCATGTACACGAGCTCTGCCGTACCGCTTACTTTATCCGTCGTAAACGTTAGGGTGTCGCCCTCGTTGATTACGGCGCCCTCTTCAACATCTCCAATGCGAAGTTTAGGCCCTTGTAGGTCGGCGAGCACTGCCACTTTGCAGTTAAACTCTTGGTTTATTTCCCTAATGAGACGGATCGTACGGCGGTGTGTTTCGTGGTCTCCGTGTGAGAAGTTCACGCGAAAGACATTTACACCGGCTTTAATCATATCCATCATCACCTCTTTGTGCCATGAAGCAGGCCCAAGCGTAGCGACGATTTTCGTGTTGTTAGATGTTTCGGATCTCATACAAAAGATGTGTTTCAGTTCGTGTCAGTTGAGTGTGTGCCTCGAAGTAGGAAGCAGTTGTGATTTTCGGGTTGCGCTTAAGTGCCGATTCTAAATCGACCGCAAATTCGTCATTTTCCGCCATTAAAACATAGTCCCAATGCTTAATAGTGGGCAGAAGATGCTTTTCAGGCACGGTGCTCTCAAACAGGCTTGGTGTTTCGCTGGCTTCTTGGCGGGTACCGCTGCTTACATTCATTACTAAACACAGCGATTCGCCATTGTGGTCTGTGCCGTCGTAAACGTTGTATTCCCAGATACTTCCAGCAATTTGGACGTCGGTTACCTCTGGACGCGCAATGAGCTTTAGGTCGTAATTATGGTTCAACCAATAGGCCAGCTCGAAGTCCTTCAGTTCGCTGCGAATTCCAAGCGTACTGAAGTTCATTTTCTCATTGCTGAGTGCATTTATGTGCTTTACTCTAGGCATCTGCAATGTGTGCTTGGTAATACTCCTTCGAGGCGGCTTCCTCGCCCTTTTTCTTCGAACTGCCTTCTCCTTTGGCCACTAAGACGTCATCAATGTATAGCCCCATCACAAAAGTGCTGTTGTGCTGAGCGCCCATGCGGTCGATTTCTTCAAACTTAAAGTTCGTCTTTTCCGACTGAAAGTATTCGATGACCTCACTCTTATAGTTGAGCGCGGTTTCCATGAGGTTGTCTGAAGACAAGAAGGGATCCACAATTTTATCTGTGATAAAACGTTCGGTTCGCTTCATACCGTGGTCCAGATACATAGCGCCGACCAAGGCCTCAAGTGCATCGCCGTAGATGCTTTCGCTGTGGTTGCCTTTAAGGTTGGCAACGACAAGGTTTGGCACGCCAAGAACGTCTGCCACACTGTTGAGGTTGTTTCTTGAAACTATCTTGCTACGAAGCTTCGTAAGGTGACCCTCGTCGTCGGTTGGAAAGCGGTAGTATAGAATATCCGCAACGACAAGATCGATGACAGCGTCGCCCAAGAATTCTAGCCGCTCATTGTTGCGCTCTCCTTTCTTTTTGCGAAAAGGATAGGCGCTGGCGTGTCGTAATGCTAGTTTGTATAAAGCAGCTTCCTTTGGCCAATATCCGATGACTTCTTTGATTTTTCGATCGAAAGAAGGGCGTTTCAGAAAGGATATAAGGCGTGCTTTACTCGAACTCATTAACTATCTATTCGGCTTTCTTGAAAAGTACCGATGCGTTGTGCCCCCCGAAACCGAAGGTGTTACTCAATGCAGCGCGCACTTCTCTTTCCTGAGCCGAATGGAAAGTAAAGTTGAGTTTAGGATCTAAGTTTTCGTCGTCGGTAAAGTGGTTGATTGTCGGAGGAATCATGTTTGTGTGACAAGACATGATTGCCGCCATCGCTTCAACTGCACCGGCAGCACCAAGCAAGTGTCCGGTCATACTTTTCGTTGACGAAATGTTGAGGTTATACGCATGGTCGCCAAAGACTTGTTGGATCGCCTTTGTTTCTGCAATGTCTCCAAGTGGAGTGGAGGTACCATGAACGTTCACGTAATCCACTTCGTCTGGTGTCATGCCCGCATCTTCGATGGCATTGGCCATTACGTTGCGAGCACCCAAGCCCTCAGGATGTGGTGCTGTAAGGTGGTGTGCATCGGCACTAAGTCCGCCACCGACCATTTCAGCATAAATTTTAGCGCCGCGAGCTTTCGCGTGCTCGTATTCTTCTAGAATAATTCCTGCACCACCTTCACCCATAACGAAACCGTCGCGCTCAGCGTCGAATGGACGTGAAGCTGTTGTTGGGTCGTCGTTGCGTGTTGAGAGCGCATTCATAGCGTTAAAGCCGCCCATACCCACAGGGTTGATAGCTGCTTCAGAACCACCAGTTACAATGACATCCGCCTTCCCCAAACGAATGAGGTTGAAGGAATCAATAAGTGCGTTTGTTGAAGACGCACAGGCACTAACTGTGGTGTAGTTTGGTCCGCGTAGACCATGCATCATTGAAATTCTCCCCGGTGTGATATCAGAAATCATCATAGGGATTAGGAATGGGTTGAAGCGCGGATTAAGGTCGTTATCTACGAAACCTTTTACCTGATCGAAGAATGTATCGATACCACCGATACCTGATCCCCAAACCACCCCGATACGATCGAGGTTTTCGTTTTCTAAATCCAACCCGGAATCGGCAATGGCCTCATTGGCCACTACCACTCCGAATTGTGTAAATCGATCCATACGACGCGCCTCCTTACGGTCGAGAAAGTCGTTGGGAACAAAGTCTTTTACCTCACACGCGAAGTGTGTTTTAAATAAAGAAGGATCGAACCTAGTAATAGGGCCAGCTCCTGAAGCACCTGCAAGCAGATTCTTCCAAGTTTCTTCGGCCGTGTTACCCACTGGGGTAATCGCGCCCAAACCTGTTACAACTACGCGTTTAAGGCTCATAAGAAAGACTTTAGCTTATGCTTTTGCTTCTTCGATGTACGAAATAGCTTGACCTACAGTACCAATGTTTTCTGCTTGGTCGTCCGGGATTTGGATGTCGAATTCTTTTTCGAATTCCATGATCAATTCCACGGTGTCCAGAGAATCTGCACCGAGATCGTTTGTGAAGCTTGCTTCAGTGTTTACTTCGTTTTCGTCAACTCCTAGTTTGTCAACGATAATCGCTGTTACTTTTGCTGAAATGTCAGACATGATTAGTTTGTTTTAGTAATCAAGCACAAAGAAAATAAAACTTTAGTAATCCTCTACAGCCGGAATGTAGAGTTAACTTTGCCCTTTCAAGAAGAAATATTCATGCTCAGAATAGCTGTATTAGCCTCAGGTTCAGGAAGTAACGCAGAAGAATTGTACCGATATTTTTCTGATAGCGACCTTGCTCGTGTAGAATTGATAGTTACTAACAACACAAAAGCGGGCGTAATTGATCGATTTTCGGGTAAAAAAGTGGCGATTCGCACCTTCGATCCAAGCACAGAAAGTGATGTAGTGCTTCAGGAGTTAACCCAAGGAGCAGATTTGGTCGTCCTAGCGGGGTATTTGAAGATGATTCCAGCCGCATGGACAAGAGCTTTTCAAGGGCGTATGCTAAATATTCACCCCGCCTTATTGCCAAAGTTTGGCGGCAAGGGCATGTATGGAAAGCACGTTCACCAGGCGGTTAGTGAAGCGGGTGAAACAGAGACTGGCATTACCATCCATTTGGTTAACGAACATTATGACGAGGGGGCTATTGTTGCCCAGTTCGCCGTTGATGTAGCGCCAGGGGAGGCGCCGTTGTCTATTGAAGAAAAGGTGCGCCAGCTGGAATTGGAATACTACGGACCCACTGTAGAACGTTGGATAGAGAACCTAACCTTGAGCCAATGAGGGTAACCATTTATACAGACGGAGCAGCAAGCGGCAACCCCGGTCCAGGCGGATACGGTGTAGTACTTGAGAGTAGTGCGGGTCACCGGAAAGAACTCAGCGGAGGGTTTAGAAAGACTACGAATAATCGAATGGAGTTGCTCGCTGTGGTTGTTGGATTGCGAGAATTAAAAAGCACCGAAGTTACGGTTACCGTGGTGAGCGACAGCAAATACGTCGTCGATGCGATCAACAAGGGCTGGCTGCGTTCTTGGGTAAAGAAAGGGTTTAAGGACAAGAAGAATCCGGATTTGTGGCGATTAATGATTCCCCTACTAGACAAGTATAACCCGACATTTCAGTGGGTAAAAGGGCACAATAATCATCCACAAAACGAGCGTTGTGACGCGCTTGCCGTTCAGGCGAGCAAACAACCCAACCTTCCTGCCGATACTGGCTACGAAAGCAGTCTTTAGAATTGTATAAAGTTCTGCGGGTCTATAGGCGCCCCTTCGAACCAAAGCTCAAAGTGCAGGTGTGGACCTGTAGAGTTCTCACCACTGTTTCCGATGATGGCTACAGCTTCTCCGCTGCGCACGAATTCGCCCACCTCTTTTAGTAACGCGCTATTGTGCTTATAAGCACTTAATAAGTTGTTCTCGTGTTGAACGATGATGATATTCCCGGTCTCGCTGGTCCAATCGGCAAAAATCACCGTTCCTTCATAACAGGTCTTTATAGGCGTGTTTGATGCTGCGGCAATATCCACCGCAAAATGGTTTGTGGCCTTGTCAAACCCACTGGTAATAATACCTTCTAGCGGTGAAATCAATTGAGGAATGCCAAGTTCAGCACCGCCTTGACTTAAAGTAAAGGCATTCTCTTCTTCCACCCATTCGCGGAAAGCACTGTCTTGCGGACTCGGATCAGAAAGTACTATTTCAGCATTGTTTGAGGAAGTATCTGTTTCCAGTTCTTGTAGCACCGTATCAATGACTTCACCTTTTAGTATGCGCTGAACACCTTGTATGTAGCGCTCATTGCGATCGATAGCAGCCGTCAAGCTGTCTGTTGTAAGGGCAAGTTCAATAGCTTCGCGGCGAAGCTTCGAAGAGTCATAGCCAGGAATCAGCTCTTTTAAAGGTGTAAAGGCTATTACTGTGGTGGTTAGCGCAATCGTGCTTACAATGGTCACGACAGAGAACACAAAGATGTTCAGGGGGCTTAATTTCAAGGTCAAGAGCTCCTCAAACGTATCATCGTTTAGGATTACAAAGCGGAATTTGTTCCTCCACCGTTGTACTCTAGTCTCGTTTTTTGAATCTTTTGCCATTCTTCTGACAAATATCGCACTATGAATTTCTCTCGTGGTATGAAATAAAATAATTTTAGTGCGTTATTAGACCTATGCATCATTTTCGACCGATTCTTTTTTCATTAACCCTATTGTTCCTCGCGGCCTGTTCAACAACGAAGGACGAGTGGGTAAATCGGAAATACCACGAAACCACGGCACATTACAACGCCTACTTTAACGGTATGGAGGCCTTTAATGAGGCAGTCGACGGTTTTGAGAAAACGGAAGAACTGGATTTTGAAAACGTTCTACCCCTCTATTATTGGCCTGACGATAAACAAGCGGCATCGCTTTTTGCCAAAATGGACCGTGCGCTAGAAAAGAGTGCCAAGGTGATTAAAGGCCACAGCATGGTTTTCTCTGGAAAACAACGCAATCCTTATGTGGTTAAGTCATACCTACTCATCGCACGAAGCAGGTTTTATAAATACGAGTTCATACAAGCCTTGGAAGCCTCGGCATACATCGTCGATCAATTTAGCGGTATAGAGATGGCCGAAGAAGAGGTCTTCTGGGCCAAACTCTTGGCGGCGCAGACCCACATCAGAATGGGCAATGCCTTTGCCGCGGAAAGCTTGTTGGACGAAATCTACACGAAAAAATTGCCGAAAGACAGATTGCATGCGGCCCAGAAGGGATATGCTTTTTACCACCTCGAGTCGGGCAACCTAGAAGATGCCCAAAACTGGGTGGCAGAGGCGTTCAAAACCTCCGGAAACAAAGAGGAGCGCGTTCGGCTTGCCTACATCAACGCACAATTATTGGCAAAACTTGGGATGGGCTACGAAAGCGCTTTGGCTTACGAGCAAGTATTAGATCTGCACCCAAACAACTATGACATTACGTTTTCAGCACGGATCAAGCGTGCTGAAAATTTTGATGTTTACATGGAAGACATTTCCATCATCGAAAAAGAGCTTCGTAAAATGCTCAGGGACGACAAGAACATTGCCTACCGCGACCAAATCTACTATGTGTGGGCGCTAAAAGAATTGGACCTCGACCGCTATCCAGAAGGGGAGTCGCTCCTGCGTAGATCTATATCGTCTTCGGTGAACAACCAAAAACAGAAGGGTAAGAGCTATTTAAAACTCGCGGGTGTTGAGTTTGATTTTAGAGAGTTTGTTCCGGCGAAAGGGTATTACGACAGTGCATTGGCTGTTCTGCCGCCGGGTTATCCGGGCATGGATACCTTGCAAGAGCGTGTTGAGGTTTTAGACGAGCTTGTTCGTCATTACAACGAAGTAAAACTTCAAGACAGCTTGCAGGCCATGTATGGCATGAGCGAAACGGCGTTGCGAAAGAAGTTTGAAGACTATATCGAAGAAAAAAAGAGGCGCGAGGAAGAAGCTGCACGACAGGCAGAAATTGCAGCATTGAACGCCGCACAAAATGCAGCCTTGGCGGATGCGGGACCGGTTGCAGGACAGGGCTCAGGAAAGTGGTACTTCTACAATCCAACCGTCCGTGCTTCGGGGCTGGCGGCATACAAAAGAACCTGGGGAGATCGTGTGCTTGAAGACCATTGGCGACAGAAAGACAAGCCTGTAGACGGTTTTGGCGATATTGACCTTGCAGCTAGTGACCAAGATTCTACGTCACAAAACGAAGAATTGCTTCCGTCCAACGACAACAGCGTGGAATATTACATGGCTCGTGTGTTAAAAGACGAAGCCGATTTGAAAGAAAGTCTTCGCAAGGAGGCTAACGCGTTGGCGGAACTAGGGTTTGTCTACAAGGACGGACTTGGAGACTTCGACGCAGCAGAAGACACCTGGGGCAGGTACCTCAAAGAGTTTACCGCTGCATCGCCGACAGCAAAAGTGTGGTACGGCAAGTACTTACTCGGCGGTTCTTTGGAGGACCAAGAAGGCCAGAACACAGCCAAAACAATACTTTTATCGGACTACTCAAGCAGCCCATACGCGGCGTTGGTCCGCGGCGACAGACAAGGTCCTGAGGTTCCAGAGGAAGAACAGCGCGCGTACGACCAAGCCTTTTCAGCCTATATCTCTGGATCATTTAAGGGTGCCAATTCAGCCATTGCTTCATTCAAGTCCCAATTTCCAGAAAGCCAGTTATTGCCGAAAATAGCCTTGCTCGAGGCCTATGTCTTTGGACTTAAAGAAAATGGCGTTGCCGTTGTTGAGCAGTTAAAAAAGGTGGTCAAAGACTTTGGAGGTACCGACGAAGCGGCGCGTGCCACACAGATTTTAGCACTGCTTCAAGACGAAAATAAGGGCGACGAAAACTCAAAAGGCAGTGGAGATCTTCGTGTTCGAACAGTCAAGTTTGACAACCAACCAAACGCACCACATAAAATTGTCTTTGCCATTCCCGCACAGAATTCTGACATCAATAACTTGAGAAATGCCCTCGCGGACTTTAACAAGGAGAATTTTAAGTTCGATAATCTTCGCATTCAGAACATCTTCTACGACCAGAATACACAGTTAGTCATCATCAGCGGACTGCGCACGAAAGCGAAGGCGGTTGTATGGCTAAACAGCTACGAATCACAGGGTTCGAACATCAAACAATACTATCCGATTGGATTAAGTGAGGTTTTTTACATAAATAATCCGAACTTTGGCAAAGTATACCGAGATAAGGTGCTAAAGGATTATATTCAATATTTCAAGGAGTTATGATTTCATCAACCAAGAAAAACTCAGAACAAGCCCAAGCTTCAAATAGAATTTTAGCAGGTACTGCTATACAGGGCGATGTCCAAACAGATGGAGATATTCGTATTGACGGAACAATCAAAGGCAATGTTAAGGTCAGCGGCAAATTAGTTGTTGGTAAGCATGGTGTTCTCGAGGGCGAGGTGGAATGCAAAAACGCAGCTATTGCTGGTGAAACCAAAGGCATTTTAAAAGTCCTTCAAACATTGAGACTGTCCCCCACGGCAAACGTTCAGGGAAAGGTATATACCGAAAAACTTTCGGTAGAGCCAGGTGCATCCATTAACGGTTCAGTGAGTATGGGAGCTGTAATGAAGAAGGTGGGCGAGGCTGACTCAGAGAACACGAGAACAGCATAAATCCGGCAGGAATGACTGACTCTACGGATAAGAATGACCGTAAGTTTTTGCGCTTTGGATCCCTTGGGGTGCAGATGGCTGTACTTGTTTATGCCGGATCTGAATTAGGAAAATACCTTGATGCCAAATATCTATCTGAAAACAGCTGGTACACCATGGCCTGCATTTTAGCAGCTCTTGCTATTTCCTTTTATCAGCTCATTAAAGAATTGTCCAAAAATTAATGTTCTCCTTGCCAGAAAGAAACGCCTTGTTGGTTTTACTCGGTTCGGGAATAGGTACTTATGCTATTCAAGATACGCTATCTGCAACAGGCCACCCGCTACTTTTACCCGCGTATCTAGCCAACTTTACATTGGCGGGGGTGTTTTTTGTGTTGATTTACCGATTAAGAACCAACCATGCGGACAAACTAGGCTTTGTTTTTATGATTGGTAGCGGAGCAAAATTCACCCTATATTTTCTTCTTTTCAATGCACACTTCCGTGCGGACGGACTTATGACAACAGGAGAATTTACCGTGTTTTTTGTGCCCTATGCGCTTTCGACATTTATTGAAACAGCATCATTAATTCGGGTGTTGAATAAGGAATAGCGAACCGTTCTGTTTTCCCATGTTTAAAAAGCCTTTTGGCAAACGACTCACCAAACCTCGAGTATCTCCAAATAAAACGCCTTATTTCCTTTAAGGGGTCGGTTTTGTGTATTAGTTTTGCACCGATTTTACGACGCTAAATAACGGCCACGTAATTTACTTTTGTATGACATCTAAGATTACTGCATTATTTGCTTTTACAGGTATGTTGCTATTTGGCACACCTGTATTCGCTCAAGACCACGGTCACAAAGAAAACCACCAAGAAGAACAACACTTGGAGCACGATGATCACGCCGAGTCTAATCTTCACGCTAATCATGTTGATAATCAGGAATCGCAAGAGGACAGTTCAGACATCAAAGCAGTAGTAAAAGAGACCATTGCTCATCACTTGGCTGACTCATATGAGTTTCACGTAACCGAAGGAGTTGGCTTCCCCCTTCCAGTTATTCTCTTGGACGACGGATTGAAGGTATTCAGCTCTTCAAGATTTGGTCATGGTCACAGTGTTGCAGAGGTGAACGGTAGCCACTATTTACTGCACCACAACAAGATTTACAAAACAGACGCCAACGGGTCATTAAGCTTCGACGAACACCACCACCCAACGAACGCAATGCCGCTTGATTTCTCGATCACTAAGAATGTTTTCATGATTTTGGTCATGGCTGTATTCATGGTTGTCTTGTTTGGCCGAATGGCTAAATCCTATGGACCCGACAAGACCCCTAAGAAAGCAGGTAGGTTTTTGGAGCCAATAGTTATTTATGTAAGAGACGAAATAGCGATCCCGAATATTGGGGAAAAGCATTACAAGAAATACATGAGCTACTTGCTCACTGTATTCTTCTTTATCTGGTTTTTGAACCTGGTGGGGATGACACCGCTAGGCATCAATGTTACCGGCAATATTGCCATTACCTTTTCTTTGGCGCTAATGACCTTCATCATAACCCAAGTTTCTGGCAAGAAGGATTACTGGATGCATATCTTTTGGATGCCAGGCGTTCCTGTGGTTTTGAAACCGGTGATGGCCATTATAGAACTTATTGGTTTATTCGTCAAGCCATTTTCATTAATGATACGTTTGTATGCAAACATGCTAGCAGGACACGTTGTTTTAATGAGTATTATCGGTTTGATTTTTGTATTTGGAAGCTGGCTTGTTTCGCCAGCATTCTTTGGGTTGACATTGGTTTTATCTCTTCTAGAGCTTTTAGTTGCAGCCCTTCAAGCATATATTTTTACCATGCTAGCTGCGCTGTATTTTGGATCAGCAGTTGAGGAGCATGATCATCATTAAAAAGAGTATTAATTAAATTATATATACTATGGAAATCCCTGAAATTGTAGGTGCCGGATTGATTGTAATTGGCGCTGGTTTAGGTATCGGTAGAATTGGTGGTTCAGCAATGGAAGCTATTGCTCGTCAACCGGAGGCTACTGCGAGAATTCAAACTGCAATGCTTATTGCTGCGGCTCTTATCGAGGGTATCGGTTTCGCTGCACTTTTTGCAAAGTAAGATTAATGAGGGGTCAGCGCGACGATTGGTCGTGCTGACCTTCATTCTCTAAATGTATAATTTGATTTAGATCAAAGCTTATGGATAAGTTAATTAGTGATTTTTCGGTTGGATTGTTCTTCTGGCAGACCCTAGTTTTCGTTTCTCTGATTCTTGTTTTGAGAAAATTTGCGTGGAAGCCAATTTTAGAGGCGGTAAACCAGAGAGAGGAATCAATTAAGGGTGCCTTAAAGCAAGCCGAGAAAGCGCGCGAAGAAATGGAGTCGTTGCAAGCGAGCAATGAAGCAATCTTGAAGGAAGCGCGTGAAGAGCGCGAGCGCATTTTGAAAGAGGCGCGTGACATGAAAAACAATATCGTAGCCGAAGCAAAAGAAACGGCTGCTGCTGAAGCTGATAAAACAGTTGCTGCTGCCAAGGCTGCTATTGAAGCAGAAAAGGCTGCTGCTGTGGCAGAGTTGAAAAACCAAGCTGCAGTATTGAGCATTGAGGTTGCTGAAAAAGTTCTAGGCCAGGAATTGAGCGCTGAGAACAAGCAAACAGCAATGATCAGCAAGATGATTGACGAAGTTAAAATCAACTAAGAATAGGATATGAATTATCCAAGAGTTGCTTACCGTTACAGTAAAGCCTTGCTTGAATTGGCCGTTGAGAAAAACGAGCTAGAAAAAGTAAGTGCCGATGTGGCTACGCTGAAAGCGGCAGTATCAGGTTCGAGAGACCTGGAGCTGTTGTTGGCAAGCCCAATTGTGAAAACGGACAAGAAGCAAGCCATCCTTAACGAAGTGTTCAAGGGAGCGTTCTCACCAATTTTTGAAGGGTTCGTTTCATTGATTACTAAAAACGGTCGCGAGTCTATTCTAACCGCGATTTGCGACAAGTTCGAAAAGGATGTGCTCGAGCACAAGGGCATAGTTGAAGCAGAAGTTACCACTGCAGTAGCACTTGCCGATGCCGATAAAGCGAAGTTGGTAGCATCCCTTAAAACTCAGTTGGGTAAAGAGGTGATACTAAAAGAACATGTTGATGCATCTACTATCGGTGGCATGAAGCTATTCGTTGGTGGATACCAGATTGACAACACGGTTTCTGGAAAGCTTAGAGCGTTGAGAAACCAATTAATTGACACGTCTTACGAGACGAAACTTTAAGAAAAACAAAGCCTTAATATAAAGGATCATGGCAGAAGTAAATCCAGCTGAAATTTCAGCAATTCTCAAACAACAACTCTCAGGGATGGCATCAGGTGCTGACCTTCAAGAGGTAGGTACTGTATTGGAAGTAGGTGATGGTATTGCACGCGCTTACGGCCTAACTAACGCTCAGTCTGGTGAGTTGGTAGAATTTGAAAACGGTCAAAAAGGTATCGTATTGAACCTTGAAGAAGATAACGTAGGTATCGTATTGCTTGCGCCTTCTACAGACATCAAGGAAGGATCTACAGTAAAGCGTACCAACACTATTGCATCTATCAACGTAGGCGAAGGAATGGTTGGCCGTGTAGTAGATACACTCGGTAACCCTATTGATGGTAAAGGACCTATCGAGGGCGAAACCTACGAGATGCCACTAGAGCGTAAGGCTCCTGGTGTTATCTACCGTCAGCCGGTAAACGAGCCGATGCAGACAGGGATTAAGTCAATCGATGCAATGATTCCTATTGGTCGTGGTCAGCGTGAGTTGATTATTGGTGACCGTCAGACAGGTAAGACTACGGTTGCTATCGATACGATCATTAACCAAAAAGAGTTCTTCGACAAAGGCGAGCCAGTATACTGTATCTACGTTGCAGTAGGTCAGAAAGGCTCGACGGTTGCGGGTATCGCTAAGACCTTGGAAGATGCAGGTGCATTGCAGTACACCACAATTGTTGCTGCAAACGCTTCTGATCCAGCTCCGATGCAGTTCTACGCTCCATTTGCTGGTGCAGCGATCGGTGAGTACTTCCGTGATACAGGTCGTCCAGGTTTGATCATATATGATGACCTTAGTAAGCAGGCTGTTGCTTACCGTGAGGTATCTCTACTACTACGTCGCCCACCGGGCCGTGAGGCATACCCAGGTGATGTATTCTACTTGCACTCAAGATTGCTAGAGCGTGCTGCGAAAGTGATCGCTGATGATACTATTGCTGCACAAATGAACGACCTTCCTGAGTCTTTGAAAGGCAAAGTAAAAGGTGGTGGTTCTTTGACGGCACTTCCAATAATCGAAACACAAGCAGGTGATGTATCTGCCTACATTCCTACTAACGTAATTTCGATTACTGACGGTCAGATCTTCTTGGAGGCTGATTTGTTCAACTCAGGGGTTCGTCCTGCGATTAACGTAGGTATCTCTGTATCTCGTGTTGGTGGTTCTGCTCAGATTAAGCCGATGAAAAAGGTATCGGGTACATTGAAGCTTGACCAAGCACAGTACCGCGAGCTTGAAGCATTTGCGAAGTTCGGTTCTGACCTTGATGCGGCTACTATGGCGGTAATTAACAAGGGTGAGCGCAACGTAGAAATCTTGAAGCAAGGTGTAAACGCCCCAATGTCTGTAGCACATCAGGTGGCAATCATCTACGTAGGTACGAAAGGTAAATTGAACAAGGTGCCAGTAAACAAGGTGAAAGCCTTCGAAGTAGCCCTTATTGAGTACATGGAAGCAAACCAGAAAGCTGCGCTAGATAGCATTGCAGCGGGTAAGTGGACAGATGCTGAGATCTCTGCGATCGAGGCTTCAGTTGCTGAGGTTTTGCCGACGTACGAAGCATAAAAAGAAACTTAGCGCTGCACCTTGGTGCAGCGTCTAAACATTCCCAGATATGGCGAATTTAAAAGAGCTAAGAGTTAGAATTACTTCCATTGGTAGCACAATGAAGATCACTTCAGCGATGAAGATGGTAAGTGCTGCTAAGTTGAAGAAGGCGCAAGATGCCATCGTACAGATGCGCCCTTATGCGTCTAAATTGACTGAAATTCTACAGAAAGCCTCTTCTACACTCGACAGCAGCGAAAACGCTTACGGAGTTGTTCGTGACACTAACCGCACTCGTGTGGTTGTGATCACTTCAAACCGTGGTCTTTGTGGCGCGTTTAACTCTAGCGTAGTGAAGAAGGCAAAAGCCTTGATGGCCGACAGCAACGATGACTTCAGCATTGTAGCCATCGGTAAAAAGGCAGGCGACGCATTCAAAGACGATGCACGTCTTGTGGAGCGCAATCCTGAGCTTTGGGACAACATTGGGTTTGAGGCAGCATCAGAATATGCACAAAAACTCATGGACGGCTACCTAGCCGGAGAGTTTGACAAAGTAGTTTTGGTATACAATGCGTTCCGTAACGCAGCGGTACAAGAGCCAACGGCAGAGCAGATGCTTCCTATTTCCGTGGAAGCAGACGGCCCAGTTGACACTACAGAGTACCTCTACGAGCCAACGAAATCAGAGATTCTTGAAGATTTGATTCCTACTTCGTTAAAGACGCAGTTCTTCGCATCATTGCTTGACGCTAACGCTTCTGAGCACGGTGCTCGTATGACAGCTATGCACAAGGCAACGGATAATGCAAAAGCACTTCAGGGAGACCTTAAACTAGAGTACAATAAGGCACGTCAGGCGGCGATTACCAACGAAATCCTGGAGATTGTTGGTGGTGCAGACGCTCTTGCTGGATAAGCATTGTCGCAACAACTATACAGAATCCCCTTCGGCAGTGCGCTGAAGGGGATTTTTTGTCTCTTTTGAGACTAAATTTTTTCATTCAATTGCGTCAAATACAATTTGACTTAAATTGGACCAACCACACCATTAAACCTTTTAACCATGAGCCACTCGGAAATTCTCGAGAAGGAATTTATCAGCATTGCTGAATTAATGGAGCTCTTCGACATCTCAAGAGCTACCGCACAGCGTCTTCTAAAGAAAGGAGAAGTAAAGAGCGTTAAACTCGGAGGAAAAGTCATAATTCCTACGAGGCCGCTGCGCGAAAAATTTGCATAAATCGCACATAAAACATCGGGTCTAGGCGTGAAAACCCTAAATTCGAGATATGCGTTTTCTAACCCTTCGAGTACGTACATTCTTGTTCATGATATTGAACCTGCTGTTGGCATTTTTGCTTACAGGTGCGTTCAGCTTGTTTCACTTTCAGGAAGAAACCACGGACTACCATTTACAACGACTCGAGCGTAAAGAACGCGCTATCATTAGTCATATTGAATATGTCATTTCGGGTCAAGACAGTGTACCCAGAACCTATGACGAGTGGTCTGAGCTGTTTGACGAACGGTTAAATGAAATAGGTTCTGTACACAAATTAGATTTAGCCATCTACCACCCTAAGGGCGAGCGCATCGCTGCTTCAGTAAATACGGCGGAAAATCAAGGCGTATTGCCCGAGCGCTTGAATGAATTTCCAAAGGGCGGTAGAAGAGTTCCTTTGGGACGAAAGGTTGATGATTCCGGCGATTTGTTGATTAGCACGAGCGAAATCCTTGATGCCGATAAAGAAGTAAATCTTATTGTAAAAACCCTATACCGTGTAGACAACAGCGCCATACCGGAGAGTGAGATTGAATACCTGAAGCAGTTGGTCTTTGTATACCTGTTCTTGTTGCTGTTGGGCATTGTATTGGCCTTTGTATTGTCGAATTACATCAGCCAGAATATGCGTAGGGTTATTGAACAACTAAAGAAGGTTCGATTAAACAAAACCAATGAGAAGTTGGACTGGCGCTTCAACGACGAAATAGGCGAGTTGATACAACAATACAACGACATGGTTGAACAGCTGGAACGCACGGCTGTGGAGCTCGCTACTAGTGAGCGTGAAAGTGCTTGGAAAGAGATGGCACAGCAGGTAGCCCATGAGATCAAGAATCCGCTAACGCCAATGCGCTTGACCTTACAGATGATCGAGCGTGAAAAAGACATCAAAGAGGTGCGCGAGATGGCAACCAATCTTTTGGAGGAAGTAGAGAATTTGACTCACATTGCAGAGGCTTTTTCAAGATTTGCTCAGATGCCGGGACTTCAGTTGGAGCGTTTCGATGTTTCATACCAGACCAATAGAGCTGTCGGTCTGTATGCAGACCGCGGAGTACGCTTTATTTCTTCGGGCCCTGTGTATGCGAAAGTTGATAAGGAACAGTGGTCGCGTATCATGCACAATCTGGTAAAAAACGCCATTCAAAGCGTTCCAGAAAGCCGCGAGGCCGAAATACTCATCTTGGTGAGCAAGCAAGAAACGACAGCAACGATTCGTGTTCGAGATAACGGTGAAGGGATTCCAGAGTCGATGCAAGAGCGCGTGTTTGAACCAAACTTTACCACTAAAAGCTCCGGGATGGGACTCGGGCTTGCGATGGTGAAGAACCTCATAGAAAACTTTGAGGGGAACATCAGGTTTGAGACTTCACCTGAGGGGACAGAATTTATTATTGAATTACCTATTACCACAGAATAACATGGACCAATTCCAACACCTCATCATTGAGAAAAATGACGGCATAGCACTTTTAGTATTGAATCGTCCAAAGCAGTTGAATGCTCTAAATAAGGAGTTATTAAGCGAACTAAACAGCGCCTTTGAACTGCTGCGCGAGGACGCCGAAACTAAGGTTATCATCTTGACTGGATCAGGCGAAAAAGCATTTGTTGCCGGCGCAGATATCAAGGAGTTCGCCTCCTTCAATGGAGAGCAAGGAACCGAGCTAGCAAAAACGGGGCACATGACCGTGTTTAATCTGATCGAAGAGTTTCCGAAACCGGTGATTGCAGCGGTGAATGGATTTGCACTTGGAGGCGGCTTAGAGCTGGCCATGTCCGCACACGTGCGCATCGCATCTGACAACGCTCGTATGGGCCTTCCAGAGACTTCTCTGGGGCTTATTCCGGGCTATGGCGGAACACAGCGTCTTCCGCAGCTCATAGGCAAGGGAAGGGCTTTAGAAATGATTTTTAGTGCAAAAATGATAGATGCTCCTACTGCCTTGAGTTACGGCTTGGTCAATCAAGTGGTTCCTCAGGCTGATCTACTCGAAGCAGCTCAAACCATGGCGAAGTCGTTCATGAAAAACAGTATCGTAGCCATGGGCTATGCAATTGAGTCTGTAAACGCCGGGTTATTGGAGGGATCTGTCGGCTACGATGTAGAAGTCCAGGCCTTTGGCGATTGTTTTGATACAGAAGATTTCAAGGAAGGAACAACCGCGTTCATAGAAAAGCGAAAACCAGATTTCCCAGGAGCCTAATGTCAAAATTCTTCTTGGAAGTCGCTCAGAAGCAACGCGTCGACGTTTTGGGAACGCTTAATGAATCGACCACGGATATTTGGATTGGGTTGCACGGCTACGGCCAACTCGTCGAGTATTTTCAGCGCCACTTTAGAAGTATGGTTACCCCTGCTCGTGCCTTTGTGTTCCCACAAGGTGCCCATAAATTTTACCTCCAAGGAACCGAGGGTCGCGTTGGAGCGTCTTGGATGACTAAAGAGGATAGACTTACAGACATAGAAAACCAAGGTCTGTATTTAAACGAGGTATGTCGCTGGGTGTTGTCTGAAGCTCCGAATGCCCGCTTACACATGGTTGGTTTTAGCCAAGGCGTGGCGACTGGTATGCGTTTTTTAGGACATACAACGGTGCCATTTCAAAGCTTGTTGGCTTGGGCGGGCAGTTGGCCGCCTGATCTAGAGGAAAAAAGCCAAGAAGCGCTTAGGACAATGTACATGAGCGCTTGGTTTGGCACGAATGACCCCTATGTTGACGAAGAAAAGAAGCAGGAGCGATGTGCGCTATATGCAGAGGAATTTAACCTGCACCCAGAGGTCAACACCTACGAAGGTGCACATAGCTTTGATTCCAATATCTTAGCGAGCGAAATAGCTCGATTAGAACTAGTAACACTCGAACAATGACACACGAAATCCACCCTTTGATTACCAACGATGCAACACTCTTTGGTATTCTTGCCGCGATGCTTGGCGGAATCTTTTTGACCTCAAAAAGCGAGCGTCCGTTTTGGAAGAAGTTTTACAAATACATCCCCGCACTACTTCTGTGTTACTTCCTGCCATCACTGCTTACTACCTTTGAAATTATTGACCCTAAGCAAAGCCGACTATATTTCATGGCTTCGCGTTATTTACTCCCTGCTGCCCTTATTCTATTGACCCTTAGCATTGACTTTGGCGAGGTGAAAAAACTAGGACCAAAAGCATTGATCATGTTTTTCACGGGAACCGTAGGTGTAATTATTGGGGGGCCAATTTCGATCCTACTGTTTAGCGTTATTGCTCCGGATATAGTAGGGGCAAACCCCGAGGAGATTTGGCGCGGGATGACCACTGTTGCAGGTTCATGGATTGGCGGAGGAGCCAATCAGGCCGCGATGAAGGAAGTTTTTGAAGTGAGCGAAGGCATTTTCTCAGCAATGGTAACAGTAGATGTGTTAGTAGCTGAACTCTGGATGGCATTCTTACTTATAGGTGTGGCCAAGGCGAAAAATATTGATGCGCGATTTGGCGCTGATGCATCTTCAGTGCTGACGCTTCAAGAAAAGATGGAGGCGTATACTGCAAGCATATCTAAGATTCCAACATTTAACGACCTCATCTACATTTTGGCCATCGCGTTTGGGGCAACAGGGTTAGCACACGGCTTAAGCGACATTATTGCGCCATTTATTAGTGAAAACTACCCGGTTTTGGCCAAATTCAGCTTGACCTCAGGCTTCTTTTGGTTGGTGGTGATAGCTACTACGATAGGCATCGGGCTAAGCTTTACCAAAGCAAGAAGCTTAGAAGGTGCTGGAGCCTCGAAGGTGGGCTCTGTTTTCATCTACATCCTTGTAGCCACCATAGGAATGAGTATGAATGTCATGGAGGTATTTGAAAATCCAGGCCTCTTTGCAGTAGGCCTAGTCTGGATGATCATCCACGTTGGATTGATGTTCCTCGTTGCAAAAATCATTAAGGCGCCGTACTTCTTCCTCGCTGTGGGTTCGAAGGCTAATATTGGAGGCGCAGCCAGTGCCCCAGTGGTGGCCGCAGCCTTCCACCCAGCACTTGCGCCGGTAGGCGTGCTGCTTGCTGTTTTAGGGTATGCTTTAGGCACTTACGGCGCATACATCTGTGGGCTTTTAATGCAAGGCGCGGCAGGTGTCTACTAGGGAGGTAGATATCAGAAATGGGAAAGCCTTTCCCGAGCCGTTTCGGTTTTATCTGCTGACGGGTATTATCTGTGTGGCTACTATTGCGTCGGGTGAATACCAGGGATTTGGATTTCTGTTCGTGCCCTTATTAGGCATTACCGCTCGCAGAGGAACGCAGTTTACAGCGAAAGGGTACCGCAGGTATTTCTCTGTATTTGGACTAAAATTTGGCACTTGGGAGTCTTTGAATGACGGCGAACAGATGGTTTTAATCGGCCTAAACATGAGCAGTCAATACGGCTCCTACGGCGGGATGTTGGCTACGAAAGAACAAAAGGTGTGGACGCTGTATATTGTAGACGCCAAGCATAGAAACAAGTGCGACATAGGTGTTGCGGTCGATAAAGAATACTTAACTCAAAAGGCGGCAGAAGTGGCCGAGATCACAGCCTTAGAATTGGTTCCCTTTTCCCCGGCTATCTCGCAACAAACGCGCAACAGAAAAAGACGTTAACATGAAAAAACTCACCCTTTTCCTCTTCATCTGTGTGGGTCCTACAGGCTTTTCACAAGAAGCACCGGCCCATGCAAAAGAGGTAATTAAGGCAATATACACGGAAGCATTGGGCCAACAGCAAGGCTATAATTGGTTGCACCATATATGTACTGAGATTGGTCCGCGCCCAAGCGGTTCGGAAGCTTCGAATGAGGCGGCTCGTTATACAATGCAAATGATGTTAGATGCTGGCGCTGATACGGCTTGGTTACAACCGGTAGAGGTGCCGAAGTGGCATCGCGGCGACGAATGGTCGAAGGCCTATGCCAGTGGAGCGCCAGTTTCTCTTCCTACCACTGCGCTTGGAGGGTCCGTGTCTACACCAGCGGAAGGCGTAAAAGCAGAGGTTGTAGAGGTGGGTTCTTTCGAAGAGCTTGAAGCGCTAGGAGAGGAAGGAATCAAAGGAAAAATAATCTTCTACAATACCTACATGGACCACAGCTTGATTAGCACCTTTAACGCCTATGGAGGCGCTGTGAAGTACCGTTGGGCAGGTGCGATGGAAGCAGGAAAATATGGCGCTGTTGCTACAGTTATGCGTTCTGTCACTCTACTTCGTGACGATTTGCCGCACACCGGCGCGATGAGCTATGGAGATAGTGAAATAAAGGTGCCTTCGGCTGCGATTTCTTGGCAAGCAGCAGATAAGCTGAGTGCTATGTTGGAAGACGGAAAGGTCGAATTAGAACTGTATTTGGATTGTGGTGTACAAGGCACTGCTACGAATTACAACATGATTGCAGATTTCAATGGGAGCGAGAAGCCTGAGGAAATTATGCTCGTTGGCGGCCACATAGATTCTTGGGATTTAGGTCAAGGCGCACAGGATGATGGTGCTGGATGTGCTCATGCTATGCAGGTACCGAACCTCATGCACAAGGTCGGGTATCAGAACAAGAGAACGGTTCGTGTTGTCTTGTGGGCGAACGAAGAGTTTGGATTAGACGGCGCTAAGGAATATGCGCGTTGGGCCAAAGAAAACGGTGTGCATCATTGGGTAGCTATGGAAAGCGATGGCGGCGGCGATGTTCCAAGAGGTTTTGGTATCGGCGCAGATGATAATCGTATGGAGCAAGTAAGAACGTTTAAGAGTCTTTTGAGTCCTTACGGCCTTCACATTTTTGCAAAAGGAGGCGGGGGTGCCGATTTAAGCCCGCTTCGTGGTTACGACAACTTCTTTATCGGATACCGTCCTGAGAGCCAGCGATACTTTGATTTTCACCATAGTGCTAGGGACAACATTGATGCTATCCATCCACGTAGTTTGGAGATGGGAGCGGCTTCAATGAGCGCACTCTATTTCTTACTAGATAATCTAGACTAAGATATTTTAAACTGCGGTTAATCATAGATTTAAAAAAGAAGCGTGGTCGATTTTGGCAAATTCAGCCAAGACTTTTGGCTTTGTCGCTACTACTTAAGACACGGACAACTACGCGCGTCTCTGGTCGAGGGATAGTGCTATTGCTTCTTTAGCTGTATTGTCACACGGAAAAGAAGCGCTTTACCCGGCGGTTAAAAGCAGCATACTTAATTTATTGGAAGCGGTTGTCGAGGGCGGCGTGTTTCCGTCAAACGTGAGCTTCAACAACGATGGAGAACGTTCTGGACAGAGCTATGGCGAGCCTGTAGGCCGAACAGACAGTCAATTTTGGTGGGCAGTAACAGCGCTATCTTATATGGAAGCGGCACAAGACTTTAGTATTAAAGATGGTGTTGTCGACGCTATAGAAGAGATCGAGCGCTGAGCCCAGGCTTGGGAGTTCAACAACAAAAATTTGATGTATTCGCCTGCCAGTAGTAACTGGGCGGACGAGTATCCAGTTGAAGGTTATATTCTTACTAATAATGTATTGACGTACAGGATGTTAAGAAAAGCATCACATATACTTTCTTCTGATAAATACGCTGAAAAGGCCGAGCAGGCATTGGGTTCTATTAAATACCACTTCTTCGGGGAACCTGCCCAAGCGCAGTCCTTGTTTACACCGGCTCAATTAAAAAAGGCGGACACCCTAGAAGGCGGTGAACGTATTTTGATGAGTTTTACTCCGAGTTCTACATTGAATCATATCGATACGCTCGGGTGGAGTATTTCCATGTTATTGGGAATAACGAGTGAATCGACCACTAAGAAGATGGTGGAGTGACTGCGCATCGAAGTGGGCGGAACGCTCGCACCGGCCCATTGGCCGATTATAGATGAAGATCATACGCTTTGGGGTGCCATTGCTTCTAACTACGCCTATAATTTTAAGAACCATCCTGGGCATTTCCACAATGATGGGGTTTTGTAGCATTTTTTAGCACGAAGCGGTTTTGTTGCAGATGTTACAAAAGTGTGAAAAGGGCAATTTTTCTGAACAAATTTTAATTGCTAATTCAAGAATTCATCTTAAATTTACATCAACTTAAGAGTAGCTTAGGTTTATTGGTTTGGTTAAACCCTGTCTTCGGGCAGGGTTTTTTTATGCCCAAACCTTACTCTTTCACTGTAAATACTCTGGAGATGTTAAAACCTAAGAACAACCCGCCATTACTCGCGCTGTATGGGTTTCTAGCCATCCAATAGGGACCGTTCATGGCACGGGTATTCGAGATGTGCAGTTGAAAAACATGGCCGCCAGTTTCTATATCTACACCCAAGGCAAAAGGAGTGGTATATCTTTCGCCACTGCTAAATTCTCGATTGGATAAAAGGGTGCTTTCCCCCGTGAGGGCCATTCTATTGGTAACCTTGTATCGCCCGCCAATGGTTATATGTGCCGTAGTATTGGGGTCACTCGCTGTTGGGACGATATTAAAGTGTACGATAGAAGGGCTAAGCAGCGTGCTAAAGCTCCTGTTCCATTTACGGGTAATGATCGCCTGATGCATGTAAGAGAAGCGGTCGGACAAATAATGATCAACGCCATCGGTGTATCGGGCATTCCTATAGTTGGTGGAGCTATGTAAGGTCAAGCTCAATGGAACATTTTTTAAACCAGTTTGTTGCTGGAGCAATTTGTATTTGACGAAGCCATCAGCAACTTTTAAGAAAGAGCTCCTTCCAACACCTATGTTAAGCTTGTCGGTAACTCCGTAGTCCAATTGCATTCGAATCTGTGCATTGTCTAAACCGAAGAAATTGTAGAGGTAATCGTCATTAAAGCTGCCAAACCGGTGTGCAATCACATATTGAAGTACGCCTTCTCCTGGCGTTTCATTCGTGGCAGCATTGATAAGCTGGGTTCCCTTGAACGTTGCATAGGTAAGCTGAACCTCCTCTACATCGTTAAAGAGGTCAAAAAGATCGTCTTTTTGAGCAAATAATGGCGCGACAATTGAAACGGCTATGGCGAGTAGAAGTTGCTTCATTATCTCGATTGCATTTTACAATCCACTATGATTTTGGCTTGTTTGTCAATTTTATTAGCCACAGCGCTAGGAATGGCGATGCCGTATTCTTCAATAGTTACAGCAAATTCTGCAACGAGATGGGCCGTTTCCTTTGAGAGATCAAGTTTTGCAGGTACATCGACATCCTTGGTTACCCCATGAATAGTGAGTGCACCTATGGCACGTCCAGCTTCGAACTTGCCTTTGAATACCGCTTTTGGATACACCTCGCTTTCGGCGTAATTCTCATTAAAATGCTCCTGCATTAAAGCGCGTTTGAATTCAAACGAGGTCATAAGTACCTGAACCCCTAATTTACCATCTTGAACGTCATAGACTGCAGTAGCGCTATTGCTTGTAGCCACAATATCCTCAAGTGGAGATCCGGCATCGAAAGTTAACGACCCTTGGCGAGTCATATATTGTTGAGCGCTAAGACTTAGGCCTAATGTTAGTGCAAGTAGTGTAAAGAGCTTTTTCATAATACTAGTTGTTTGGTGCGCCCTGGTTAATCCAGGCGGTTAATTTTTTCTGATCACAATCACTTAGTGGTCCTCCAGGCGGCATAGATAGAGGGTCGCTCGAAGGTCTTTCAATACGATCCATTAGACTTCCGGATAATGCAGGAGACTGAATATTTTCATGTCCTGCTAAATTTAAGCCGCCATTCGCGCTATTTCCGTTGTGACATCCTTCACAATTCTGTCCAATGATTGCCTTAATGTCTTGACTGAACGTAATCACGGCAGTATCACAAACATTACCGCTTCCGTAGCTGTCCTCGTAATTATCATAATAACAGCTAGAACTAAATAGCGCAAATAGCACGATAAGAACAAAGTTTTTCATTGGGGTTGGGCTATTCAAATAAATATACTGCAAAGCAACAATTAAATATACAATAAGGCGCCGTCAACGGTTTCAAAATTGGCAGACAAAAGTTCGATGTATTCCTTCAATTGTACTTCGTCTTTTTCCTTCGGGACACCTGTTTTATAATCAATAACCATCAATTTCTGTTCCGATTCGATGATCAAGTCAGGACGCAATGTATCGGTACCGTTAATAATACTTCTTTCAGTATATA
>JBNAAX010000029.1:0-24559 GCA_049631665.1 Schleiferiaceae bacterium
AAAATCACATTTAGATGTTTGTAATGTTATAAGCGGCAAAGATAAACAAATAAAGTTGGCTGCAGAAGTCAACGTTTAATTATCTGACCAGGTGATTGTTGTTCCTTTTTTGATCCCCCAGGTAGCTGCTGTACCACCCAATACTTCAAGTACATAAGAAGCAGGCGCCTCACTCGGGAGACTAGTAGTATTCAGCGGTTGAGCATTGGCTTGGATGCTTACAACTTCGTTATTAGTGTTGATGTAAATGATATCAAGGCTCACCAATGTATTCTTCATCCAGAAACTGCGAGGACGATCACCACCGTCCATAAAGAATAGCATGGCCATATCAGGACTTACCGAACGGCGGTACATCATACCAATTTCAATGCTTTCTGGCGTCTTTGCGTATTCACCACGGAAAGTAGCCACTGTATCTTGGTCATTAACCGCATAGATAGTTCCATCCTGACGGAAAGGCGGTTCATAAGGCTCACTGGCCTGAGGCTTTACCGTGGGCTGTGAGGATGATCCGATTTTTCCAATCCCGCCGATAACACCAGGGATAATAAATGCAGCAAGACCGAGTGCTACGATCCAGACTGCGTATTTGCGCATTGCATTCATGAGTTTTGTTCTTTAGATGTAAGCATCATATAAAGTCCTGAGAGTACCAACGGGATGCTTAACCATTGGCCCATGTTGAGGGACATTGAATTTTCAAATCCAACTTGAATCTCTTTGTAGAATTCTATGAAAAATCGGAAACCAAAGACTGCTATTAGGAATGTACCGAAGAGGAAGCCGCGTCGCTGTCCAACACCTGTTTTTAAATACAGCAAGGCCAACAAAACGAAAATGATCCAATACGCTCCTGCCTCAAAAAGCTGGGTTGGGTAGCGCGGAACACCGAATACTTTGATTTCTGCATAGCTTCCATTCGCGTCCGAGAATCCTTGCGCTGTGGCGTTCGGATAGGGCAGCAGGTTGCTATTGTCTTTTGAAGAGGCAGTTAAAATCCTGCTTAAGTAGGTATTGGTATACTCTTCAGATTGGGCATCGTTAAGATTGAAGAAGCGCAGCTGAGCTGTGAGCACGGGATAGTTAAGTGAATCGGTTTCAAAAACCTCTTCTGTACTTTCAAAATTCACTGATTCAAGATTGCCACCGTAACCTCGTACAATCGAAGCTCTTCCAGCTTCGACAAATACAGTCTCTACAGCACTGTTTGCAGGAGCTCCGTAAATCTCACTGTTGAACCAGTTCCCCATGCGAATAAAACCGCCTGCCAGTGCTACAACGATCACAATACGGTCCATGGTCCAAAGCGTATGCTTCTTTGCGATACGTGTTGACCACCAATACATGGCTAGGACAATAGAAATAGCAGCCCCGTGAGAGGCAAGGCCTCCTTTCCAAACCATGAAGATCTCGCCAATGTGGTTCTTGTAGTACCCCCAATCGTAAAAGAAGACGTGGCCTAATCGTGCACCAACAATGGTAGCTCCAACCATCCAATAAACGAGGCTGTCCATCAACTTCGGATTGACATTTTCCTTCTTGAAGATGTATTGCATCCCGTATTGTCCTAGGACAAAAGAAATGATAAACATCAACGAGTAGAACCTCAATTGAAATCCAGCGATAGGGATGTGGTTAGGAAAGTCCCAAAGAATGGTGGCGATCATAGTATTCATTTATTCCTTCCAATCTACAATAAACAGATTGGTTGCTCTTCCTCCGCCGTTGTTTCTGTTCGAAGCAAAAACTAATTTTTTGCCGTCAGGCGAGAACATCGGGAAAGAATCAAATGCTTTATCAAAAGAAATTTGCTGCAAATTGGTGCCGTCTGTATCTATCATAAATAGGTTGAACGGAAAGCCGCGCTCACTGTGGTGATTCGATGAAAATACAATCTTCTCGCCGCTTGGATGGTAATACGGTGCCCAGTTCGCTTGTCCCAGCGAGGTAATTTGCTTCAGGTCTGAACCGTCAATATTACACGTGTAGATTTCCATATTGGTCGGTTCGACCAATCCTTGTTCCAACAAACCCTTGTATTTCGTAATCTCTTCTTCCGTTTGTGGACGCGAGCTTCTAAAAACCAATTTCTTCGAATCGGGGCTAAAGAATGCACCGCCGTCGTAACCTAATCCTGAGGTTACCTGGTTGATGTTTGACCCGTCAATATCGCAGACATATAATTCTAGGTCACCAGAGCGTGTCGATGTAAAGACAATGTGCTTACCGTCTGGACTAACCGTAGCCTCAGCATCGTAACCAGGTCCACTGATCAAGGTGTCGATAAGGTTGCCTTCTAAATCGCTTATATAGATATCGAAGTCTTCGTAAATCGGCCAGACATAAGCGCCGCCTGCACCTCTTTCAGGTACCTCAGGACACGCACTATCCCCTGTGAATGTTGAAGCGTAGAGGATGGTTGTGTCGCCGGGTAGGAAGTATGCACAGGTAGTACGCCCCAATCCATTAGAAATCATTGGCGGTTCGTTTTCTAATATGGTAACTGTATCCCAGTTGAACGCATAGATCTGGTCACACTCATTTCCCCATTTTCCAGCATTGCTTTGGAAAGTGAGCATAGTGCCGTCAAAACTGAAGTAGGCTTCAGCATTGTCACCACCATCGGTAAGTTGGCGCATCCCGTAAAAATGGTCTTCACCGTCGTAATTGAGTTCGCTTACCCAAGTAGCACCGCTAGAAGCATCTGCTTCTTCCGCGTGATTGCATGCGATGAGTGCACTGCTAGCTGCAAGGAAAATGAAAAGTCTTTTCATGATTAGAGGTCTTTGTTTTTTAGTTGTTGTTCTAATTCACTTCCAGGAACAGGATCCCAACCGTGTCCACCCCAAGGATGGCATGAAGTAACGCGTTTTACGGTCAAAGCGAAGCCTTTGAATGGACCGTGAAGTTTCACGGCTTCTTTGGCGTAAGCGCTGCAGGTTGGATTATAGCGGCAGGCAGGTGCGGTTAATGGTGAAATGAGATTTCTGTATACCCAAAGAATGAGTAATAGCGGCCATCCCAATATGTATTGGAGTAATTTCAATCCTAGATTTCGTACGATGTACCTTCGGCACCGTCTTTTAGTTTAATACCGGCAGCAGACAATTGATCGCGAATTAAATCAGCAGTTCCCCAATCTTTGTTCTCGCGCGCTTTAGCACGTAGTTCAATAACCAAATCCATGGCTTTATCTAGGGCTTCACTGTGCGCTGATCCGCCTTCTTCCATTTGAAGACCGAGAATGTCAAATACAAAGGCATTCATCTTCTCTTTAAAGACGCTAAAGTCCGATGCACTCAATGCGATGCTCCCTTCGTTTTGGTTGATGAGTTTGATGGCCTCAAAAAGATGTGCAATAAGGATAGGACTATTAAAGTTGTCGCTGAGGCTTTGGTAACATTTCTCTATCCAGGCTTGTAGATCGAAATCGCCACTTACAGAAGCCTCTAATCCTTGCAGTTTACTCCACGCAGCTAGTAGTTTGTCGTGACCCTTTTCAGCCGCCAAAAGTGCTTCGTTAGAGAAATCGAGTACACTGCTGTAATGTGCTTGCATCATGAAGAAGCGTACTACAGAAGGACGGAATCCTTTGGCAAGTAATGGGTTGTTTCCGCTGAATAATTCTCCGGGTAAAATGGTATTCCCAGTACTCTTGCTCATGCGCTTTCCGTTTAAGGTAAGCATGTTTGCATGAAGCCAATATTTCGCCCCTTTCTTACCGCTGGTAGCAGTGTTTTGAGCGATTTCACATTCGTGGTGCGGAAATTTCAAATCCATTCCGCCGCCGTGAATATCAAACTCTTCACCAAGGTATTTGGTACTCATTGCGGAACACTCAAGGTGCCATCCAGGAAAACCGACACTCCACGGCGAAGGCCAACGCATGATGTGTGCAGGAGATGCCTTTTTCCAAAGTGCGAAATCTGCTGGATTGCGTTTTTCTTCTTGTCCGTCTAGTGCACGAGAACCGCTTTGAAGTTCATCCATCTTACGGCCGGAAAGAATGCCGTAATCCCCACCATCGCGGTTGTAAGCATCTACATCGAAATAGACCGACCCATTGCTTTCATAGGCCCAGCCCTTATCAATGATGGCTTGAGTCATTTCTATTTGCTCAACAATGTGCCCAGTAGCTGTAGGCTCAATGGAAGGAGGCAGTGCGCCAAGGCGATCCATGACCTTGTGAAAATCGACCGTATAACGCTGAACGATTTCCATCGGCTCTAATTGCTCTAAACGTGCCTTCTTGGCAATCTTATCCTCACCCTCGTCAGCATCGTTTTCAAGATGACCAGCATCGGTAATATTTCGTACGTAACGAACCTTGTATCCTAAGTGGCTCAGGTATCTAAAAATGAAATCGAAGGAGGTAAAGGTTCGCGCATTCCCTAGGTGAACGTCAGAGTATACTGTTGGTCCACAGACATACATCCCAATACGCCCTTCGCTGACAGGAACGAGCTGCTCCTTGGCGCCAGTGAGGCTGTTTTCAATATGAACGGGATATGTGCTGTACAATGGGTTCATTATGCGCCGAATTCGGTCTTTAAATTAATGTAGTCGAGGAATTCTTTCTTTTTCGCTGCTTCTTGGAAAACGCCGCCAAATTCAGCAGTTACAGTTGAGCTTTCAATGTCTCTGATACCGCGTGAGTTCACACAGAGGTGTTTCGCATCAATCACACACGCTACATCTTTGGTGCCCAATACTTCTTGAAGTGCTTGAACTATCTGACGTGTAAGTCGCTCTTGAACTTGAGGACGCTTGGCATAATAGTCCACGATGCGATTCATCTTACTGAGGCCAACCACTTTTCCTTTCGAGATGTAGGCAACATGGGCGCGGCCTACAATCGGCAATAAATGGTGCTCACAGGTGGAATAAAGTACTATGTTCTTTTCAACGAGCATTTCGTCGTAGCGGTATGAATTCTCAAACGTGCTCATACTCGGCTCGCGTTTAGGATTCAATCCACCAAAAGCCTCGTTCACGTATAGTTTAGCTACGCGCTTTGGAGTGCCTTTTAGGCTGTCATCTTCTAAGTCCATGCCGAGTGTCTCAAGGATACTTTTCACATGTTCAGCGATGATGGCAATTTTCTCTTCTTCCGATTTGTCGAATGCATCAGCTCTTAACGGCGTCGTTGCCGAAAAACTCTCGTGTGCATCGCCAATGGCTTCGATCAATTCTTCGTCAATCTTGTTAGTCATAATTCCTACTCAATTTTAGGGGCGCAAAGTTACATCAATTAGTCCCAATAAGGAACCCCTTGAGCACTTGCTTTTTCTTCTAGTTGGTCGATGGCTTCCTCAATAGCATCAAGGGCTGCTTGTGCGTCTTTCATCATAGCCTTAGCATCTTCCATCATGTTTTTCATAGAACCTGTTGGTGCACCGCGGTGGTTCCAAGCGCCCCACGCAAGAATACCTACTACATCTCCTAAAGACGGTACAGTTTCCATTTCGCGTTTAGTACGTGATGGATCTCCGTTTAGCAACAAGCTCAACTCTTTCAACTGCATATCAATAGCTTTTGCTGCCGATAGGTCTTCTACAGAAGCGCCAACGGTGTTTCTGAATCCGGCACGCAACTGGTTCAGTTCGTCTTTAAGTTCCTTGTATTCGCTGTCAATGCGGTTCGCCGCAGCGTAAACGGCATCAACTTCTGCATTGAACGCATAGTCAATATCCTCGTAGTTGTACAGGTGATTCACTTCAAATGTGTGTCCTGAGACCAATTCTTCAAGCTGTCCATTCGTTGAGCGCAGTACAGAAACGCTGTATGTTCCTGGCTTAACGAAGGTAGTAGTGCCTGGGTTGGTTTTTGGTTCTCCGTTTGCGTTAATGCCCGCTTTACTGCTGTATTTAGCGTTCCATGTAAAGCGTTGTACGCCTTTGAAATCGCCGCGAGTGAATCGAGCCACCTCTGCACCGTCTTCGTCTTTCACGACAAACAGTAGGTACGGAGACTCCTCCCAATCCTCAGCGCGAAGCTGGTCCATAGTAGGGTAGTGGGGCAGTTCTTTATTGGCTTCCGGACGCTCATCTTTGACGCGTGCAGCACCGTCTGCGATGTGTAACTGGAAGGTCACACCCATTGGAGGGTTCTTCGAGCGGTAGTGCTGGCTTCCCTTGTAGTCAATTCCACCTACGTTCGCTCTTTGGAAAAGCAATCCAGGCTTTGTAGAGAAGAACGCAGCATCTTGGTCGAGTACATACTCCAACTCACGTAAGGGCGAATAATTATCTAATACGTAGAAACCTCGACCGAAGGTGGCAATAACCAAATCGTTCTCACGCTCTTGGATGGCGATATCCTTTACAGCAATGGTCGGAAGTCCGCCTTTTAGTTGCGCCCAGTGTTCACCTCCGTCAAGCGTGAAGAACATACCGAATTCTGTTCCTGCAAATAGCAGATCAGGATTGATAGGATCTTCAACCAATGAATACACTGTACCGCGCTCTGGCAGATCGCTGGCAATGCTTTCCCAGTTTTTACCGCCGTTGGTACTCTTGTAGATGTACGGCTTGAAATCACCGTTTTTGTGGTTGTTGAACACGGCATACACAACGTTTTCTTTGTGTGCAGACAAGACAAGATCTTGTACGTACACTAATGGAAGGCTTAGTGAGCCTACTTTAGTTTTTGGCAATTCAGAGAAATTCTTGATGCTCGACCAATTTTTCCCATCGTCGCTTGTCTTCCACACTAGACCGTCGTCGGTACCTGCCCAAAGCTCTCCAGGATTATTTGGATGCTCACGAAGAGTTACGATGTTGCCGTAGATGGACGTGCTCTTGTGGAGTGCAATCGCATCTGGGCCCCAGTAACGGTCCATGATAGGGAGGGTATTACGGTCCAATTGACGCGACAAATCTTCTGAAATCACTTCCCAGCTTCCGCCGCGGTCGTTTGATTTAAAGATTTTGTTAGCGGCAAAGTAGAGCGTCTTTTTCTGATGCTTACTCGTTATCAGAGGAGCATCCCAGTTCCAGCGGTAGGCTGCCTCTTTGTAGCGAGGTTGCGGCTGGATAGGAGTTTTCTCGCCGGTTTGCTTGTTGAATCGAACCAACCAACCGTATTGAGCTTGTGCATAGACGATGTTTGGATCTTCAGGATCCGTAGCACTTTCAAAACCATCACCACCGTTGGTCACGATCCAGTCGCTATTGATGATTCCTCTGCGGTTGATCGTTTGCGAAGGACCACCCAATGAATTGTTGTCTTGGGTACCACCGTACACATTGTAGAACGGCCAGTCGTTATCCACGGCTACGCGATAAAATTGGATCGTAGGAAGATTAGCGCGCCAATTCCAGCTGCCCATTTCGTCCCAAGTCTCGTACAATCCGCCATCTGTACCGATGATCATGTGCTTGGTGTTGGCTGGATCGATCCACAGGCAGTGGTTATCTACGTGTTTGTCTTTTTTAGGAATGCGATTGAAGCTCTTACCCCCGTCAATACTTACATGAGCATAAGTGTCCATGCTGTAAACCGTATTCACACGCGTTGGGTGAGCGATGAGCTCTACATAGTAGTTACCGCTGGTCTCATGGCCGCTCTGTTTGCTCCAACTCTCGCCGCGATCCGTGCTCTTGTACATGCCGTGACCCTCCACGGTTGCGAAAAGTACATCTGGGTTCGCCGGGCTGATGTCCATACCTATACGACCTACATCGCCTCCTGGGAAGCCACCGCCTACTTTATCCCAATGCTTACCGCCATCAGTACTCTTGTACATGGCGCTTTCAGGGCCGCCACTTAGGTGCGTGTAGACGTGACGTCTTCTTTGGTGAGCCGTTGCATACATCACATCCGGGTTGCGCGTATCCATATGGATTTCGTTGAATCCCGTGTGTTCACTCACTTCTAAAATACGGGTCCAATTTTTTCCACCATCCTTGGTCTCATAGATACCTCGTTCGCCACCCTTGTTCCAAAGTGGGCCGTAAGCAGCAACATAAACGTGATCTGAATTTCTCGGATCAATGGCGATCATACCAATATGCTCGCTACTTTCTAGACCTGTGTTGGTCCACGATTTACCACCGTCGCGACTCACATATACCCCGTCACCGTACGCTACTGAGCGTTGATTGTTGTTTTCACCGGTTCCTACCCAGATGGTATTTGTATTGTTCGGGTCAATCTCTATGCAGCCTGTGCTGTAGGAATTTTCATGCTCAAAAATGGGTTGCCAAGTCGTTCCATTGTTCGAAGTTTTCCATACACCACCAGAAGCTAAGGCTAGATACATCTCTGCCTTGTTTTCTGGATTAACAGCCAGATCTGCAATACGGCCTGAAGTCGTAGCAGGACCAATATCTCTAAATATGAATGCGCTGGTGTTTGCTGTTGTCCACGCTGGCGCATCGTCTTTCGATTTACGTTGGCTGAAGCCAGTGAATGTGACGGTTAATGCTAGTAGAAGCGTCCAAAACTTTTGCATAATGCTGTTCTATGAAAGTTAAATGGTTATACCGCTAAAATAACGGCTAACAATACATTGGGTTTAGGCTTCTGCAAATTAAGCCAAAACGACTAAAAATCGTCTAGAATTTGAAGGTAACCCCGGTACTTAGAACAGAAAGTGTGTTTGAGTAGTCAACAGCGTTAGTGAAATCCGCACTGTACATGAAATATTGCTTGTTTCGAACAATGCTTCCGAAGCTGATATTGTAGGTAGTTTGATCCGATTTTATGCTCACACCACCGCCAATCTGAAGGTGGCTTCCTAACTGCTCCTGAGCGCTACTTACATAAGTAACTCCTGCTTGAAGGGTAAGAATCCCCAAACGCAGTTCACCCGCAGTGCCTATCTGATGTACCGGTGCAAGTAGGGAGTCAATCGATTCGTTTAAGTAGCGTTCATTTCTCGAAAACATTCTCCCAGCTGCAGTCGGAGCGTAGGTGTAGTTTACGGTTAACAGCCCCGCTCTGCCACCGACTAGCGTTATTCCACCGCGCAGCTTTGGTGCAGTCATCATAGACCACTGGTACATCTCTCCATAGCCCTCCGCGGTAATGCCACTGGCGGAAATAGAAGGTCGATCGGCCCTGAACTTAGTTTCCCAATCCTGATTGAACCCGTAAATACTTGGTAATTCGAAGGCAGCAGCAATGCGCAAAGACTGCACAGGACGGTAGTAAAATCCAATATTTCCGGTTATTCCAACCGCGCTATTGTTCCACCATTCTTCCATGGTGAAGTCGGTCAGATCTGTGGTTTCGTTAAAGGATTCTTCGTGTGTAATTTCTACGGTTTCAAACGTATGTACAAAACTCAAAGAACCACCGACATAAAATCTTTGTGTAAGGCCTTTTCCTGTGCCTAATGTCCAACGATTGCGCATACCTTGTCTAAAATACAAGTGCTTGGCATTGACATCAAATAGATTGGCTGGTGCGAAGTAGTTGCCTGTGTTTGAGTTATAATCGACGGCATAACTCTGGTACATCATGTCTTCATAGGGACCTAATTCTGGCAAATACTCCGGGGGAGTCCCTGCTGCGTTATTGATGAATTGAGATAGGATAGAGCCGCCGTTTGCCTCGTTGTTGCGCAGTCTTCCGCGGTACAGTTGGTCTGTATTGTATGAAAAGAACACATGCCATCCATTATTTGGATCACGGGCGACAAAGCCGACATTACCCATATTCAAGTTGCTAGAATTACCGAGAGTTCCTCCGTTGGTGCTGCGGTTGCGCGAGTTGAAAATATTGCCACTCGCAGAAAACGCATCCTGCCGATACAGTCCAACGGTGGCAGGGTTTAGCGCCAGTGCTGTCAATGAACCACTCATTCCAACCATATTACCAGCTAAAGCATTAAATCTGCTATCCCCGAAACTTAAGGGTGCGTTGAGCTCTGCAAAATAGTCGAGGTCCTGAGCGCTTGAGGTTAGATGCAGCGCAAGAAATAAAAAGGTTGCACTAAGTTTTCTGATCATCTTCTTCTGCCGCTACTGCTGTTCGAGCTCTGTGAACGTGTGCTGCGTGAAGGAGAAGGCGATGTACTTCTGCTGTTGTCGTAGGTTCTTGACCGCGGTGAATCGTACGCTCTTGTATTGTTTCGCTCATAATACCTGTTCGAATTCACCGATTGACGTCGATAAGTTCCATTACTCATGGAATTTGAACGATAGATTCGCGAAACAGAGGGTCTTCCTAATGTTCCTGTAGTTCGGCCGCTGCTTACTCCACTGCCCCGAGTAGAGGTGTATTTTGACGGCCTACGGTTGCCGTAGTTGGTTCGAGTAGTAGAACCGGTCGTTGTTGTGCTGGTTGTCCCTGTTCCGGAGCTATTTCCGCCTGTCGAAGACCAAGAGTTGTTGTTCCAACCATTGTTCCAGCCCCAACCGTTGTTCCAGCCGTAAGGGTTGTATCCATATCCGTAGGGATCATAGCCATATCCCCAGCCGTTGTTCCAGCCATACGGATCGTGCCAACCCCATCCGTTATTCCATCCATTGTTCCATCCGTAACCTTGTCCATATGTGTTGCCAATACCCCAACCATTGTTCCAAACCCAAGCAGGGTTGTTCCAAGGCGACCATGGGTTAAACATAGGACCCATGCCTCCAAAGAAGGAGAATGAGCTACCAGGACGATTGAAAGAGTTGAAACCTGTATTGGACCAGCCTGAAGAAGGTGTGTTGTTCCACCATATGCTTCCCTGGCTGCTGTTCTCTGGAGCTACAACTTCGGTTGAATTTGTCCAAATATCGTCCAATTCTTCTTCGGAATAACTCTGTGGCAAGGTCAGAGAAGTACGCGCAAACTGTGGTGAGGGTAGAGTAGGGTCATAGTAGTTTTCATCTTCAGCATAATTATCCGCTAAGGAAACCGCACTGTTGCAGCTAACCAATAGTGCATAACTAATCGCCAATAAAAACACGCCTTTCCTCATAACTTCAGTAAGTTTGCCATTCAGTTCACAATTTACAAAAGTCATACCAACTCTAATACAATGGGAAAGCATTTAACCTCGCGTGAGCAGGATTACTCTAAATGGTACAATGAATTGGTCGTAAAGGCCGATTTGGCGCAGAATTCAGGTGTGCGCGGATCAATGGTAATCAAGCCTTACGGTTTTGCTATTTGGGAAAGCATCCAGGCTGACCTAGATCGTCGCTTTAAAGAAACAGGCCATATGAATGCCTATTTCCCCTTGTTTATCCCGAAGTCTTATTTCTCGAAAGAAGCCTCTCATGTTGACGGTTTCGCTAAAGAATGTGCGGTGGTAACACATTACCGCCTAAAAGACGATCCAAACGGAGGCGGTGTAGTTGTAGATCCTGCAGCGAAGTTGGAGGAGGAGCTTATTGTTCGCCCAACTTCAGAGACCATTATTTGGGATACTTATAAAGATTGGATTCAGAGTTACCGCGACCTGCCTATTCTCGTGAACCAATGGGCAAATGTCGTTCGTTGGGAGATGAGAACGCGTTTGTTCTTGCGTACTGCCGAGTTTTTGTGGCAAGAGGGTCATACAGCCCATGCAACCAAGGAAGAGGCTATTCAGGAGGCCGAAACAATGCTTGATGTTTACGCAACATTTGTGGAGGAAGTCATGGCAATTCCAGTGTTACGCGGTCTGAAAACAGAAGGCGAACGCTTTGCCGGTGCTTTAGAAACGTATTGTATCGAGGCCTTGATGCAGGATGGTAAAGCCCTGCAAGCAGGTACTTCACACTTCTTGGGGCAAAATTTTGCGAAAGCATTTGACGTGAAATTCCAAACTAAAGAAGGTACTCAGGAATACGTTTGGGCCACTTCATGGGGTGTAAGTACTCGATTGATGGGCGCCTTGATTATGACGCACAGTGATGATAATGGCTTGGTGTTGCCTCCAAAATTGGCTCCATACCAAGTGGTAATTGTACCTATTTATAAAGGGCAAGAGCAATTAGATGCTATTTCAGAAGTGGCTGAAGGTCTTATGAAAGATCTGCGTGCTGCGGGTGTAACGGTGAAGTTTGATAATAGAGATACGCATAAGCCGGGTTGGAAATTCAATCAGTACGAGCTTCAAGGAGTACCTGTAAGGATAGCCATCGGACCTAAAGACCTTGAGAAAGGCTCTGTTGAGGTAGCACGTCGCGACACTTTGACCAAGCAGTTTATGCAGCAGGATGAGGTAGCCACGGCTATCACGGTCTTGCTTGATGAAATTCAAGCTTCGCTATTTGAAAAGGCGCTATCCTTCAGAGAGGAAAACAGTCAAACGGCTGATACTTGGGAAGAATTTAAAGCATTGATGAAAGGAAATCCAGGATTCGTATACGCACACTGGGACGGAACGACTGAAACAGAAGACAAAATCAAAGATTTGACCAAGGCGACCATCCGTTGTATTCCATTGAATAACAAGCAAGAGGAAGGAAAGTGTATTCTAACGGGTAAACCAAGTACGCAAAGGGTAGTATTTGCCAAGGCTTACTAGGATAAAAAAAAGTTCGATTTTTTAAGTCGAGGTGTTGCAGAACTGAAAATCGTTGTTACATTTGCACTCCCCAAACAAAAGAGGGGAATGTTCTGGAACATTTTGGCCCGTTCGTCTAGCGGTCCAGGACGCCGCCCTTTCACGGCGGAAACACGGGTTCGATTCCCGTACGGGTCACAACTAAAAACTAAAATTAAAGACATGGCAAATCATAAGTCGGCTTTAAAAAGAATTCGTCAAACAGCTAAAAGGCTGCTCACAATCGTTACTACCACAAAACGACACGTAACGCTGTGAGAAAACTTCGCGGCACCACTGATGCAGGTGAGGCAGCAGAAATGCTACCACGCGTATCTTCTATGTTGGATAAGTTGGCAAAGCGCAACATCATCCACAAGAAGAAAGCTTCAAACTTGAAGTCTAGCTTAGCAAAGCACGTAGCTGCCCTATAAGCTTTACTTAAGCGGTGTAAAGATTTTTTAGCCCACTCCGATAGGAGTGGGTTTTTTTGTGCCCAACATTTTTGAATGGCTGGGGAGGCGGGGAAGGTTTGGGATAAAAAAAACCGCGCCCAGAGGCGCAGTTTACTATGCGATTAACCGTGGTTTATGACGGGTAGATGGCGTTGATTTGATCTGCGTACTTCGCCAAAATAGGCTTACGCTTCACCTTAAAGGTTGGTGTTAGACAGCCATTGTCAACGGTAAACTCTTCCGTATCAATGATGATCTTTTTAACCTTTTCCCATTGACCGAAGTTGGCATTAGCCTTTTCTACATCTTGCCAAACGCGATCGATAACGCGTTGGTCCTTAGACATGCTATCGAAGTCCGTGTAGGCGATATCGTGACGCGAACACCACTCTTTTACACCGTCCTCGTTGAGGATACAGATTGCTGAAGGGAAGTTGCGTCCTTCACCTACAACCATACTTTGTGCAATGAGGTGTGATGCCTTTAGTTCGTTTTCGATCAACTGCGGAGCAATGTATTTACCTGCTGATGTTTTGAACATCTCTTTCTTACGATCTGTAATCTTGATGAATCCATCTTCGATAATACCGATATCACCAGTGTGGAACCAACCGTCTGTCATTACCTCGGCAGTAAGCTCTGGCTGTTTGTAATAGCCCATCATGATGTTCGGTCCTTTTGCAAGGATTTCACCATCCTCTGCGATCTTGGCTTCAACACCATCGATACATTTTCCAACGTACCCGACGCGAATCATACCCGGCTCAGCAGTGGTGTTCACTGAAATTACAGGTGCTGTTTCAGTAAGGCCGTACCCTTCAAGGATAGGTGCACCCATTCCTGAGAAGAAACGCAATAGCCTTGGTTGTAATGCAGCAGACCCACATGCGATGGCAGCGATATTGCTCATCCCGAGGGCCGCACGAATTTTACTAAATACTAGTTTATCTGCAATCCCTAATTTCCAGTGGTAGAATGCTCCGTTAGCATGCTCGGGCTCCCATTTTAGTGCTAGAGAAACAGCCCATTCAAAGATTCTAGCTTTCACGCCACCTGCTGAGGTACCGTTCGCAACAATGCCGTCAAAGAACTTCTCGAGCAGACGTGGTACTGCTGTGAAGATTGTCGGCTGAACCATATTGAGATCCGCTTTAAGCGTATCTAAAGCTTCTGCGAAGTAGATAGAGGCTCCATTGTACATGTATAGGTAATGAATGAAGCGCTCGAAACTGTGACATACTGGAAGGAAGCTCAATGTTTTTGCTTGCCCTCTTGGCAGTCCTGGAATTCTAGGCGTTGCTGCGATTACCGTTGTAGAGATGTTTGCATGACTGAGCATTACCCCCTTTGGTAAACCTGTGGTACCAGAAGTGTAAATGATAGTTGCCAAATCTTCAGGCTTCACGCTGGCCATGAACTGCTCCATCTCTTCTTGGCGGTCCATGCTCTCGCCCAAGGCTAGTACCTCAGACCAGTGATTGCGCCCTTCGTACTTCTCGAAAGAATATACTTTCTTCATGTCCTTACACTTGTCAAGAACATTGGTCACCTTATCATAAAGTTCGTCGTTCGAAACAAAACAATAGATGCTTTCACTGTGGTTGAAGATGTATTCGTAATCATCTTCGGTCATCGTTGGGTAGATAGGTACATCTACGGCGCCAATCTGCAATAATGCATGGTCCATGATGTTCCATTCACAACGGTTATTGTGTGCAATCAACGCTACCTTATCTCCGTGCTTAATGCCCAATTCGAGTAAGCCGCGGGCTGCTTGGTTTACGGCGTCAATAAATTCACTTGTGCTGTAGCTCTTCCATTCTCCTCCAACTTTAGAAGACATCATTACCTCTAACGGGAAATGCTCTTGCTGGTATCTCGGAAAATCAAATAAGCGAGTAGGGTTGTTCATGTTATCGTGATGTTTTTGTGTCGTGTTATGTGACCTTCAAGATACTAAAAAAGGTCAATCGTACACTTGCTATTTTGTCTCAAAAGCAACTTTTCCTGAGAGAATTGTTTTGACGACTTTACAGCTTTCTCTGTGACGTTCTGAGCTGTTGAAGAGGTCTTGATTTAACACTGTGAAGTTGGCCCGTTGGCCAATTTTGATGCTCCCGTATTGCTCTTCTCCAAAAGCGCTATACGCGGCGCCAAAGGTCATGCCTTCGAGGGCCTCTTTGGGACTTAGTCTCTGGTCGGCATTGAATCCACCTTGAGGCCAATGCTGTTTGTCTGTTCTGTCTACCGCGGCAAAGAAGATATTCAATGGGTCGATGTGTTCAATGGGAAAATCTGTGCCCAAGGCAAGCAAGCCGGACGCGTTTAGAATGCGCTTGTAGCTGTATGCGTGGTCAATCCTGTGATGACCTAATCGCTCTTCAACCCAATACATATCACTTGTTGCATGTGTTGGTTGAACGGAAGCAACAATATTTGGGTGGGTGTAATAGGCGCTGTCCTCAGGTGTCATAATCTGCGCGTGCTCCACTCTAAATCTTAGGTCTTTTTCACGGTCCAATTCATTGAAGCTCTCCAATAAAACATGGTGTGCACTATCACCGATAGCATGAACACAGAGTTGCCAGTCGTTTTGCAAGCAGCGGTCTCTTAAAAGGTCTAAATCACTCGGTGATAATAGTGGCAACCCATAGTGCTCTGGGAGATCGTGGTAAGGCGCTCTGAGTAATGCACCTCGTGAGCCAAGGGCACCGTCGAGATATGCTTTGACACTTTTTACCCGAAGGAGGTCTTTGAGAATTGGCCCATGAGATTCGAAATACGATAAATCTTTCTCTGTGTTAGAAATCATTGCGTTGACCACCAGGCCAAACTTACCTTCGTTTTGCAGAGAGTCAAGAATGAGGATTTTCTTTGTGCTTAGACCTGCATCCGTCATCGCCGTCAATCCGTACTTCACCAAACTATCTTGCGCTTGCAAGAGTACATCTCTCCACCATTTAGAACTGTGCGATGGGAGTGTTACTAATTGTTCTGCATTGTCCACTAACACACCTTCGATAATGGTTCCGCCATCAATGGTCGTTTCATTGGTGATGTTAAACGTATCCAGCACAGTTTGATTTACCCATGCGGCATGTCCGTCTATTCGTGTAAGGTAGATCTTTATTCCACCGAAAGAGGCTAAATCTTCGGAAGTAGGAAATTCCTTTACGGGCCAATCGTTTTGGTCCCAGCCGCGGCCAATAATCCACTCATTATTGGGGTGCAATTTTATAAACTTCTCAATGCGTTCAAGGCACTCCGCCTTGCTTTGCGCACCCACCAAATTGACCATCGTTAACATTTCCGCATAACCAAAAAGGTGGCCGTGGGCATCTATAAACCCAGGGTAGAGGTGTTGTCCGTCCAGAGAGAGTTCTGTTTTTCCTTTGGGTAGAATGGTTTGCTGAGTGATATCAATGATTTCTGCAATCTTTCCGTCTTGTACCGCAATCCAAAAATCTGAGCCTTCATTACTAGAAACAGCATCATTGGGACTGTGTAATTTGAAGTCCTTGAGGAGCACATCATACTCTTGGGTATTTTGGCAGCTGGTTAAGGGAAAAAGCCATAGCAGGTTATAAACAACATAACGGCCAAAAGTGTGAGAAAGATTGCGCATTGAAATGAAATGTGTTGGTCTTAGAATGCGTAAATTTGCACAAATTCTTTTTTATAATGAATAGCACATCCGTTGCCACTTTAGATCAGGCCAAAGAAATGGGCCTACTTCCTGAAGAGTTTGATAAAATCAAAGAAATTCTTGGCCGCACGCCCAACTACCTAGAACTCTCTGTTTACGGAGTGATGTGGAGTGAGCACTGCTCGTACAAGAACTCTATTGTTTGGTTGAAAAAGCTGCCGAAAAAAGGCCCACACATGCTCGTTGAAGCAGGTGAAGAAAATGCCGGTCTTGTAGATATTGGCGACGGTTTGGCTTGTGCCTTCAAGATTGAAAGTCACAACCACCCTTCAGCAGTCGAGCCGTACCAAGGTGCAGCAACAGGTGTGGGTGGTATCAACCGCGATATTTTCACCATGGGCGCTCGTCCAATCGCTCAGCTCAACTCACTACGCTTCGGTAAACCAACTGAAGACCGCACAAAGTGGTTGGTAAAAGGCGTGAGCAAGGGTATTGGCGATTACGGAAACAGCTTCGGTATACCTATAGTGGGCGGCGAGGTGTACTTTGACGAGTGCTACCACCAAAATCCATTGGTAAATGCGTTTTCTGCCGGTATTGTTGAGGTAGGTAAGCAGATCAGTGCTACTTCTACAGGCGCAGGAAATCCCGTGTTTATCGTAGGGTCAGCAACTGGTAAAGACGGTATTCACGGTGCTTCGTTTGCCTCTAAGGATTTGGACGAAGACAGTGCAGAGGATATCCCATCGGTACAAGTTGGAGACCCGTTCCAAGAGAAATTGTTGCTAGAGGCAACTATGGAATTGGCCGAAACTGATGCTGTAGTTGGTATGCAGGATATGGGTGCAGCAGGCATTACTTGTTCATCTTGTGAAATGTCTGCTGCTGGCGAGCACGGTATGGATATTTGGTTGGACAAAGTGCCCTTACGTCAGAAGATGGAAGCATGGGAAATCCTTCTTTCAGAGAGCCAAGAGCGTATGCTTGTGGTTGTTGAGAAAGGAAAGGAGCAGGTGGTTCTTGATATTTTCGACAAGTGGGATCTTGAATGTGAAGAGATCGGTATTGTAACAGAAGGTGGTACAGTGAATTACTACTGGGGCGAAGAGCTCATGGGTAGTATTCCTGCAGACAGCGCTGTACTCGGTGGAGACGCGCCTGTATACCACAGAGAATGGTCAGAGCCTGCGTACTACCAAGAGTACAAGAAATTTGATATCGATTCAGTTGAAGAGCCAGCTGATCTTAAAGGAGTCGCTGAGCAGATGGTGGCCTTGCCAAACATTGCTTCAAAGAGATTTATCTACGAGCAGTACGATAGTATGGTAGGTACTCGCAATATGAGTACCAACGCACCTTCGGATGCTGGAGTTATAAATATTAAGGGAACAGATAAGGCCTTGGCCATGAGTGTGGATTGTAATTCACGATTTGTACATGTTGATCCTGAAGTAGGGTGTGCCATGGCCGTAAGTGAAGCCGCAAGGAACATTACTTGTTCTGGGGGTATTCCTTCAGCAGTGACGAACTGTTTGAACTTCGGTAACCCATACAACCCAGAAGTATACTGGCAGTTTGTCGGCTCTATCAAGGGCATGAGCGCAGCTTGTGAGAAATTCGAAACGCCAGTTACAGGTGGTAACGTAAGTTTCTACAACCAGACTCAAATCGGCAAAACTGTTGAGCCTGTATTCCCTACGCCTACCATCGGTATGATTGGGGTAGTTGAAGACAAGAAATTTGTAACGACACTCGGTTATAAGGACAAAGGAGATTTGATTTTCATGATCGGTACAAACCATGACGATATTTCTTCTTCTCAATATTTAGTAAATGTTCATGGAGTAGAGAACAGCTCTGCACCACACTTCGATCTTGAAGAAGAATTTGCGAATCAAAAGCAAGTACAAATGTTGATCCGTGAAGGAGCCATCAAATCAGCACACGATTTGAGCGAAGGTGGTTTATTCGTCGGTTTGCTCGAAAAGGGTATGGTAAACGGATTGGGCTTTGATATCACGCTTCCTGCTGAGTTCCGTAAGGACGCTGTTCTCTTTGGTGAGAGTGCTTCGCGCATCCTTGTGACCGTAAGTGAGGAAAACAAGGATAAGTTCATTGACTTGATGATGCTTAACGGATGTGCGTTTGATCTTTTGGGTCACGTTACTAAAGGAAGCGTTCGCGTTGATGACGAGGATTGGGGGTCTGTAGAAGATTACCAAAAGATTTACGACAACGCTTTGGGCGATATCCTTTCGAAATAAGGAATGCCTAAACAGCTTTATAAGGGGCTTTCACTGAGTTAGTGGAGGCCGTTTTCTTTTTCATAACAGCCTATTCTATATTCGATACTGAATAGAATGCCTGGCGTAAGATTGCTCGCTGGACTTAAAGGCCAGGTGATGCTGCTCGAAGCTGCCCATTGCCGGTGTAGAAATAATGTATATCCAACTTGCGGCGCTATCCCAAAGGAGTTAGCGCGTTGATTTGTGAGACGTTCTTCACTTTGCACTATGCCCATTCCAGCTCGAAACTCCGAATGCAAGCTTTCAATTGAGAGGGCTCTAACAAAAGATAAGGACCTCCAGTCGTTGAATACATTCTCCTTCCAAATACCTCCTCCGTCGGTTAGTGCTTGTACCTCAATAAATACATCTTGTTGAATTTCATACCCCACCTTGACGCCGACATAAGGATAAGCAGCGCCTGCACTTATGTAAGTGTATCTGTTGGGCTCCATTCCGCCGAATTTCTGTGCACTCAGCGCTGCAGAAAACAAGAGCATCAAAGCTGCCAAGGTTCGTCTCATACCATAAAGTAACGCAGAGAAAGCACATCTCTGCATCCTTTCCGTGGTAAGATTTTCACAAACGGCGCTCCGTTTTTAGGTATAAAAGAATGCAGCCGTTCTAAAGGTGTTGGCGTGTGCCTCTATGATTCGACGAATCTCAGGGCTGTAACCACCGCCCATGTTGACGGCAACGGGTACATCATTTGAGTGACAAAGCTCAAAGACAAGTTGATCACGCTGCTTGCATCCGTCCAATGTGAGGTCCATTCTTCCGAGCTTATCACCGCGTATCACATCTACGCCACTTTGGAAAAAGACAAATTGCGGCTCGATGCGATCGAACAGATCTTTCAAATGATAGTCAAGTAAGCTGAGGTACGCTTTGTCGCTAATAAAGTCAGGAAGAGGTAGGTCAAGATCGCTCTGTTCCTTGTGGTAGGGGTAATTCTTTGCACCGTGCATGCTGAAGGTGAAAATCCTCGGATCATCAGCCGCAAGTGCTGCAGTTCCATTGCCTTGATGAACGTCTAGATCCACCACTAGTATTCGCTCATACCCGTGGTTGTCTATGAGATGGTGTGCGCCAATGATAATGTCGTTTAGGATGCAAAATCCTTCTCCGCGGTCGTAAAATGCATGATGAGTGCCTCCTGCAATGTTCATGGAACAACCGTATTGCAAGGCAAATTCGGTATTGTCAATAGTACCCCGACAGATGGTACGTTCTCTGTCGATGAGCTGTTTGCTCAACGGGAAGCCGATCTTGCGTTGTGCCTTAGGGTCTAAAGTACCCTCGTCCAGTTCTTTCCAATACTCAGGACAATGCGTTCGAGTGATTTGCTCGGGTGTTAGCATACTGGGCGCAAAAAAACCGTCTTCAGCAAGTGTTCCCTCGTGAATCAATTGTTCAGGCAGCAGCGAGTATTTAGCCATCGGGAAGCGATGGTTCTCAGGAAGAGGATGGTGATAAATAGGGGCCCAGGCGACCTTTAGCATGTTCGATTAACGCAATTGGGCATTTAATCGTTCACCCAACTGATGTACAATTCTGCCTACACTCTTCTCAACAGCCTTGTCGTTTAATGTCTTTCCTGGATCTTGGAAGGTCAAACCGATGGCATAGCTCTTTTTGCCTTCAGGTAATTTGTCACCTTCGTACACATCGAACAAGAAGACATTCTTCAAGAGTTTGCGCTCAGTCTGTGTAATGGTTTCTTCAAGTTCAGCATACGTAGTCGCTGTATCTACGAGAAGTGCAAGGTCACGACGAACGCTTGGGAATTTCGGTAATGCTGCGAAGGGTTGTGTGCCATTAGAAATCATAAGCTGTACCACTTGCTCCCAATGCAACGAGGCGTGCGCAACGGTACCTTTAACATCAAAGTGACCCAAGACTTTTGGGTGTACAGAGCCGAGGTGACCAATCGTGGTTTTCCCGACTTTAATGCTCAAGAATTCGCCGTAAAGACTGTGGTCTTTGCGTGTCATCGTAGCGTTAAACCCAAATCTACTGAGCATTGCCTCGAGCAAGCCTTTCATGTAGAAGAAATCATTTTCTGAAGCATCGGCTTTCCAGTGATCGGTATTCGATGTGCCCGAACAGAACAAGTCAATTACCGATGTTTCGAAATAACCATTTCCACCTTTTCCGTAGGTTTTACCGCGTTCAAAGAAGCGCAGGTTTGATTGTTGTCTTTTTTGATTGAACCCTATAGCCGTCAATCCCCCAAATAGCATGTTGTTTCTCATCACATTGAGATCTTGACTCAACGGATTAAGCATTTCAATGAGATTGCCAGAGACTTCGGATTGCAAGGTTTCATAATCGGCCCCTTTCGAAAGACTATTGTTCATGATTTCGAAGAAACCATTACCAGTAAGTTGATCTAAGACCGATTTCTCGATTTTTTCAGGACGCGGATCGTGCTTTGCAACACTAATACGCAGTCCCGATGGAATCTCAACGTTGTTGAAACCATATATACGAAGCAGCTCTTCAGCAATATCCACATCTCTAGTAACGTCTACGCGATAGGTCGGAACTTTGACCGTCCATTGATCCCCATTAAGTCCAATAATTTCAAAATCTAGCCACTTCAGAATGTCAGAAGCACTTTCAATACTCATTTCCACACCAATCAACTTGCATACCTTTTCGAAGCTAAAGGTGATTTCGAGTTTAGGGAAGTCTGTTGTGCCTTGATGGTCGGCTACACTGGCGGTAGCACCTGTTAGTTCGCATAATAGAGCGGCAGCATAAGCATGTGCAGCAGCGGTACTGTTAGGATCAACACCCCGCTCGTAGCGATAGCTGGCGTCACTATTGATTCCGTGACGTTTCGCAGTTTTTCTAACGCTCACTGCGTCGAAATAAGCTCCTTCTAAATAGACGGAAGTTGTGGCTTGGCTTACGCCGCTGTCGGCACCTCCAAGCACACCTGCAATACAAATAGGTTTGCGCTCATCGGCAATCACTAAATCATGTGCACTTAGCTCACGCTCGACATCGTCTAGAGTGGTAATCTTTTCTCCCTCCATGGCCTGGCGAACGATCACTTTTTGACCGCTTAGCTTTTCCGCATCGAAAGCATGAAGCGGGTGTCCAAAAGTGTGTAACACATAATTGGTTATATCCACCACATTGTTTTTTGGCGTTAAGCCGATTGCGGTGAGGCTGTTCTTTAACCAACCTGGACTTTCCTTCACCTGTACTCCTGTAAAGTAGGTGCCGTAGTAGGACGGACACATATCACTTTCGATCGTAAGTGCTATAGGATTGTTTCCTTTGGTTTGATACGTGCCTTTGGGAAGGATAAGCTCTGGACTTTCCTCGCCCTTGACTAGCAAGGCAGCACGAAGGTCGCGAGCAACACCAATGTGTCCCATTGCGTCAGTTCTATTTGGCGTTAGACCAATTTCGAAAACAAAGTCACTTTCAATATTGAACACCTCTGCACACGGAGTACCCGGTTTGAGGGATGGGTCAAGCACCATAATACCGTCGTGGTCGTTTCCTAGACCCAGCTCATCTTCTGCGCAGATCATCCCGAAGCTTACTTCTCCGCGGATTTTACCCTTCTTAATTTTCAGTTCTTCACCACCAGGATACAAGCGTGTTCCCACTGTGGCTACCGGAACCTTTTGTCCCGCCGCAACATTTGGTGCTCCACAGACAATTTGTACGGGCTCCTCTTCTCCAATGTTCACTTTAGTGACGCAAAGTCTGTCCGCGTTAGGATGCTGCTCACAGGTCAATACTTCACCTACGACAACACCGCTTAAGCCGCCCTTGATGCTCTCTACTTCGTGCACACCTTCGACTTCTAGTCCGGTATCCGTTAGTAATTCATCAACGCGCTTTGGATCTAATTCAACAGCTAGAAAACGCTTTAACCACTGGTAAGAAATGTTCATGGATCGAGTTGTTCAATAGGTCCCAAAGTTACACTATTGAAAGAGAATAAAAAGCCCGAAAATCGGGGGTTTAGAACAAATTATAGAGCAAGGCTCCATAAAGCGCAAATCGAAGGAAACGTACTAGGGTGAGCAAGGCAAATTTTTTGAACGGATAGTTGTTCATTCCGCTGAGCTGGCTCACGATGGGATAGGGCAGAGGTGTCAAAGCGGCGAGTACAATGAGTAGGCCACCAAATCTTTTGAGTTGTTCGAAAGTTTGAGTGTAGCGGTCCAACAAAAGATTGCGAACCAAGGCGCGGGTACGCCAGAATTGGCCCATGAAATAACCTAGAATACCGGCGAAATAGCTTAGCACTGCCAATAGGGTAAGCATCCATCGTGGCTTTAGCGTTTCGTCCGCCCAAACGATCAGAAGTTCTGGCGTGATAAAGCCAATGCTCACCTCAGACAAAAAGAACAGCCCAATAAGTCCACCTGGTGAAAAGAAACGGGTGGCCCATTCGGCAGCAGCACTGAGGTCAATAACATAGCGGTCAAACAAGAATAGAAGCAGCAGTATCACGCCAATTGACGCGACGAGCTTAAGCACATTTGCTCGAATGAACGAATAGCCGCCATTGCGTTGCATCAGCAGATGCTGTGCCTTCATAAATCGTTTTACTATGTCTACCATGAATTACGAAATCCTGTTCCAACCCCATTGGTCTTTATACAAAGCTTTCCAATGTTCTTTAATAGGAACGTGATTTTGGTCATTTAGTTGAGGATCGTTGGATAATAATTTTTCCACGACAGCTCTCGACCAGCTCAGGATATTACCATCTTGGGTTAATGAAGCTAATTTGAACTGAAGCTGACCACTCTGTCGGGTACCCATCATATCACCCGGTCCACGGAGATTCATATCAACTTCAGCAATCTCAAAACCATCCTGAGTACGTACCATGGTTTCCAATCGGGTTTTAGCGTCATTACTCAGTTTGAATGAACTGACCAAAACACAGAAACTTTCTTCGCTTCCGCGACCAACACGGCCGCGCAATTGATGCAACTGACTTAACCCGAAGCGCTCAGCATTTTCAATGACCATTACGGATGCGTTTGGGACATTTACGCCTACCTCAATGACGGTGGTAGCGACGAGTATGTGCGCTTTACCTGAGGCAAATCGCTGCATTTCACCTTCTTTTTCTTCCGGTTTCATACGTCCGTGAACTACGGCAATTTGGTATTGCGGTCGAGGGAAATCCCGTAGCAATTGCTCATAGCCCTCTTGAAGATTCTTCAAGTCTAATTTTTCACTTTCTTCGATGAGCGGAAAAACGATGTACACCTGGCGTCCTTTGGCAATTTCACGCTGCATAAAGCCGTTGAGTTTCAACCGGTTCTTTTCATACAGGTGGTGCGTCGTAATTGGCTTTCTGCCCGGAGGAAGTTCATCAATCACACTTATGTCTAAATCCCCATAAAGGCTGAGGGCAAGGGTTCTTGGTATAGGGGTGGCTGTCATGACCAAAACATGCGGTGGATGTTCGTTTTTCTTCCACAGTTTGGCACGCTGCGCCACGCCGAAACGGTGTTGTTCATCGATGACTGCCAGTCCTAAATTGGCAAATTTTACCGTGGGTTCAATCAACGCATGTGTGCCGATTAAAATATGCAGTTCGCCGCTTTGAAGACGCTGATGTATTGAAGCGCGATCGGATTTGTTTGTAGAACCTGTTAATAGTTCAATAGTAATCCCTGCGGGTTCACAGAGTTCTTTAAGTCCTTGGTAG
>JBNAAX010000030.1:0-24472 GCA_049631665.1 Schleiferiaceae bacterium
TCTGTTAGCCCGCTTCCAGTAATAGGTGTTCCCGTACACAGTTCAAATTCGATCGACGGTTGGGACAGCGTGCTTTCTATTCTTCAAATGCCAGGCGGCGTTCCTGTAGCTACGGTAGCTCTAGATGGTGCCAAGAACGCTGGTATCCTTGCCGCACAGATTGTAGGTTCTTCGGATGCAGCGGTATTAGAGCGTATTGTAGCTTATAAAGAAAGCCTGAAAGAGAAGGTGCTCAAAGGCGCTGAAGAGGTTAAGGCTAAATACTTTAAGTAAGGAATAAAAGGCCGTAGTGGCGTATTAAACGTCCGTTTCACTAGGCTGCATCGCCCCTTTCAATCGTTTGATGATCCACCATCCCAAAGGGACATAGGAGATCCAGAACAGCAGATAATACCCTAGAGCGATCAATAATAGTTTATCCGAAATCACTCCACCCAATTGTGTCCAGTTAGGAATAACGTCTAGAAAAAAAGCATAGTAGACGAGTAAAAGGCAAAGTGAACTCCCCACCCAATATTTGCGAAGGAATGATTGAAAAAAATCTTCGTACGGCTTACTACCCACCTTTTTATACCACACCCAATTCAACCACGCATGAAAGGGCAATGAACCAACCATCGCGATTCCGCAACTAATTAAGAATACGAATCCAGCTCCGTTAAGGTAAAACGTTCCGTTAGGAATATTGACCAACAAAATAACCAATACCGACAAGAGCAAGCTGCCCAAAATAGCGCTACCTAGATAGTAAGTAAGGGCATATTGAGCGGGCATCTACAATCGTTTAAGGTGACTGACTAAAATTTCCTTTTTGCGATTACTTACGGGTACTGTTGAGCCCTCTTTAAGCAATACATAGCCACCGTCCGCGCTGATGTAGCGAGATATCATCTCAAGATTGACCAAGTGGCTTTTATGAACACGCTCGAAGCCAGCCGGTCGAAGCAATGTCTCGTATTCCTTCATGGTTTTTGAAGCCAAAACACTAGTCTTATCTGCCAAATAAAAAGTAGTGTAGTTGGAACTGCTTTCACATCTGACGATATCTTCGACATTGAGTATGTGCATGCCTTCAGTAGTTGGAATGACCAATTTTTTAGGCGCTCCTTTCGCCGCCTCGCTTACGACTTCTTGTCGCTCTGAACCGACCTTTTCGCCAGCCTTACGTACTGCCTTTACGAGCTCCTCAGCATCGATAGGCTTCAGCAGGTAATCCAGTGCTGCGTGCTTGATTGCCTTTACTGCAAACTCATCGTGTGCGGTAGTGAAAATCAATGAGGGGAGCGCTGAACCGTCCCATTTTTCAATAAGATCGAAGCCAGATTCGCCGTTGAGATTAACATCGAGAAACAGAACATCTATGGATTCCTCCGCCAAGATGGCAATAGCCTCATCGACAGTATTGCATTGAGCCACCACATTCACCTCTGGACAAAACAGACCTAACTTCCCAGCGAGGCTTTCCAAAACAGGTTGTTCGTCGTCTAACAGTAATGCGTTCATAGGCGTATTGATTTACTTGAAGCTACAATTTAATCTTCGCTCGGTAAAGGAAGAATGAGTGAAACACGCGTTCCAAGAATTGAACCATCGTGCTCAACCGATTCCAATTTGAATGAATATTCAGCTTGATTTTTCTTCGACAACAAATCTAATCGCTCACGAATGATGGCCAAACCGTGGCTCTTCGAAGCCGCTTCAACATCCACAATTCCAGGTCCATTGTCTTCAATTACTATGTGCAGTGCATGCTCTTTAACACTGATCTGCGCAAGGATTGCTCCAGGCTTGCCACTGGCGAAATTAGGACGCATCGCATGTTGAACAGCGTTTTCCACCAAGGGTTGAACGAGCATTGGGGGCAGCTTGGTATCGTAGAGATCGAGGTCGTCGGCCACGTCAAGCTGCCAAGTGAACTCGCCGTATCGCAAAATGCAGAGATCTACGTATTTGTTCAATAAGTCAATTTCATCGGCTAGTACCATTTCATTGCTGCGCGAACTCTCGAGTGTAAGGCGCATAAGTTTGGCCAATTTACCCATGTAGAGTACCGCATCTTTTGGTTGGTTTTTGAAAATGAAATTTGATATCGCATCGAGGGCGTTGAAAAGAAAGTGCGGATTCATCTGACCGCGCTTGCTCTGGAGCTCTGCATCTGCAAGGCGTTCTTGCAATTCCAATCTTTCGTTTGCCCGCAATCTCTCGCGACGCTGCCAAAACACGACAATAGCCGCTAAGACCGCAATGATTACCGCCCACGAAGCAGGTCTCTTGTACCAAAGCGCTTTAATTGTGAAGATGAACTCCGCCGGAGTACTCGCGGCGAAATCTGCGCGGGTATCTACTTCAATTTGTACGATATAAGCACCGGGAGCTGGGTATTCTAAAAGAATTGGCCCGCCTAAATCCCAAGATTCCCAAGGGCCATCATTCACTTTATACCTACCGAGAAGCGGCGAATTACTTTCTACATCCACACTGGCAGAAAAGCCAATTGAATTTGGCGTCGTCAACGCCCCTGACAAATCTGTCGAAGCAATACCGTCAATATATGTTTTGAAGGAAGTGGTGTAGGGAACATTGGGCTCGCCTGCATCGGCAAAAGTGTACATGCCCGAAGGGGTCGCGATGTACAACGTAGTCCCTATGAGTGCAACGTCGTAATTGCCTGGGCGTAGGTCAGGAAGTTCTCGATGCGGATCTATGGTGTAAAGCAGGAGGCTGTCGCGCTTTACTGCAACGCCAGAGGAGGAGAAGGTATACGTTAGGTCTGCAACGGAATCTATATCGTAAGCCTCGTCGTACGATTCACGAACATAGGCCAATCTCGTAAAGTCGTCCATGCTCCAGTTGCCTTCTAGGAGTTTATTGACCTGAATACTACCCAGCGGTGTCCGCGCCAAGGGGCCGTCAAATGCGAAAATAGGCAGCCCTGTGCCGACCTTTTTCCAGTTTTGGGCACTGTGGTTCCACTGGTAATAACCGCTTTCTGCACTAAGGAGTAATCCGTACTCCGTGGGAGCCATATCAAAGATGAGGCCTTTGAAATTTTGTCGATCTAGCTCCAACCCTGTGTCGTCTAATGTGACCAGTTCGGAGCCCATTCTCAAAAAGTTTAAACGATCCGAACCCAAGGTCATGCGCCAAATACCTGAGGCCTTATCACTGATCTGCTTGGCTGCGTCGCTAAATCTTACCTGTACACCATTGGCGGTAACAATGTATTTGGTACCGTATCCGCTTATGACCTCTATGGGGTATGCTTGTAAATCACCCTGAACCTGCGGTACGAGGCCCGTATCGCTCTGGCTAAAACTATAGATGGAGTTTCGGTTGAATTTCTCAAATCGAGTGCTGGGATTAATGAATCCATCGAGCAGTTCATACACACCAGAGCCCTGCGTTCCTAAGTACAATCGGTCACCTTCAAAAGCCGCACTAATAACAGGATCTGAAGGAAATCCTTGTGCTGGACCAAAGGACTGCGCCAAGGCCGAAACGCTGATAAAAAGAGAGAAAAGCAGGAGTGATTTCTTCATACCACAATGTTAGTCAAAAAGAGTCAGTACTCCCGATGAAAACATAATCATATAATTATGGTTATAAATAATGAGACCTGTATTTGCTAAGGCTTATATTTGTCTGTACACACAACAAGACTCTTTTTAGGTTTATTATGAATTACACGCTACGCCAATTGCAGGTTTTTCGTGCCATTGCCAATCATGGTAGTATCACCAAGGCAGCCAGACATCTGCACCTGACGCAACCCGCCGTAAGCTTACAGTTTAAATCATTCTCAGAACAATTTGACTTTCCGCTCATCGAGTATCAAGGAAAGAAGCTCGTAATCACACCCCTTGGAAAAGAAGTTAAGATTCATGCCGAGCGTATCCTAGATCAAGCGAATGCTCTAAAGCTGATGAATGAATCTTTAAAAGAAGAACTTACAGGTACTCTATTGCTCTCTATCGTAAGTACAGGTAAATATGTAATGCCGTATTTATTAGGCGAATTCTTGGAAAAATATCCTGCTACTGACCTCATCATGGACGTGACCAACAGAAGCACTGTTGTGGATCATTTGATTGATAACAATGTCGATTTTGCCCTTGTGAGTGTCGTGCCTTCAAAACCTGAGCTTAACAAACTCACTTTGTTCGAAAATGAATTGGTGCTGGTAGGTAACGAAGTGTATGCGCAACGTGCTAGAAAAAATCTAGATAATTGCCGTTTCCTTTTCCGTGAAACCGGTTCTGCAACGCGTCATGCTATGGAAGAGTTTATCGCCAAGCAAGACATCAAGGCAGACCGCATTTTGGAATTGACCACTAACGAGGCCATTAAGCAAAGTGTGATGGCAGGTCTAGGCATTTCATTGATGCCGAAAATTGGGATTAAGAGAGAATTGGACCAAGGGCTCATACACATCATTCCACACAAGGCATTGCCTATGACCACACAATGGAATTTGGTTTGGCGCAAGAATAAAAAACTAAGCCCAGTGGCATCGAGTTATCTCGAGTTTTTAGAAAGTAGACTTTCTCATTTCACTTCCAAGTTCAATCGTTAAATTTGCGCTCTATGAAGAGAATTTATACCCTAGTTTTTACCTCCTTTTTATTGTTCAATTGTACTTCGGACGAGAAGCGTCTTGAAATGCAAATGGATGCCATTTTAGAATGGATCGATGAAAGCGGACTGGAATTTACAGCCAGCGGCAGTGGTCTGTATTATCATGTGGAGCAAGCTGGAAACCCAAATCGTATTCCAGATAGTACAAACGAAGTCAGCTTCAAGCATGTGGGCTACTTGCTCGATTCAAGCATATTCTCTAACGGTTGGTATGCCTCAAACTACATTCCACTACCGGCACTTGTCGAAGGTTTCCAAGAGGGATTAAAAATCATAGGCGAAGGCGGTCGTGCAGTCATTATCTTCCCTTCGAATCTCGGATATGGCGATAATGAACGTGCCACAATTCCTGCCTATAGTCCACTAATCTTCCGAGTAGAACTTGTTAGTTACTACTAAACAGGGATAACTTTTACTTCTTCACAATCTTTGCTTAAGACTGAGGTTTAGCAGGAATTTACATGGAAACTAAGGCCCATGTATTCCCCTATTCCTGCTTCGTTACTCTTTTGGAGCATCCCTTTCCTATTCACGCCTAACACTGAACGTACGGCCTATTTTTCGGGTCAATCCTACGCTGAATTCTCAGAGTTTAAAATGGGACTTAGGCAGATCAAAAACGTTGGACTGGAACTGGAGCATAGAAGATTAGCAGACTTCGGACAACAGTCCATCGCTGCGAGTACGGGCGTCTCATTACATGAGCATCTTAGCTTCGACACTGGACTACAATTCATTCGTTCTTTTCAGAGCAGCGCTTCTCATACCCAAGTTCACTTAAATACGAGCCTCCTATTCCGCCAAGAGTTGACCCAATCACTGGTTTACCTCTCCCTTCATCCTGCTCGGCAATCCTTTGAATTTAAAGCGGCCCACCTCTACGAACTCGACCCCAAATGGCGCCTTGGAATGGAATGGGACTCCGAAAGCGACGCCCTGCAAATCCTCACCCATTACACGACACATCGAGTTCTTCTGACTCTCAGTATTTCGCCGGAATACCAAAGGTTTGGCTTCGCCCTAAAATACCAGCAATTGTGGATTCAAATAGCATTGAATACGGGCAGTACGATAAATGCACCCGTACTCTTAGGGCAATGGTAAGGATTCTTTTAGTCTTACTATTCACCCCTCACCTAGCATTTTCCCAAGTGCCTCGCGAAGCGCTCACTGAGGAAGCTTTAGAGGTTATAGACACCTCTTCCCTAAACAACGTCTCTGCACAACACCTTTGGCAAATATTCGGGCTGCCCAAAGACGCTATTTTTCACTTCATTTCTTACCGCAATACCTTCGGTTCCATTGCACATACAAGCGAATTGTATTACATCGACGGGCTAGATACACTCACCGTAGAATACCTCCTAGATATGTTTCCCTTAAAACGGGTCGTGGAGAATTCACGAGGTCACGTTGTTTCAAAATCTAGCCTAAGTAATGGCACTGTTCGATTGAGCAACTCACTACTGCTAAGACATCACCAACACCGCGCCGCTCTTCATACTGTTTTAGAGAATTTCAGGCCTACCTTCAACGGGTATATTTCTAGTTCTACTAAAAACTCAAAATGGTTGATCGGCGATTACTCTGTGCATTGTGGACAAGGAATTCTTCTCGGTAGACCGGGATTCCCATCGCCAACAACCAACGAATACTTTCGCTTCGGTCTAGGCGGGCAAACAGGGGTATCTTCTTCAGGAATGTATCGAGGTGTTGCTTGGCAACATCAAAACAAAGGCAACACCTTTCTCGGTGCATTAAGCCAGACCTCACCGCTACTCATTTGACAGAAGAACCGTAGCATCTATACTTATGGAGTAGGGCTCAAAGGCAGTGAATGGACCGTCTTTGGGAAATACTATGAAGGACCTCTTCGGGTGTTCACTGAAGTAACTCGGGAAAAACAACACATTGGCGGAAACCTCTTGTACCAAGATGTATTGTTTGAACTCAACGTGCTGCGAACTAAAGAAGGTTTAACTACTCGGAAGTACTTGAGCTGGCAAGACCGCTTAGGGCGTTGGCACGTGATTCATAATGATGGGATTCTTAGAGTACAGCTTCAAAATAAGAATCTCCGAATCTTTGTGAATGAGCATAGGACAGGCACAATTGAACGCTCGTACCGATGGAAACTTCAACTCCAGCGCTCCAAAATAAATTATGATTTGCATTGGCATCAAGGAACCTACGGGCTTAGCGTTCGTCATTCATGGCTCCATGGACCCGCCAAGTACCATCTTTTGTTTGCTGCGGTAGATTACCGAGGAAGTCCTGTATGGCTTGGTATTCCTGCTGCGCGAGGATACCTTGGTGCAGTGGCCATACATGAGGATTTTAGTGGAATAGTAGCTAAAGTGGCTATCGGGCCACTACAGATTGGCACGACGATCAACTTTGAAAATATTCCCAAGAGTGCGCTACAAATGAGCTATTTCACCTCGCTATAGTTGAGAAAAATGATTCCAAAATTCGGGATAGCTTTTGGCCACCACCGATGGGTCATTTAAAGTAATAGGGAATCTTAAAGACAACGGCGCCAAAGACATTGCTACCCTGTGATCCTCTAAGGAATCATAGGACTTAGGCCCGCTAGTGAATACATCAGGATAATCCGCACAAGACAAACTGTCTCGAGTAGACCTTACCGTGATACCTAAGGATTGCGCCAATTGCTCCAAGGCCACAATGCGGTTGGTTTCTTTGGTTGTTAGTGTTTGTAGTCCGTGGATTTCAAAAGGTACCTTGGTGACCAACAACGTCGTGATCAGGGCCTGTGCCAGGTCTGGTTCAGATATCAAATTTGCTGTGAACTTGCCCAATGGGAGTATGGGCTTTTTGGTCAATATCAAGGAGCCATTTTCAAAGGCGCTCTTCACCCCTAAAGGCTCAAAATAATCCAAGACTCGACTATCTCCTTGAAGGCTCTCCGGCTTAAATCCCAACAATTCAATGTTTGCCTCATTCGACAGCGCCACCACTTCGCACCAAAAGGCCACTGCAGACCAATCGCGTTCAATGAACAGCTCCACCTTCTTTGGTTGTTGACCTGCACTAATTTTAAATTCCTCAGCGGTTAGTAGTACCTCAAATCCCGACTCACGCAAAAGGGCTGCCGTCATTACCAAATACGGCTGCGAAGGAGCACTGTCCCAAGTCAAATGCAATCCCTCTTCCATTTTAGGACTAACGAGCATCAAGGCAGTGATGAATTGCGAGCTACTCACGTGCCCAAGGTGTAGACGTCCGCCTTTTAGATTCCTTCCTTGGACGCGCAATGGTGCCTCGCCTTCAGCTACGGTGTAACTCACAGAAGCGCCTAACGCATTGAGAGCGTCAACCAATGGCGCTATAGGTCGCTTATTCAAGCGTTCCGTGCCGTAAAGTTCCATTTCCGCACCTTCTTGACACGCCCAATATGCGGTTGCAAATCTCAAGGTGGTTCCACCTGCACCAACCATAGCACTATCGCCTAAATAGCCGTCGAGCACCTTTTGTAGATAAACACTGTCGCTGGATGTACTCATACCGCTTAAAGTGATCTCAGGATACATAGCGGCTAGAAGAAGCGCCCTATTGACCATACTCTTACTAAGGGGTAACTCAAAGTTCCCTTGTACGGGCTTTGTAATATGCTGAAGTGAAATATTAGCTGGCATCGGTACTTTGATTTAACCAAAGTAAAGCCGCAGACCAAGTCTCTATACTTACAGGGTTGCCAAAGGTGGGGGCACCTAGACGTTCGAGAAGTACAAACTGCACTTCACCGTTTTCATTTTTCTTATCGGCCAATTGATGGTGCCACAGCACTTCGAAATCTTCCATTGAAACATCAGTCCAAGGATATCTCTTCGCCAATTCCGCCTGAAGTCCTTGCTGCTGACTTAACACCAAAGCGACGTGCAATCCCTGAATGACTGCACGACCGTGTGAAATCCCATTGCCTTTGCTATGCATCAAACTTTCCCATGCATGGCCAAAAGTGTGTCCAAGATTTAAGATTTTACGAAGTCCGCTCTCTTTAAAATCGGACTCCACAACTGCAGCTTTCATCGCTACCGAACGTTTAATCTCTTCTTGCAAATCATCATTTGCCGTCCAACGCAAAACCTCAGGCCAATCAGTGCCAGTCAACAGGGCATGTTTGATCATCTCACCGTGGCCACTCGCCCATTCTTCCTCTGGAAGTGAACCTAGAAAGGAAGCATCAACAACCACCATATCCGGCTGGGAGAAGGTTCCTACCTGATTTTTCAAACCACCAATATTGATTCCTGTCTTTCCCCCAACCGAAGCATCTACCATGGCAAGCAATGAGGTGGGTACTTGAATAAAGGGAATTCCGCGCTTGTAGGTCGAAGCTACGAAGCCACCGATATCACCGACTACCCCACCGCCAAGATTGATAAGAAGTGCATTGCGATCCGCTCCATGCTCTAGAAGCGTCAACCAAAGTTGATGGACCAAATCAAGACCCTTGCTATCCTCACCCGAAGGAATTTCCAAAATTTCAAAATCAGCTTCTAAGGCAGTGAGCTTCTCAGCGAAAGCGGGTATGCATATACTGGTGTTCTCATCCACCAAAACAAAAGTCTTCGAAGGCTCGTTGTTCGATAAATATTGGTCTAAAGCGGTAAATCCGTCTTCGCCAAAAAAAATGGTGGATGCTGTTGTATTCACACTTCAAAAATAACACTTCTCAGCACTATATTTGAGTGCCCAAAACACAGAGCATGATCGACTTTTCGAATACGGAGATTGCCTTTAAAATGAAGACCAACATGGACTTGCGCCAAAGCAAGCTGTTGTTCTCCACCCTGAGTTCGCCTTCCATCGTTAGTGCCCTAAAATCAATGACTCTCGCATCCCTCCGCCTACACCTGCCCATTAAAGGCCTGGTCAAGGCAACTGTTTTCCGCCAGTTCTGTGGCGGCGAGAGTGTAGGAGAATGTACACCACAGATTGCACGTTTATCAGAAGGTCATGTCGGTGCTATTTTGGACTACAGCGTCGAAGGAAAGGCCCAAGAAGAAGATTTTGACAGAACTCTTGCTACCACCATTGAGACTCTAGAATACGCTCAAAATAATGCAGACGTACCCTTCGGAGTATTCAAGCCAACGGGTTTGGGAAGTATCGATATTTACGAAAAAGTAAGTCTTGGAAATCCACTTACCCAAGAAGAGCAAAAATCCTGGGACAACACCTTGGAGCGCTGGAGACAAATCATTGAAAAAGCCAATGAATTAGGCGTTCCAGTAATGGTCGATGCAGAAGAAAGCTGGATTCAACCTGCTGTAGATGATTTGGCCATTCAATACATGCGCACCTACAATCAAGGAAAGGCAATCGTATACAATACGGCCCAACTCTATAGGCACGACCGACTGGCACAGCTCACTGATGCTCTAGAACTTGCCAAGAATGAAGGGTTCATATACGCCGTTAAAATTGTACGCGGTGCCTACATGGAAAAAGAGCGGGAGCGTGCATCACGAATGGGCTATGCTTCTCCTATACAACCTGATAAGGCATCTACTGATAAGGATTACAATGCTGCGCTGACTTTGATTTTAAATCATCTCAGCCACATGGCTGTAGTGATCGGAACCCACAACGAAGATAGTGTAGCTCTCGCGGCCTCTTTACTCTCGGATCAAGGACATCCGCTTAAACATCCACATGTTCACGTAGCTCAACTCTTTGGAATGAGCGATCACATCAGCTTCAATGCCGCGACTGCAGGATTAAACACCGCCAAATACTTGCCGTTTGGACCTGTAAGAGATGTCTTGCCCTACCTGTTTAGGAGGGCTGAAGAAAATACTTCCGTCGAGGGACAGACCGGCCGAGAACTCAGCCTCATAAAAAAAGAACTAAAGCGTCGTAAAGGTTAGTCGATATCCTTTTCCAAACGCAAGACCTTAACAGTATCACAGTTCTGCAATACCATTTTGTAGGCATAGCTGGCGTGTGAAAATCTAACGAGATATTCACCGCAAGGCTCTTTGCGCGGCTCACTAGCACCAAAGGCGACACGGCCGTCAACCACGGCGTGGTAATAAAGACTATCCTTACTCAAGTCAAGCAACGGTTGGACTAGTGTAGTAGAATCTACCACCTTCGTCCTAAAGGTTTTCTTGACGCGAGACTGCGGACCATAGGCATAATCAAAATCGCGATCGCCAAAGAATGCCAAAACAATTAAGATTCCTAGCCCAATACCTATTGCATAAAAGAGTAATCGACGTAAAAAAGCCATAAATGTAAAAGCGGTTAGAGGTTACCAAATAATAGGGCATCACTCGAATACGGCAAATCGAAGTGTTCACCTAGGTGACGCTTGGTCAAAAGACCGCGGTAAAGATACAGTCCAGCGCGGATGTTTAAATCATAGTGCAAGCTATCTTGAACACCACCATTATCGGATAACTGCTGCAACAGTGGACCAACAATATTGCTCATGGCAATGCTTGAGGTGTTCCCAACCGCGCTATTCATATTGGGTACACAATAATGCAAAACATCGTGTTTAACGAAAGTTGGCACTCGGTGCGAAGTGATTTCAGAGGTTTCGAAACAACCGCCGCTATCAATACTAATATCAATGATAACGGAACCTATAGGCATGGCTTCCAGCATATCTTCAGTAACAACAAGGGGGGTTCGTCCCTCCACAGGTGATAACGCTCCAATGGCTACATCGGCCTGAGCCAGCCTATGCCTAAGCACAACGTCTTGTAAAAGTTCGGTAACAATTGTTCCGCCTAGCTGCTCAGAAGCATAGCGCAGTTTACTAATGTTTGTATCTAGCATCACTACTGCAGCACCCATTCCCCTGGCCACTCTTGCAGCGGACATGGCTGCCACACCGGCACCAATAATCACTACACTCGAAGGCGCCACACCTGGCACACCACCTAAAAGTTTTCCTTTTCGTTTACCGGATAAGCCGTCCGCCAATAAGTTTGCTCCTAATCGTGCCGCTTGCTGACCTGCAATCTCACTCATGGCAATGCGTAAGGCACTTTGGTCCTCAGCATCTCGTACTTCTTCAAGCGCAATACCTGTTATTTTTTTATCTGCAAGTGCTTTGAAAAAACTCCGATCACGGGTTCTTAGCTGTAGGGCACTAATCAAGGTTTGGTTGCCCTTCATCATCCCAATTTCCTCCGCTGTTGGTGGCGCCACTTTAGCGATGATGTCACATTGAAAAATTGCTGAGGCTTCTGCTGCAATTTCTGCGCCTGCATCTGCGTATTCTCTATCCTCCCAACCGGCCAAGAGCCCCGCGCCCGTCTCCACGAGAATGTTGTGCCCATTTTGCACCAATACACTTACAGCCGCTGGGTTGAGTAATATTCTATTCTCCTCCATGTCGCGCTCTTTCGGCACGCCAATAACAAGTTTTGCTCCTTTCGTCTCTACGGCCAAACGCTCTTCTTGCGTCGCCCAAGCCGTCTCCGACCAGCTTAGATATTCACTCATGGTTCCATTGTATTTCGGAGACCGCTACATCCGAGAAAAATTCAATCGTTCGTGAAATTTCACTCTCCCGTTTGATGTAAACGACTCCTACCCTGTAAGGTAAGAAAGATTCCACTTTTTCGGCCCATTCAATCCACATTGGATGTCCGCTTTCGATGTATTCTTCAAAACCGAAGTCATAGGCTTCTTCTTCGTGGTCAATTCTATATGCATCCACATGGTACAAAGTGCCCCTGGGTCCGCTGTGCTCCTCAATCAATGCAAAGGTCGGTGAGGATCCGGCGCTATCGCTACCCCACTGTTTAAGTAGTTCGTTACACAGTGTCGTCTTGCCGCTACCCATAGGCGCTTGCAATAAATTCACAGGATGCTGAGAAGCATCTAGAATGGCCTTAGCTACCTCAGGCAAATCGCTGAGACCAATGCCTTCAAACCGGATTGAATTATTTTGCGTCAAGGACGACATAAGGAATGATTAACTCCTCCAAAGATACCCCACCGTGCTGATACGTGTTGCGGTAGTATTTCACGTAATGATTGAAGTTGTTTGGATAGGCATAAAAGTGATCGTTCAGGGCGAAGATGTATTCATCAACGATGTGATGCTTAGGAAGGCCAATTTTTTCTGGTGACTTCACCACAAAACTGTGTTTGCCTTGATAGCTCATACCATTGCCATTCTTGAACCTGAGATTGGTGGTCAAATCGCGCGTTCCAACCACTTTGGTCGCCTTGTTCACATTTACGGTACCATGATCCGTAGTCAATACCACTTTAAAACCATTCTCAGCGGCCCATTTTAGGGCCTTACGCAATGGTGATCCTTCGAACCAAGTGGCGGTAACCCTGCGGTAGGCATTATCGTCCGAAGCCAATTCACGAATAACTTCAACATCCGTTCGAGCATGGCTGAGTGTATCCACAAAATTGTAGACCAAAGCCACTATATCCGCTTGTTTGTTCTGGTGGATATTGGAGACGAATTTATTCGCCACACGCATGTTGGTGACTTTGTGGTACCTCACCTGCTTATCGCCTAGACCCAAGGACTTCAGCTGCTCGGCGAACAACTCGCCTTCAAATTCATTCTTGCTGCCCTCTTCATGCTCCTCCTTCCAATATTGCGGCATTTTCTTCTTGATGTCCGCTGGAACCATGCCTGCAAAAAGCGCATTACGCGCATATTGGGTAGCACTAGGTAGGATGCTGCTGTAAATATTCTCGGAAGCAATATTGAAATCTTCAGAAATCATCGGCTTAATGACCATCCATTGATCCAGTCGAAGATTGTCTATTACTACAAAAAAGACTTTTTCACCTTTTCGAATCTGTGGCGCAACTACATTGCCCACCACCTCGTGAGACAACATTGGTCGTTCGTTTGAGGAGAACCAGCTTTCATAATTGTTTGAGATGAACCTACCAAAAAGCTCATTCGCCTCGTTCCGCTGAGTAGCCAAAACACTCTTCAGACCATCTTCAGAACTTTGGTCAAGTTCAAGTTCCCAACGCAGGAGTTCCTTGTAAAAATTGGCCCATTCTTCCCAAGAACGAAGGCTTTGCATGTCCATGGTGAGCTTTCCAAAAACCTGTTGATACCCTCGCGTAGCCTGCTGAGTGACCAATTCCTTACCCTTAAGAATCTTCTTTAAAGACAACAAAACTTGATTTGGGTTAACCGGTTTGATCAAATAGTCCGCAATCTTAGAACCAATAGCCATCTCCATGATACTCTCCTCCTCGCTTTTGGTGATCATCACCACCGGCACTTCAGGACGTATTGATTTCATACGCTCAAGCACCTCAAGCCCTGTCAAACCTGGCATATTCTCATCCAGGAATACAGCGTCAAAAGGTTGGCGTTCGAACTCCTCTAGAGCATCATTTCCGTTATTACAGGTCTCAAACGAATAGCCTTTGCCCTCCAAAAACAATAAATGTCCCTTGAGCATGTGAATTTCGTCGTCTACCCATAAAATATTCGGCATAATTGGTCGTTTTATTCTTGTTAAAAGTAATGCGTGTACACCCCTGCTCGCCTCAAGACCTGTACTATTTTTACGTTACAGGTAAAACTATTGACATTGAGCACAAAGAACAAAATCATTAACGACCCTATTTACGGGTTTATTACTGTTAAAGATCCGCTTATTTATGAGCTGATTGACCACCCCTACTTTCAACGTCTGCGTCGCATTAGTCAATTAGGACTTACGTACCTCGTTTACCCTGGTGCGTACCACACAAGATTTCACCATGCCATCGGCGCCATGCACCTTATGGGCCGTGCTATCTATACCCTGCGTCAAAAAGGACATGAAATCACACCAGAAGAAGAACGCGGTGTACTCATTGCTATCCTGTTACACGATGTAGGTCACGGACCTTTCTCACACGCTCTTGAGCATACCTTAATTCCTGGAGTAAGCCACGAAGCACTGAGCTTGAAAATAATGGAGGAGCTCAACCAAGAGTTTGACGGTGCACTGACCCTGGCCATTGATATCTTCACGAACAACCATCCAAAGGCCTTCTTGCATCAGCTCATTTCATCGCAGTTAGACATGGACCGATTGGACTACCTCCGCCGCGACTCCTTTTACTCGGGAGTTACAGAGGGTAGCGTAAACTCTGAACGTCTACTAACCATGCTCAATGTAAAGGACGATCAACTCGTGGTCGATTCTAAGGGGATTTACAGCGTTGAAAAATTCTTGGTGGCAAGACGCCTTATGTATTGGCAAGTCTACATGCATAAAACAGTTCTCAGCGCCGAATTTATGCTAGTCAACATACTAAAGCGTGCCAAATACCTAGCGAACCAAGGCGTGGAACTAACCGGTACCCAGGCCCTAAAGCATTTCCTGCACGCAGACTACACGTGGAATGACTTTGAAGAAAACCCAGCAATCCTGAAGAAATTCCTTGAACTCGACGACTTCGATGTCATGAGTGGCATCAAAGATTGGGCGAACCACAATGATCTGATCCTCAGCGACCTCAGCAGTCGAATCATCAACAGAAACCTGCTGAAAATTCGACTTCAAGAGACACCCTTCGAAGAAGAAATGGCCGAAAAAATGGCAGAGGGAATTAGAAATCAGTACGGTTTTACCCAAGGAGAAGAGCGCTACATGCTCATCGTCGATAAGGTGAAGAATCATGCATACAACAACAAAAAAGGACACATTAACCTGCTGTACAAAGACGGTCACACCAGCGACATCAGTACAGCCGCGGATCAAATGACCATCAATGCGCTTAGCGAACCTGTTGAGCGCCATTTTATTTGTTTCCCTAGAGAATTGAGACACCTACTATGAAGCACACACCAAAAACTCTAGGATCTATCTGCGAAGGATTACATATCCCGTGTCCCGCGGGCCAACAATCCCTCGAGATTAGTGGCGTGGCCACACTGGAGCAAGCCACTGCCGGTGACCTTAGCTTCTTGTCCAATTTAAAGTATGCAGCACAGGCTCAGACTTCCAGCGCATCGGCCATATTGGTCAAAAAAGGCAGCGTTGTAGAAACCAAAGCGGTGCTCATCGAATGTGACGACCCATACATGACCTTCACCATGTATTTAGTAGGTCTTGAACGCGAGATAGGTGGTGTGAAAGACCAAAGAGCACAGGCCCTTATCGCTGACGATGCTGTGATTGGCAATGATTGCATTATTGAAGCTGGTGCTATTATCGCCTCTGGCGCAGTCATTGGTGATAACTGTCGCATAGGCGCCGGGGCTAAAATTCTTTCCGCGGCCCGTTTAGGCAACCGCGTAGTAATCGAAGCAGGAGCGGTAATTGGCTCCCAAGGATTCGGCTTCGCACCCGACGAAAAAAGGGTGTATCATGCCATACCACAGCTGGGAAAAGTCGTTTTAGAAGACGATGTATTCATAGGAGCCAATACAACCGTGGACAGAGGGGCTATTAGTGATACCCGTATTGGGCAAGGAACTAAGATAGATAACCAATGTATGATCGCCCATGGTGTTACCATTGGAAAAAACACTGTAATGGCAGCACAGACGGGGGTTGCCGGCTCTACATCAATCGGAGATGACTGTAAGTTTGGCGGCCAAGTAGGCATCATTGGACACCTGAAAATTGGCAATAATGTGACTATTTATGCCCAGAGCGGTGTAATGAACGATGTTCCGGACAATAAGGTTATCTTTGGCTCGCCGGCCCTTGACCGTAGACACTTTTTGAAATCATTCGCGGCCTTCAAAAAACAAGGCCTTTAGATATGCTGCAACAGACACTCAAAACAACTGTTTCTTTTGAAGGTAATGCCCTTCATACCGGTGAATCCGTAAAAGTCAATCTAGTCCCGAGTGATGCGAACACAGGCATTGTGTTTGTACGTACTGATCTAGACAACGCGGAAATCCCAGCACTCGCTAAACACATCAACCGCACCAACCGCCAGACCATTCTTCAGAAAGGTGATGCATCTGTCGGAACGGTAGAGCATTTAATGGCTTCCCTGTATGCCCTGGGTGTGGATAATCTGCGGGTAGAGCTGAATGGAAGTGAGATTCCAATTTTGGACGGTTCTGCAGCACCCTTGGTTGACCTCATCACAGAGGCAGGCATGGAAGAACAAAGCGAAGAGAAAAACTATTACGTTTTAGAAGAACCTTTCACTTTCAAAGACGACGACGGTTCAGAAATTATGGCGCTACCTAGCGATTCGTTTGAGGTTAGTGCACTTATCGACTATGGCACCTCTGTATTGGGTCCGCAACACGCGCACCTCGACCACATGACCAACTTCCGTGAGGAAATTGCTAGTGCACGCACGTTCAGCTTCCTACGAGAACTTGAACCCCTACTCGATCAAGGGTTGATTAAAGGCGGCGATTTGAACAATGCCATTGTGTACGTCGACCAAGAAATTGCTCCCACAACCTTGGATAAACTCAAGGCGGCTTTTGAAAAAGAAGATGTTCAGGTGACCAATAGAGGTACCCTTAACAATATTGAATTGCGCTTCTCAAATGAAGCAGCAAGGCACAAATTGCTTGATGTTATTGGAGACATCGCTCTATTGGGTCGTCCGCTTAAGGCACGCTTGATTGCAACAAAACCTGGACACGGCGTAAATGCAGAGTTTACAAAAGCTCTTGCTGCGAAAATCCGCAAGGAAGAAAGTAAGCCAAGACCACCAAAATATGACCCTAATATCCCACCAGTTAAAACGGTCGAGGATATTATGGCGTTGATCCCACACCGGTCACCGTTCCTTTTGGTCGACAAAATCATGGAACTGACTGAAGATCGTGTAGTTGGCGTTAAGTCAGTCACTATGAATGAACCGTTCTTCGTCGGTCATTTCCCAGGTTCGCCGGTTATGCCAGGTGTACTGCAAGTTGAGGCAATGGCACAATGTGGCGGGATTCTTGCACTTAGCTCAGTACCAGACCCTGAGAACTACCTAACTTTCTTCATGAAGATTGACAATGTGAAATTCAAGAAGAAGGTCGTTCCCGGCGACACATTGATTTTTGACCTGAAACTCATTACTCCAATACGCAGAGGAATCGTTCATATGCTCGGTCGAGCGTTTGTAGGCGAAACACTGGTCAGTGAGGCCGAGTTGATGGCACAGATTACCAAATAATGATTCATAAACTCTCCGACGTACATCCATCTGCTAAAATTGGCGACCAAGTAGAGATTGGTCCCTTTACCTCCATAGCGGCGGATGTTGAGATTGGAGAAGGTACTTGGATTGGTCCCAATGTCGCCATCATGGATGGAGCTCGCATTGGAGCGAACTGCCGCATCTTTCCAGGATCAGTCATTTCAGCGGTTCCCCAAGATCTAAAATTCGAAGGTGAAGAAACCACCGTTGAAATTGGTGATCGAACCACCATTAGAGAATGTGTGACCGTCAACCGTGGTACCAAGGCATACGGTAGAACCACTCTTGGCCAGGACTGTTTAATTATGGCCTATGTGCATATTGCACACGATTGTATCATCGGAAATCGTGTTATCCTAGTGAACTCCGTTGCTCTCGCAGGTCACGTTGAAGTCGGCGATTGGGCCATTATATCCGGATTGAGCGCCGTACACCAATTTGTAAAGATTGGCAATCACGTTATGGTTGGCGGTGGCGCAATGGTACGAAAAGACGTACCTCCATTCATTACAGCTGCGGGTGATCCATTGACCTATGCAGGGGTGAATAGTGTTGGTTTACGTAGACGCAGTTTCCTCAACGACACAATTAGAGAGATACAAGATATCTACCGCATCCTCTATCAAAGCGGTAAGAACATTAGCCAAGCTCTAGAAGTAATAAAAGCCGAATACGGTCAAAGCACCGTGGCTAAAGAAATCATCGCATTCATAGACGCTAGTGACAGAGGTTTAATTAGAAAGTAGCCGTATGATTACCGTTGGAAATCTTCAAAAGACCTTTGGCAATCAGCACATCTTACAAGGAATTACCCACACCTTTGAAACGGGCTCCAAAACAGTCATTTTAGGTTCAAACGGTTCGGGTAAATCTACGTTAATTAAGATATTGTCAGGCGCACAGGAGGCCACCGAAAACCCACCTCAGTACAGCTTTGATGGGAATAATACCCCGTCAGCAGAGGCAGGGAGTATTTGTGCAATCGCCGCGCCCTATGTGGCCCTAAATCCTATGTTCAGCCTCAATGAGACTATTGCTTTCCACCAGAAAATGTGCGGTTTCACCCCAGGTGTAGATTTGGACGGATGGATCCATGAAGCGGGGCTCACACCACATTTAAATAAGCGAATTAAGACCTACAGCTCCGGCATGAAGCAACGCGTACGACTGCTATTGGCTATCGCGAGCCCAAGGCCTGTGCTTTTGTTGGATGAACCAACAAGCAATTTAGATAAGGAGGGTGTTGAACTCTATAAGATAATGATTCAAGAATTGGCCACAGAAAAGACCATTATCGTTGCCAGCAACTACGTCGCACACGAATATGACTTCTGCAGCGGTGAATTAATCCTTGAAAAGCATTATTAACCCATGAAATAGCCCTCTGCATTTACAGTATATTTGGGCGACAAACAACTCGATTATGGCAAGTACTTCAGATATCAAAAACGGAATGTGCATCAACTTTAACGGTCAGCCGTTCCAAGTCATTGAATTCCTACACGTAAAACCAGGAAAGGGCGCCGCATTTGTGCGCACGAAAATTAAAAACCTTGAGACTGGTCGTGTTTTGGACAATACTTTCCCTGCGGGTTCTAAGATTGAGACTATCGACGTGGAAACTCGTCAGTACCAGTTCTTGTACAACGACGGTAAAGACTACCACTTTATGAACACGGACAACTACGAGCAATTGACCTTTGCTAAAGAGCTAATCAACGCTCCTGATTTCTTGGTTGACGGCATGATGTGTCTTGTATTGTTCCATGCTACAGAAAACAGAGCAATGGCGGTAGAGCTGCCACGTACAGTAAACTTAAAAGTGACTTACGCAGAACCTGCAGTCAAAGGAAACACTTCAACAAACGCTATGAAGACTGTGACCGTAGAGGGAGGTGCTGAGGTTCAGGTGCCTTTGTTCATTAAAACAGATGAAGAGATTGTGATCAACACCGCAGACGGTTCTTATAAGGAACGCGCGAAGTAAGCATCACTCACATAATACATCGAAAACCACCTCTTTACGGGGTGGTTTTTTTATGAAATTGTTTCAATGATGGTGTAAACTACAATGAACAGGAAGAACAGCCACATGGTAAGGGCTAGTTTGCCCCATTTCACGCTTTTCCCCTGTTCTAGAACATCCACTATTCGTTCTTCTAGTTCTCCCAGCCCTAAAGCTTCAAAGTCTTCTTTAGGCTTGGCTTCATAGGCCAATATTTCTGGCACTAGATAATAAACCTGCTCACTCTCATCATACTCAAACCAATGCCTTTCAATACCCTCATGAGTATCGAATAGCGCGTCCAATTCTTCCTTAAGAATAGCGCGTTCGCCTATGGTTTGTTGCAAGTGATCTATGGCCTTATCCATTAAGCCAAATTTAGCGCAAAAAAAACCGCCGCTCCCGATGGGAGCGGCGGCCTTTATCAATAATCTAAGTGATTACATGTCCCACCATAGACGGTAAGTTGATGTAACACCAAACTTCTCGTCTGGAGTAGACGTCAGTGGCATTGGTACATTTGCACTGTTGTACAAGTACTCACCCTCTGGGTATGGCATTCTACGTGGAATGTCACTCAAGTTAGCATCAGCTGGAGCTGTTAGAGTCGGGAAACCTGTTCTTCTCCAATCTGTCCATGACTCCGTTGAAGTAAACATAGCAACATACTTCTCATTCATGATAAGCTCTAAATCCGTAGTAGCTGACAATGAATCTATGTAGGCAGTTGTTGATGCAGCATCAACACCTAACCAAGTCATATGAGACTCAATTGCGTCTTCTAAAGAAGCTCTAGCAGAGGTAGCATCACCACTATTCATCTCAGCTTCTGCCTTAATGAAATACAATTCAAAAGGCGTAACTAGAGGTAAATCAGAAGTAGCTGCTCCATAAGATGGTAAAGTCAAGCTATCTGCTGAACGGTAGAAGCTGATTCTAGGATCACTAGATGCTTCCATCATGTCATACATAGTTCCGAACTGGCTGATATAACCAGAACGATCGATAACAGTAAACTGGTACCATGGATTCTGGTTAAGTGCAGCCTCATAACGCATCACTGAGTAAGCGCCAGCATTTAAAGCGTCGTTACAAGCAGAAATTACTGCCGCCGCATCGTAGCTAGATGTCTTACTTAAATGGTTAAGGTAACGTGCTTTTAGTGCATCAGCTTTTGCCGCCCATGCCGCTAAATCTCCACCGTGTACAAGATCATCACTACCAGGCATAACTGAACTTGGAAGAGCTAAATCTGCCTTACCTTCTGCTAGTAGCGTGAAGATAGTGTTGTAGATATCCTCTTGTGAATCATAAGCCGGCTTAAGATTTGCCGCGCCAGTAAACGCCTCTGTGTAAGGGATATCACCGAAATGGTCGGTAAGAATACCCAAAGCAAACGCGGTCATGATTTTCGCTATACCACGATAAGCAGGAGCATCTTGCTCGTCCGCCATATCCATGATTAACTGTAAATCGTATAGACCTCCAGCGTAAGAATTATTCCAAGGAGTATTAAAATCTCCCTCACCTATTTGTGCATAACGGTTGTGCGCCAAAGATTGACGATCCGTTCCAGTCATCTGCTGCATGAAGATGCTTGTAAGACGAGGCAAAACATCGCCTTGAAGCATTCCACAACCAGCTTGCGCAGCAGGAAGAAGAACTCCCATGCTCACCTCAGACGGTCTGTTTTGGTCGAGTTTCTTTTCCTCTAACCAAGCCTCTGAACAAGCAGTAAATCCAAACGCGATTACTGCTAAAATTGCTAAAGATTTAATTTTCATAATGCGTTATTTTTAAAGGTTAGCCTTCAAATTGAAGATTACACCCATTGTATTAGGCATATTGAAGTAATCCGCACCTTGGCTGTTTGTAGCTCCTGAAAGGTTAGTTTCTGGATCAACACCACGGTAAGGAGTTCTTAAGAAGATGTTGCGTCCGCTAACACCTACAGATAAGCCTTTTAGTTTTGTTCCGCTAAGTGCATCAGCATCAAACTTGTAGTTAACACCAATATTTCTCAAACGAACCCAGCTACCGTCCTCAATAAACGGACGTGACGCTCCTGTAAATCCAGAAAGTGGGCCTAGAGCGTAAGAGTCGATATCGTTTAGAACTGGAGTTGTATTAGGTTGACCGCTGATATCGTTTCCATCAGCATCTGTCGTACCAGGAGCGTAAACACCACTGTTACCCATTACAACATCTTCCCAAACAAAAGTCTCTCCACGAGCTGCACCAGATGGGTGCATATCTGTATCGATGTGTGTACCGAAGTAATACAAAGCACCACGGGTACCGTTCCAGATGTCACCACCTTGACGGATGTCCCATAGCATATTGAAGCTCCAGTTTTTGTACGAAGCAGCGGAACTGATACCCATCAAATAATCAGGGTTAGGATCACCTACAACAACTTCAGTAGAAGAGTAAATAGGATATCCATTACCGTCAACAAGCGCATTACCTTGCTCGTCACGTGCCCAGTCATCACCATAAAGCGTACCGTAAGCTTCACCTTCAACTAGACGCTGGTTTGCTCCGAAGAAGCCCCATGGTAGACCAATTACATCTACACCGTCAGCCAATTTCTCAACTACGTTACGGTTACGAGTAAATGTCATACCTGCATCCCAAGTGAAATCATCTGTTTTAACAAGGTTAGCGTTTAATTGTAATTCCACACCTGTATTAGTCATTGTACCGGCATTCAAGAAAGTACTTGTAAAACCACTAGATCCTGCAACCGGAACAGCTACAATAAGATCCTGTGAAGTCTGCTGGTAAAGTGTAACGTCTACGTTGAGCTTGTTTTCAAATAGCCCTAACTCAGCACCTACCTCATTAGTAATGGTGTATTCTGGACGTAAATCAGGGTTACCCAATACATTGCTTTGAGTAAATCCAGTTGCACCTAAGTAAGGGAAACTAATACCGTTGATCCACCCAGACCCAACGCCAGCTTGATTGAAATACGTAGCATTAGAAGCGAAAGGAGGCTCAGAACCTACTTGAGCAGAAGACATACGTAGTTTCGCAAATGAAAGGACATCACTCTTAATATCCAACATGTCAGTCAGTATCAGCGACAAAGAAGCTGACGGGTAGATAATAGGAGTTGCCACGTCACCAAACGTAGACGCTTGGTCACGACGTGCAGTCAATGTTAAGAATGCCCAGTCCTCGTAATCCAACTGTGCCTCACCATAAACACCGAAAATTCTACGGCCAGTAAGTCCTTCATATGCAAACTGGCTTTGAGCATTACTCATATTGTAGAAGTTTGGCAATACTAGACCTGAACCATATGTGCTTACATATTTACGATCGCGGTCGTTCACGTTCATACCTCCTAAGAAGTTGGCACCGATAGGACCAAAGTCCGTTGAGTACTGAACGGTTAAATCATGGTTCTGCTCCTTAATTGACCAGATCTCATCAGTGATTGAACCTCCAGGGAATGTTCTAGAATTCAAGGAAATAATTTGCTTACGAACATCTGAATATTGGTCGATACCGTAACGGTAAGAAATCAAAAGATCATCGACTGGTGACCAATCGAATTTAGTGTAACCGAATACGCGATTAACTTCATCCGTAAATGGATTCATGTTAATTGTCCAAAAAGGATTATCGTAACCACCACCTGCGCGATAGTTTCTTTGAGTACCATCAGCATTGAGGTACGCAGACGGATCAGATGGATCCGTAGCACCATTTGTATTATCAAATGTTGGAGGAGTACGTAATAAACCAAGCATCAAACCGGAAAGGTTTGAACCTTGTTGAACACGATAACCACCAGAATTTGAATACGATAATGAAGCTGTTGCTTTCAAATTAGCAGCCACTTGACCAGTACCTGTTAAACGGATAGTTGTACGTTCAAATGTATTCAAAGGAACGATACCCTGATCTTGCAAATTCGCAATTGACAGGTAGTACGAACTCTTCTTACCTCCACCAGACAAAGTCAATGAATTATTTAATCTTCTACCGTTTTGAAAGAAGTTTCCAGCATTGTCGTATGGACTAACACCCCAGCCTCCTACTACAGCAGAAGAATCTTGAGTAATAACTCCATTGGCATCATAACCTAATTGAGTTAATGCAGGACCCCAAGAGAACGGATTACTCGTTCCACCGGCGTAAGATCCGAAGTAACCTTGAGAGTACTTGTTCTGAGTTTCAGGCATTTTATTCACCTGCGAGATTTCCAATGAAGAACTCACGTTCACTTGGAAGTCTTGGTTATAAGAACCTTTTTTCGTGGTGATTAGAATTACACCATTCGCACCACGTGTTCCGTACAGTGCAGCAGCTGCACCACCTTTCAGAACCGAAATACTCTCAATATCGTCTGGATTAATATCGATTGCACGGTTTGAATTAGCAACACCAGCGCGTAGATCTGAAGTAGCGATCTGAGAGTTGTCAATCGGAACACCGTCGACAACCATTAACGGCTGGTTATCATTCGAAGTAAATGTCGCATTACCACGAATCTTGATGTAAGAAGCAGCACCTGCAGCACCCGATGAGTTGGTTACTTGCACACCACTCACCTTGGCTGAAATACCACTTACGATATTGGTTTCACCAGATTCTTTGATAGAAGCACCTTTCACTTCTTCAACGCCGAAGCCGAGTGCTTTCTTTTCACGAGCAATACCACCGGCAGTAACTACT
>JBNAAX010000031.1:0-24392 GCA_049631665.1 Schleiferiaceae bacterium
CCGAAAATCAGCCCTACATGAGGCTTCTAGTGGGCTGTAACCTCGACGATCCGTGCATCAGCTTGGACCGACAGCAGATTCGCACCTCCTTAAAGTCTACCATTAAGCAGGAGAAAGAAGATCTAAAGACGCTCTTCAAGCGTGACGAAGAGGAGGAACGTCAAAACGACAGGAATAAGGGCAGTTTTGAATTGCTCTGGCCGGAATCGGACAGCCTTCAGGTTCACTTAGGGCGGTAAACTACTTTGGGGCGAACGTCGCCAAGAACTGATTTCGGTGGTCCTTTCCTGCCTTTTCCAATCCAATGCGTACAATCAAACGCATATATAATCCTTCCTGCAAATACGCCGCCATATGATCCTCGGCCAATTCCGGTTGCTGCTGCCACAAACATTTCATCAACCAGCCAATGGCCTTTTGTAAAATCTCAGGGGCATCCTCTGCAGCTACCGGTGCGTAGGCAAGTAATTCATCGTACCTGCCTTGTTTTAACATCCACAGTTGTGCTACGATTGCCGCACGCTTCTTCCACATATTTGGACTTTCAAGCAATTCCTCCAACGTGGAAAAATCGCACGTATTAAAGGCGTATTGCCCAAAAATCTTGTGCGCACAAGTATCCACTAAATCCCAGTTATTAATACCCTCAAAACAGCTGTACAGCACATCGTGCCAATGCTGCCGGCGTTTACGCTCCTTACCATAGTAGCGCATTAACGTAAAAAGTGCTGTGTGACGCACCTCGTGAATGGGGTGCACAAGACCGCTGCGCAAAACACGCTCGTCCCACTGATCGAAATATACTTTAGCGACCTTCTGGCGGTCGGGAACCATCACCCCCATAAACGTATCGCCCTCGGCATACCCACCTTCAAACGTTTGGAAATAACGCATGAAGTCGTTGATGCGGTCCGGCTGGGCATGCGGCATTAAAGCCTCGTGAATGGGATGTGGTTGCATTACATCTGCTCGGCAAACAGGGCGTCCAAAGTACCTTGAGCCAACGGGTGGTAAGACGCTCTAGAGTCCATGTAGATCTTCTTGGCCCAAGCTTGGCGTTTCTCATCGCCCTCCAACATACTTTGGTACATCGGTACAATAAACTTGCGGCGTCCCACGCTGCCCAAGAAGCTCTCGACTTTCTTTGTGTAAATGTCGTTGTCGTAGCCCTCGAAACCTGTTTTCAAGATTGCAGAATACCATGCTGCCACAATCTCTGGGTTTGGGCTGCCGCTGAAACCATAGTTCCCGTCTGCCAACGCATAATGTCCTTCCGTAGCACCTCCGGCCTCAAGACCTCTGATGTAGCGGAGCCATTCCTGGGTGGTCCAGCGGATGGTCGTTTCTTGCGTCAGATAGGCCATGCTTCGTGCATCCGCTGCATCCGGATCCACATTCAACATCATTGTTACAGCATCATCCACCACAACAAAGCGATTAGATGCTGGGAATGGACAGTTCACAGGCAGTCCTGTACCGTATACCCACTGTTCTACACCTATTTCATCCCATTGCTCCTGAGTCATCAACCCAGCTAATTCCTGCAGGAAGACTTCGGTTACCATCGTTTTGAATTTGTACTTGTCGAAGTAGTAGGTTAAGAATTCATCCCACTTTTCGCGGCCCACCGTATTCTCACACAGGCGCAAGAAGTGGAACCCTTTATCGTAAGCAATGGCATTGACACCATCGTCCGGATTCTTGCCTTTCAAATCTTGTTTCAAAGAGGTTGCCTCTACATTTTCTTCCAGCATCACAGTCAATTCCTTTTGCAGATCGTCGTAGCTCAATGCCTCGAGCATGTCCGCAAAATCGACCCCATAGAGCTTTTCCATAATGCGCATCTCGAAGTAAACCGTGAAACCCTCGTTAATCCAGAAGTCGTTCCATGTAGCGTTGGTCACCAAATTTCCGCTCCAACTGTGGGCGAGCTCGTGCGCAATCAAGCTCACCAGGCTCATATCGCCCACGACAACCGTCGGCGTCAAGAAAGTCAGTCTTGGATTTTCCATCCCCCCAAACGGGAACGACGGCGGGAGAACAAGCATGTCGTATCGTCCCCAATAATAGGGACCGTACATCTCCTCTGCATCGGCAATCATATCCTCCGTCTGTGCGAATTCGTATGCCGCATTGCGTACCATTTCTGGTTCTGCATATACCCCCGAGCGCTCGCCCAAAGGAATGAACGCTAGATCACCCACACCCAATGCGAGCAAGTAAGAAGGTATAGGCTGCGGCATGCTAAATTCATAAATGCCCTCATCGTTTTTCTGTGTTGGGTTTGACGCACTCATTAGCGCCAACACCTCCTTCGGCACCTTCACGGTCGCCTCATAGGTAAACCTCACCCCTGGACGGTCTTGACAAGGCACCCAAGTCCTTGCAAGGATGGCTTGACTTTGTGTAAACAAGAACGGCTGACGCTTCCCTTGAGTCAATTCTGCCGGGTACCACTGCAACGCCTCAGCCTCTGGTGAGGTCTTGTACAATATGCTTATGGTCTGAGCGCCCGGTGCGGGAACTACCAATGCTGAACCCAACAAAGGGTCGTCGCCCTCAATGGTAAATAATGCGCGGCTTCCATCGACCAATACCTCATTTACCTGCAAATCCTTAATATCAAAAATAACCGTATCGCCATGACCCTCCTCAAGGGTCCAAACTGCATTTGCAGTGATGATTTCCTTTTCAAAATCTACCGCTGCTTCCCAGTTCAAATGCGTCACTTTGGATTCCTCACGCGAATAGCTGTGTGGATCTTCGAACAGCTCAGCTCGTACAGACGTATCTGCTTCCACCACTACTTTAGTGGGCTGTGGAGCAGCGGCAGGTGCTACAGTTTCTTGATTACAAGCTGTGAAAACTAGGGCCGACACAGCGGCTATGCTCAGGGAAAAACGTATTTTCATGGGTGTATTTTCTAATGCAACCCAATTTACCGCAAATGAAACAAAATAATAGCCTTCTCGCCCGTCTTATCGTTTCCTCCCTATCTGTTTTCCTCGCTGGTTGGCTCTTGCCTGGAGTTCAAATAGACAGCTTTACAACCGCCGTTGGAATCGCTATCGTATTAGGCCTATTAAATGCCACCCTGAAACCGCTGCTCATTATAATTACCATTCCAATTACCGTGATGAGCCTCGGTCTATTTCTGCTCATTATCAATGCCCTTATCATTGGCGTAGCGGACCAGTGGATCGATGGACTTTACGTGCGAAGCACATGGACAGCCATACTCTTCAGCTTCCTGATTTCTACAATTAGTTCGTGGATGTACCGCTGGGGAGAGAACAGGTAATTAATCCTCTAGACGGACGAGTTCCCATTTCGCATCAATGCCAAAGGTCTTTTCAGCAAGTCCCAGGAAATTATCCGTGCGATCACTGAGGTAAAATGCACTGCCTTCGCTGTGCTCATCCGTCCAATGTTTGGCAACGGCCTCGGCAACTATAGAAGGGGCATCTACCCAATGCACTCCTGAAAGAATAGAAGCTGCAGCCTCCTCTAATAATGGGTAATGTGTACAGCCAGGAACAAGCGAAGTGATCCCGTTCATGGCTGGGTCTTTTAAGTAATGTGCTAGAACACTTGCATCTATACCTGTCCCTAGAAATCCGTCTTCTATTAAAGGAACAAGCAATGGTGTAGCCAACGCTTGAAGCTCCACCTCGCTGTTTTTGGCTGCAAGTTTCTGAGAGTACGCGCCGCTGCGAACCGTGGCGCGCGTGCCAAGCAAGCCCACCTTTTGAGGGGAAAGGGACGCTAGATAATCGACCACCGGGTCAATCACATTAACGAATGTCAACTCAGGAAATCGCTCTTCCAAGGCTTTACCTGCAGCTGCACTAGCACTGTTACAAGCAATGACGATAAGTCCGCAGCCTTGGTCTTTTAAGAACTGTACAATCTCCACACTGTAGCCAACGATGGCCTCGTCGCTCTTATCTCCGTAAGGAAGGTGAAGCGTATCGCCGTAATAGACTTTGGCAGCATCGGGCAGCATCTTATTGAGCGCACGAAGCACTGTAAGACCTCCCAGTCCACTATCAAATAAACCTATTTTTCCAATGCTACTCATGCCGTGTAAACTTACCAATAATCTAGCCATAAAAAACCCCTCGCTGGCCACGCCAACAAGGGGTCTAAAAATCTATTTCTTTCGGCTTATTGGATGCCCAACTCAGCCTTAACAAGCGGCATGATATCTTCACCACCATCCAAATAAACAACGACTGCTTTTGAAGCTGAAGCGTCTAGCACGTAAGCGAAGCCATTATCAGCAGCTACTTTATTTACTGCTTCTTGTGCTTTCTCGATGATAGGCAACATAAGATCCATCTGCTTGCGCTGAAGTTCTTGTTGAGCACTCTGGTTGAACGCCATGATGCGCTGACCCATAGCTTCTAGCTCTTCTTGCTCCTTCTGAAGACGCAACTGAGTCCACGTGTCTACGTTTGCCTGTGCGTTCTGCATCTTGGTCATGTACTCTTCCTGCATCGCTTGAGCATCGCCCTCAAGTTGACCTTGGTACTTTTGAATTTCTGCTTGTGCTGCCTGAGTCTCTGGCATAACTGCCAATAGCTCATCAACATTAATGTGACCTACTTTTTGCTGAGCAACTGAGGTTGTAGCAAAGCCCAATGTCAAGGCAAGTGCGAGTAATACTCTTTTCATTTCTATTGTTTTTATCGCTTTAAACTATTTAATACTTCATCGCTGTAGTCCTTGTCCTTATCGACAAACAGAACACCGCTTTGGGCACTTTTGTCAAGGACCAATTCCAATTTACGCTTTCTAGCCACTGCCTGTACAGCACCAAAAACCTTGTCTTGGATGGGTTGAACCAACTGGTTACGCTTTTCAAACAGCTGCCCCTCAGGTCCGAAGTATTTTTGTTGAAGAGCTATGACCTCGGCTTGCTTAGCTTCGATACCCTCTTCTCTTTTTTCTAATTTCTCTGGCGAAAGTAAGATACGTTCTGCATCTAATGCGTCTTTCAAGCTCTCTAATTCACTTTGAAGTGCACTTACCTCTCCCGCCCACTGCTCACTCAGCTTGTCAATCTGACTCTTTGCTTGTGCATATTCAGGTAGGCTCTTTAAAATGTAATCGGTATCAACCACACCGTAGCGCTGGCCGAACACTGCTGTGCTCAACACAAGGGCAAGGGTAAGAAAGAGACCTTTACATTTCATTGCGGCGAAGGTAGCTAAATTTAGAACTGTTGACCAATGATGAAGTGCGTCTGCCAACCACTCGCGGTCGCGCCGTTCGGCTCTGGATCAAATCCATACCCAACATCTACACCCATCAAACCAAACATCGGCATGAAGATACGGATACCGGCACCGGCACTTCTCTTGAGGTTAAACGCTCGGTAGTCCCAGAAATTATCATAGTTGTTACCCGCTTCCATAAACACCAATGGGAACACCTGTGCTGAAGGCGTATTGGCAATGATGTAACGCGCTTCGAAGATGTACTTGTTGTACAACGCTCCACCACCTGCTGGTGTAATAGAGTTGTTTTGATAACCGCGCAGACCGATGATTTCACGACCGTCAATTACGAAGTTGGTCAAACCGTCACCACCCACGTAGAAACGCTCAAAAGGCGGAAGGCCTAAGTCTTTGTTGTAGCTTCCCAAGAAACCAAACTCACCGTGTGTACGAATGACAAACTTAGAGGTGATCGGTGCAAACCAATCCGCGTTCAACTTCCACTTGTGGTATTCAACGAGACGGAAACGCTCTTCTGAGCTCAGGTTTTTATAGTCAACGTCGTCACGGAACATGCTAAACGGCGGAGTAAGTTCTGCGGCAAAGCTGATCTGTGAACCACGCGTTGGGAAGATCGGTACATCCGTGTTGTTACGACCTAAGGTGAACTTGTAATTCACGTTGTTCGAAATCCCCTTATTGTAATTCAAAAATCCCGTTGGGAAGTTGTCGAGGTTGAATCGACGGAACTCAATTCCTTGGTACAAGGTGAAGTAATCGTCCGGCCACTTCAAACGTTGACCCAACCCGAAGTTGATACCTGTGATGTACAAACTTTGACGGTTTGGATTCGTACGCTCTACCCCGTTGGTTTGTACGTTGTGGTAAATCGTTCCGGTGAAACTGTTCGGCTTGCGACCGCCCAACCAAGGTTCCGTAAATGAGGCATTGTAGCTCTGGAAATACAAACCGTTTGACTGTGCACGGATGTTGATCGTTTGACCATCACCCGTTGGTAATGGTTGCCAAGCGCGTTTGTTGTTGATGTTGCGTGCCGAGAAATTGTTGAAGTTTAGACCTAAGGTACCAACCACACGTCCGGCACCCCAGCCCCCCTGCAATTCAAGCTGCGAGGTCGAGCGCTCTACCACGGTATACTCTAAATCGACCGTTCCTGTCTGTGGATCCGGTACAGGATTTACACCAATCTGCTGCTGGTCAAAATAGCCCAACTGCGAGAGCTCACGAATGGTACGCTGAATCATCGCCTTTGAGAACAAATCTCCTGGCTTTGTGCGCACCTCACGGTAAATCACATGATCGTTCGTTCTTTCGTTACCGCTAATGCTCACCTTGCGAATAGTCGCTTGGCGGCCTTCTTGGATACGGATTTCGATATCAATGGTGTCGTTAGTTACATTCTTCTCTACTGGGATAACCTGTGAAAATAAGTAGCCGTTGTTCAAGTATATCGACGCAACGTCGTTGCCGTTCGGATCGAAACTTACACGCTCGTTCAAGTGCTGTGAGTCGTAGATATCGCCACGATTAATTTTCAAGATGCCCGAGAGAAGTTCCGTTTCATATTTCGTGTTCCCTATGAAAGTGATGTCTCCGAAATAGTACTTCTTACCTTCCTCAACAGTAATGTCAATCTGCACAAGTTCGTCGCTAATGCTGTAAACCGTATCGCTCACTACACGAGCATCACGGTACCCTAGTGTGTTGTACTTCGCAACGATGGCGCGAAGGTCTTCACGGTACTCTTTCTTCTTGAGCTTGGACGATTTAAAGATGGCCTTACCCTTGATTTTGGTGTTTTTCATCGCCTTGCGGAGCACCTTTTCGCTTACGGCTTCGTTCCCTGTGAAAACGATGTCGCCAATTTTCACACGTGCACCAGGGTCAATTTTAAAACCAAGGATCACCGCGTTATTGTAGGTAGTATCCACCTTTTCAAGCACCTCTACTGCCGCGTTCAAATAGCCCTTCTCGTAGAAGTACTTCTTGATCTTATTGCGGCTCATCACCTTGAGGTTTTCATTGACCACCTTGCCAGCGCGTAGATCGAGCTCTTCTCGTATATCATCCTTCCAGGCCTTCTTCAGACCCGTCATGTAGTATTTACTGAGTTTTGGAAGCGCCACCAGCTGTATGTCTAGGTAAACCTTCTTACCTACCTTATTGACAACTTTGAATGTAATGTCCTCAAAGAGTTGTTGACGCCACAACGTGCGGATAGCGTCGGCTAATTTTGGATCTGGAAACTGAATGTTATCACCAACGCGCAAGTTGGTCAACATGATGACTACATTGGGATCTAAGGAACCTGCACCCGTTACAGTGATGCCAGCAATCTCGTAATTGATTCCTGGGATAAGGTTAAAGTCGCCACCGGTGGTGACTTGTGCTTTTGTCGTAAAAGAGGAAATGACCAAAAGTAAAATGGCCAAAAATCTATTCTTCATGTTCTTACTTCACAGTTAGCTGTTCTGAAGTCTGTCCAAAGCGACGCTCTCTCTTTTGGAAAGAAGCAATGGCTTCGTACAACCCCTCAGCATCGAAGTCAGGCCACAAGACTGGAGTAAAGTAAAACTCCGCATAAGCAAGCTGCCACAGCAGGTAATTGCTTATCCGTTGCTCCCCCGAAGTGCGCACAAGAAGATCAGGGTGCGGCATCCCTGCCGTAAACAAGTGTTTCTCCACATGCTCTTCTGTAATGCTTTCTGGGTCCAATTTTCCTTCGGCTACCTCTAGGGCTACCTTGCGGATGGCTTGGACCATTTCGTCCTGTGAGCCGTAGCTCAATGCAAGCGTCAAAGTTAACCCATCGTTGTCGGATGTGGCATTAATTACAGAGATTAACTTTTTATTTGCTTTTTCAGGTAGCAAGCCAATATTTCCAATGGCATTTAGACGCACATTATTCTTCTGAAGCACCGGTAATTCCTTCTCTAGCGCATTCATTAGAATATTCATCAAGGCATCTACTTCGGCTTTTGGTCGGTTCCAATTTTCTGTTGAAAAGGCATAGACGGTCAAGAATCCAAGGCCGAGCTCTGCAGAAGCCGTCGTAATTCGGCGCAAAGCTTCTACACCAACCTCGTGTCCACGAACACGCGTCATGAATCCCTGCTGCTTCGCCCAACGCCCGTTGCCGTCCATAATCACAGCAATGTGTTTGGGCATATTGTCGGGATCTAGACCTGCTTTGAGTCTATTTTCTCGGTATGTTTTAGAATCCGCTACAGCGTTCATCACGAGGACTTAGGTTATAAAAAATGGTTACGCCAGCAAAAATAGCCCAATCTGTTGTATTGGCATTGCCTCTGGCCAATCCATTGCTGTAGGGTACGTTTCCTGGGTTTGCAAAGTAGGCAGCCATCGCATTACGTTCCTCAGCGAGGTCCACAGCGTTCACATAATCGCCGGAGGTATCGTCCATGTAATCAGACCCGTAACGGCGCCAACCGACCTCCGCAGTCATGCTCCAGTCACGGGCAAGTGACCTCCTGTAGCCCATACCCATAGGCACCGTAATGGTCGTGGTTCCGTAGAAAAGCTGATCGCTTAGATCCGTTTGTTGGCCTTCTGTGCCCAAAGGTCGCAAGTCGACCCACTCATTGTTGTATTCCCCTTGAGGGTTGTAAGCTGTTAAACCAAGACCGCTAAAAATGTAGAAGCTTTGGTTGTTCTTGGTCCCCGTTCCGTACGGCCAGAAATTAAACTCGGTGAGTAAGGCAAATTCATCGACCGCTGTTCTGAAGTCAATATTGCGGACCGATTTAAAATCGTCCTTTGCCCAGCTGTCGCTGCTGCCAATAGTCCCTCGAGTGTAATTAAAGCGTGTGCTCCAATGCCAATTGAACTGGCGACGAAGCGTAATTGTGGTGAAGGATTGATTCGGTACAAAACCCGAAGTACCCTCGGCGTTAAAGGCAACGGCACCCACGTCTCCATGGAAGAGTGTACCACCCGCACCAAGGCCTAGTTCGTAAAACTGCGCACTGGCAGTCCATGATACCACTAGAATTAAAAGTGTAAAAACGCTTCTTTTCATTAATTTCTATGATCGCGTCCCCAGCTCAATTTATTGCGCATCGTGGACGGGAAATCTTGTAATTCAGTTTGTACCAAAGCGATGCGAAAGTCTGCCTTTTGAATCAATAATTCAGTCTCTGTGGTGAAGCTGTGAATACGGCTGTCCAAAGAGGCCAAAAACTCATTCTCGCGGCTTTCTACCTGCATCCGCAACGTGTTGCTGTCGTTGATAACGAAAGGACGCATCGTTAAATTGTGCGGCGCGATAGGCGTTAACACAAAATTATCACTGTTTGGCATAATGATAGGACCACCACAGCTCAGGCTGTAGCCCGTAGAACCCGTAGGCGTTGATACGATGAGACCATCGGCCCAGTAGCTGTTCAGATAGTTGCCATTGAGGTAGGTATGCACGGTGATCATGCTCGTACTTTCCTTGCGGGCCAAGGTAATTTCATTCAGGGCAAAATTGGGCTTCATCAACTTTCCACAAGAAGTGCGTACTTGGAGTAGGCTTCTGAAATCCAACTGGAATCTCCCGGTGAATAAGGCATCCAGGGAACTCTCAATATTGCTTTTAGCGACGTTTGCCAAAAAGCCCAATCGGCCCATATTGATACCTAGAATAGGGATGTCCTTACTTTGGATTAAAACAGTGGCATCAAGGATGGTACCGTCGCCGCCTAAGGAGATGAGGAAATCTGGATCAAAGTTGTCCAATTCTTCTTCATTGTCGTACACCACATATTCGAGCTCTGCGAAATCTTCTTCCTTCATTTGCTGAACAGCATCTCTCAAAGGTCGGTATACACCAATCTGCACACCTTCTTCGATGAGTTTCTCCAACACGACCTCTATGTACGGGAAGTTCTGAGTCTTGGGCGCTCGGCCAAATAATGCGATCCTCATTAGTACTTCAAATAATTCATTAGGTGATTGAAACGCTCCTTGTAATCGAGTTCAAAGTTAGCATCTCCTGAGATACCATCTAAACGATACTCATAGCGCTCAAGACTTTGAACAATGGGCGTACTGTGCTCAACATTCAACTTGAGGACCATTTTAACTTCCGACGGGAGGTCCGGAGCAATCAGCCATAGGCCGAGCAACTTCGCGTCGTTTTGCTCCACGGCATTGGCGATGGTCAAGATGGAGTATTGGCTCTGGTCTACACTCATGGTAAGCAATGCGCCAGGCTGCATCAGTGTGGGCGTATTTCTAAAAAACTCCACAACATCACTCAGTAAATAGGCACTTTGGTAGGTTCCGTCAGATGCCACAATAGGCAGTGACGTCAACCGGTATTGAACCACCATGGCAAGCACGTCAAAGTAATGCGCGTCGGGCAGAACAAAGTGGGCATTGGCAGGGTTGATGACTTTGGTTACCGGCGCATTATCGTCGCCGTATTCCAACAATGCATCTTCACTCACCAAACCTAGGTAAATGCCCTCAGCGTTGACTACCGGAAAATCACTCACCTTCATCTCTTCCATTCGATCAATGGCTTCGATGACGGATGTTTCTGGGCCTAGCGCCGCAAAGGGTTCAAGATGTACGGATTGTTTCATCATTCTATAACAAACATAGGCCTTTTCTTTAGCTTTGTACCCATGAACGAGCACACAAAACTCAGCGTAAACATCAACAAAATAGCCACGTTGCGAAATGCACGCGGCGGAGATGTCCCGAACGTACTAAAAACAGCACTGGATTGTGAACGATTTGGTGCTGAGGGAATTACAGTTCACCCAAGACCCGACCAAAGGCACATTCGCTACAGCGATGTGGCGGAATTGGCCCCGGCGGTAACTACTGAATTCAATATCGAAGGCTACCCTAATGAGGCGTTCATAGAGCTTGTATTAAACCATAAACCTGCGCAAGTAACGTTAGTTCCAGACCCTCCAGGGGTACTGACTTCCAACGCAGGATGGGACACCATTACCCATGAGGCACTGCTTACAGAGGTCATCGCCAAATTCAAAGCGGCAGGCATCCGTACGAGTGTGTTCATCGAAACCAACCTAGATCTCATTGATGGCGCGAAGAAGGTTGGTTCAGACCGCATTGAGCTCTACACGGAAGATTATGCCGTTGGGTATCCTAAGAATCCTGAGAATGCCGTTGCCCCTTATGTGGAGGCCGCAAAACATGCAAAATCTATAGGTCTAGGAGTGAATGCGGGTCACGACCTCAGCCTAGAAAACCTAGCGTATTTCGGTCAGCAATTGCACGGCTTTCTCGACGAAGTGAGCATAGGACATGCGCTTATCACGGATGCCTTATACCTTGGCTTGCACAATACCATCAGGCAATACCTCAACTGCCTTAACCCAACTTCATGGAAATAGTACCGCTCTTTTCAAAAGTCTATGGCGAAGGCCGCCCTTTAATCATCCTACACGGACTCTTCGGGATGGGTGATAATTGGACGACACACGCCAAATTCTTTGCAGCTAAGGGCTGGCAGGTTCACGCTGTAGATGGCCGTAATCATGGACGTAGCCCACACCACAACGTGCACGACTACGATGCTATGGCAGCCGATCTTGAGGGGTATATCAGCGAGCACAATCTTGAAAATGTGGTACTTCTGGGACACAGTATGGGTGGAAAGACAGTGATGAATTTTGCCGTACGTAAACCACAGCTGGTCGATGCAGTCATCGTCGTTGATATCGCCCCTAAGTTCTACCCCGTTCACCACGAAGCATATATCTCAGCGATGAAGCGCGTAGATTTTGCTGCAGCCAAAAGTCGCAGGGATATTGAAGCTGTCTTAAGTCAAACATTGACGAGCCCTGGCATCATTCAGTTCTTTATGAAAAGCCTCCATTGGAAAACCAAGGAAGAATTGGCATGGCGTTTCAATCTCTATGTACTTGAGCGTGAATTAAGTAATGTTGGAGAAGCGCTTGAATACGGCTACTTCGATGGACCCACCCTGTTTATTGCAGGGGGACAAAGCGGCTACATTACCGCCGATGATGAGGACAAAATCTATGAACACTTCCCGAACGCCGAGTTAGAAACCATTGACGGCGCTGGGCATTGGGTGCACGCAGAGGCTCGCGAAGCATTCGCTGAATGTGTAGATACCTTCTTGGGTCAACTCTAAAAGTCTGTCACTGACTTAAAGGTCAGCACCATCCTAGTTTTAGTGCCTGTTCTTTGCACGAGCATATCTGCAAGATCTGGCTTGGAAAGTGTTACCCAAGCATTATTGCTGAAGGCGTACTTTTCTAGGGGTTGGGTGAACCAACCGCGGTCCATTTGAGAATTCCTATTTGCGTCCTCGTAAACAAGCACAGCAAACTTCTTAGTCACATCAAGCGGTACTTGGTAAAACGTCGAAGCATTGGCTACCTCAATGAAGCCTTGCTGGAGGATCGTCCCTTCGTCGTTTTGAACCTCGTAAGCAACCCTTGTCGGATATTGCGACGCATCCGAAAAGGACATTTCAATAATGTGAGATTGACCTAGCATGAGCGGGCCAGTCAAAGAGAACAGTAAAGCGAATAGGGCGCGCATCATTCTTCGTATTCAGATTCTGTGCCTTTGCGTGCAAGAGCTGCTCCATTGATTTTCAACGAATCCAATACCTTTTCATAAATAGGTATGAACAGCTCGGGTTCGCCGTTGTAAAATTTAAAGCTGCGCTTGAAGGAAGCCTCAGTGATTCCGTGTTTCTCGTACACCTTTGCGTAGTAGTCTTCTATACCGTTGGTATCTCCGAGAATTAAGGCGCCGTTTCTTGCACCCTCCACGATGTGGACATCGACAAGGATGGGAACCATCTGCTTTGCCGGTATCACATCTTCTGGAACAGATACCTCCTTACTGCCGCAGGCGGCGAGTACAAAAAGGGGTATCAAAATCCAGTATTTCATTAGTCTCTGTTAAATAGCAAACGTTCGCCCAGTTGGCTGTCGTCAAAGTTTTCTTCTTTGAAAGCCAAATGGCCATTGACAAAGGTATGGGTTACTTTACTCTTGAATACTGTGCCCTCAAACGGTGACCATTGACATTTGTACAAAATGTTGTCTTTGCTCACTTTCCAAGGTCTGTTTGGCTCAAGCAGTACAAGGTCTGCATGGTAACCTTCACGAATGTACCCTCGGTCCTCCATTCTGAATAAAATGGCCGGATTATGACACATCTTCTCAACCATCGTTTGAATGTCCCATACACCGTCGTGCACGCGCTCCATCATCGCCGGCAAAGCGTGTTGCACCAACGGCCCTCCCGAAGGAGCATTGAGGTACTTATTGCTTTTTTCTTCGAGGGTGTGCGGGGCGTGATCGGTTGCCACTACATCCAAACGTCCGTCTAAAAGGGCTTTCCAAAGACCGTCTCGATCGCTCGCTTGTTTTACTGCCGGATTCCATTTAATTTGGGAACCCTTGCTTTCATATTGGCTGTCGTCAAACCACAGGTGATGCACACAAACCTCAGCAGTTACACGCTTTTCTGCCAATGGAATTTTATTGGTGAACAACTCTGTTTCTTTGGCCGTGGAAATATGGAATACGTGCAGGCGCGAGTTGTATTTCTTTGCCAATTCTACCGCGGTGCTCGAGCTCAAGTAACATGCCTCTTCACTACGAATCACGGGGTGCATAGACATAGGGATATCTTCACCGTACTGCTGCTTGGCCTTCTTCAAGTTCGTTCTGATGGTTTGCTCGTCCTCACAATGGGTGATCAGCTGGTGGTCCAATTGGAAAATCCCTTCTAGGGTTTTTTGCTGGTCAACAAGCATATTTCCAGTGGATGACCCCATAAAGATTTTTATCGCTGCGACATCGCGCTTGCTCACCTTCTTCAGCTCCTCGAGATTGTCATTGGAAGCGCCCATGTTAAAGCTGTAGTTCGCCAAACTTACCTGTGCCGCACGCTGGTACTTCTTCTCGAGCTCTTCAACAGTGGTTGCTGCAGGTTTGGTGTTCGGCTGCTCCATAAAGCTCGTTATACCACCTGCCACTGCCGCTCGACTTTCAGAGTGCAAGTCCCCCTTGTGGGTAAGGCCCGGCTCGCGAAAGTGTACCTGGTCGTCGATGATACCTGGTATCAGGTACTTTCCTTCAGCATCTATGACGTTGACATTCGCAGATTTCGGGCCGATGCTTGAATTTATCTTGGCAATACGCCCAGCTTCGATCAGTACATCACCTTCTATTACTTTACCCTCATTAACAATGCGGGCATTTTTAATCAAATAAGACTTGCTCATATTTGTTTATCCGGGGTGGTTAAGTCTTGGTGAAAAGGCTTCTAAGTTTCAATTTAATAACGCCAAAAATGGCCTCTTTAATGATGCCACTTGACATCTTACTCTCTCCTTCCGTGCGGTCGGTGAAAATGACAGGCACTTCCACAACTTCTATGCCTTTGCGCCATGCCGTAAACTTCATTTCAATTTGAAAGGCATATCCGACGAATTGGATTTTACTAAAGTCAATAGCTTCAAGCGTAGAACGGCGGTAGCATTTGAAACCTGCTGTAGCATCTTGGATAGGCATTCCCGTAATGAATCTGACATATACGCTCGCGAAATAACTCAACAACACACGACTCATTGGCCAATTGACCACGTTCACACCCGTTACGTATCGCGACCCCACCGCTACTCCAGCACCTTCAATACATGCCGCCTCTAGGCGCGGGAGGTCTTCAGGGTTGTGGGAGAAATCACAGTCCATCTCAAAAACATACTCGTAATCGCGAGCGAGTGCCCATTTGAATCCGTGGATATATGCTGTACCTAGACCTAATTTACCTGTGCGCTCTTCAAGATGAATGCGCCCATCGTATTTGGCCATCAACTTGCGTACACAATCCGCAGTGCCGTCCGGAGAACCGTCGTCAACAATAAGAACGTCAAAGGTGCGTTCCAGATTCATGACGGTTTCCAACATCTTTTCGATGTTTTCAATCTCGTTGTATGTTGGAATTATAACAAGGCTCCTCGGCATGAGACAAATGTAGCAAAGAAACCACTAGATTAGAGGTATGAAATGGGACGTATATACAGGTAAACAATGGTGGAAAGCAGCCTTGATCGCTTTCGGTGTCATCATTGGTATTGTATCGCTATTCTACACAGAGACTTTCCTCAAGGAACTTCGCGCTGAGGAAGAGCGTAAGATTGTACTGTGGGCCAAAGCCGTGGAAGCGGTTTTCCTTTCAGAAGACGACAGTAACTTGGCCTTCTATTCCCAGATCATCCAGGACAACCAGACAATTCCCGTTATTCTTGTAAACGATTCGGACGAAATTATTGCCCACCGCAATTTGGATGTGCCGGAGGCCAATCCGGAGCGTTACCTCAACCGCAAACTGGAAGAATTCAAAGAAAGTGGCCAAGTACTCGAGAATCCCTACCTCGACGGTAAGACCAACTACCTCTACTACAAAGGTTCCTCCCTACTCACCAAGCTTCGCCTCTATCCACTGTTGCTACTTGGGGTAATTTCCATTTACATGCTCATCAGCTACATGGCCTTCTCAAATGCCCGCAGAAGCGAGCAAAACAAGGTATGGACAGGTATGGCAAAAGAGACGGCCCACCAGATTGGAACTCCGTTGAGTGCTATGCTCGGTTGGGTGGCTTACCTCAAAGACAAATATCCTCAGGAAGAAGCTTTTGGGGAAATGGAGCGCGATGTCAACCGATTAACGGCGATCACGGAACGATTTAGTAAAATTGGCTCTCAACCCGAACTGACCCATACGGCACTTACTAGTACCATCGAAAATAGCCTTGATTACCTGGTCAACCGCCTCGGGAAAAATGTGACCTTCACCTCGAACATCGCCAGTGATCTTCAGGCGCAGCATAATCCGCAGCTCATCTCGTGGGTGCTGGAAAACCTCATTACCAATGCCACTGATGCCCTCGAAGGCAAGGGAGAAATAGAAGTCGAAGCCCGATTGAACGGTACGGATATCTTCATTCTTGTCAAGGACTCAGGCAAGGGCATACCATCAAATATTCAGCGGTCCATCTTTAAACCGGGATACAGCACCAAGAGCAGGGGCTGGGGGCTGGGACTTAGCTTGGCCAAGCGCATTGTTGACGAATACCACAATGGGAGCATTTCTTTGGTAGATAGCCAATTGAACCAAGGCTCCACATTTAAAATAACGCTACCCTCTATCCTCTAATGAAGAGTAGCATCTACCTTCATATCCCCTACTGCAAACAAGCCTGCAGCTATTGTGATTTTCACTTCTCCACGAACCTAAAAACGCGAGAAGAGGTCCTAGGTCGTATGCTCCAAGAAATAGAAACAAGAAGTATTGTTGCGCCCTGGAACAACACACAAATAGGCAGTATTTACTTTGGGGGAGGTACGCCAAGCTTGCTGGAAAGCGAAGAGATTGAACGATTATTACAGCACATACGTCACACATTCAAAGACATTTCGCCTGACGTGGAGATTACCTTGGAGGCGAATCCTGACGACATCACCCAGGAGCGCCTAGAGCACTGGTATACTGCGGGTATCAATAGGCTGAGTGTAGGGATTCAAAGTTTTGAAGCTGCTGAACTCAGCGCGAGCAATAGAGCACATACCGCTGAAGAGTCGCACCAAGTGCTGCAGTGGATTACTGAGAGTGCTTTTGAAAACTACTCTGTTGATCTTATTTATGGGATGCCCGGTTCCACAACAGAAAGCTGGCAAAACAATCTCCAACAACTCGAGAACTATGCCCCGCCACACATCAGCTGTTATGCGCTGACCGTGGAAGAGAATACAGGACTTGCACACCAAGTGAAAAAAGGAACCACCCTGCTGCCCGATGAAGAAGCAGTACTTGCACAATACGAGCAGCTGCGCACGTGGGCCCGCACCCAAGGCTACGAGCATTACGAGTTGTCTAATTATTCCAAAGCCGGCAAACGAAGCCTGCACAACCAACACTATTGGTCGTATGAGCCGTATCTAGGTATTGGTCCCGGGGCACATTCTTTCGACGGAACGCTCAGGTTCTGGAATATCAGCAACAACAACCTCTATGCTAAAGGTGCTGCGATTACTCAGGAAGCGCTCTCTGTGAGCGAGCAGTTGAACGAACGACTGATGGTGCGTCTGCGGACCGCCAACGGCTTCAGGTACAGCAAGGACTTGCCGAAAGGCAGTCTAAGTACTGCTGATGAAGAAGCGTTTAGAAAAAATATTACCGAAGGTCTTCGCAGCGGCATTATAGCGCCGATTAACGATGGGTTCCGTATTTTACCAGAGAATTGGATGACCAGCGATACCATTATTGCCGGTCTCATGATAGATCACAACGATGAAGATTAACCTACACATTGGCGGCGCAAACTACGCAGTAGATTTAAGTACGCCTTTTGCAGATCTGAGTATGCCGGTGAGCGATGTGGCGCGTGCTTGGTACATTGAGGCCCCTGCATTCAATCCAGTCGTTTTAGACGATTGGAAGGGATCGGTAGCTATGGGTGGCGGTGTGAATTTCTTCTCTATTGATTTCAATCCACATGCCCACGGAACTCATACAGAAACTGCCGGTCATATCACTGAGGAACGCCATTCCATACACCAGCATTTTAAGAGCCCCTTCACCATTGCACTTGTGTTGTACCCTCTTGTTGAAAATGGAAAGGTAAGTATGGCCAATTTTGAAAAGGCGTGGCAGGAAGCTGAAGGTGAAGGTGGAACCAAAGGCATAAGTACCGTCATTCTAAAAACCGACTGCGGAGACGCCAACCGCAGTAGAAACTACAGCAACAGTGATTGGCCGTATTTAGATGCTGAAATAGGTGCATTCTTACGCAGTGCAGGTGTTGATCATTTAATCATTGACCAACCCAGTGTGGACCAAGAAGAAGACGCTGGTGCACTTGCGTGCCACAGAAGTTTTTGGGGAAATCATCCAGAGAATAGCCTGCACAGGACCATCACAGAATTGGCCCATATCCCGGATCACGTTGTGCCTGGAAATTACCTGCTGAATCTGCAGGTTGCTCCTATAGACAATGACGCTGCGCCGTCAAGACCGCTGCTGTATTCGCTTGAGCAGCTCTAATTAACCTTTACGTGTGCGTGCATCCACTGCCGCCAACGTAGCCATATTCACAATTTCACGAACCGAAGCCCCGAGTTGCAAAACGTGTGCACTTTTCTGCGTTCCAATAAGCATAGGGCCAATGGCCTCGGCAGCTCCAAAGCTTTGCAGCATCTTGTAGGTAATGTTACCTGCAGCAAGGTTTGGGAAAATGAATACATTCGCGCGGTGACCGACCAAATCTGAGAACGGGAAACTTTCTTCTAGGAGATCCGGATTCAGAGCAAAGTTGGCCTGTATCTCACCGTCAACGATAAGCTCAGGGTGCTCCTTTCTAAGAATCTTACTGGCCTGCGCCATTTTACGTGCATCTGGCCCGTTGCTCGAACCAAAGTTTGAATAGCTCAATAGGGCCACCTTAGGTTCGATATTGGTGCGACGTACCGTATCTGCTACGTTCAATACCATCTGGATAATTTCTTCTACGGTAGGGTCCAAATTGATGGTTGTATCCGCGAAGAACATTGGACCTCGTTTGGTCAACAACGTGTACATACCTGCGGCTTTACTCAAGCCTTCTTCTGTCCCAATGATGCGCAGAATAGGACGTAATGCTGTTGGGTATTTTACCGTCAACCCGCTAATCAAGGCATCTACTCGACCTTCCTTGAGCATCATATTACCGTAATACTCTCTCGACTTGATTTTACTTCGACACTCTGCCAAAGTCCAGCCGCGGCGCATACGCATATCATATAGCTTCTGCGCATATTCTTCTCGACCTTGAGTGTCCGAGATGATATCGATAATTTCTGCCCCGCTAAGTTCCAACTGGTATTCCTCGATGATCCTTTCAATCTTGGCTTTAGGCCCAAGCAATACCGGCTTTGCAGTGCCGCCATTGATCAAAATTTCAGCGGCTTTCAAGATGCGGTATTGATCGCCTTCCGTAAAGACGATACGTTGTGGCTTCTGAGAAGCGTTTTCATTCAGCAAACGAATGAACTTGTCATCGCGTCCCAATCGGTCGCTAAGTACTCGGTTGTATGCTTCCCAATCCGAAATAGGCGCCTTCGCCACTCCGCTGTCCATAGCAGCCTTTGCAACCGCAGGGGCCACCGTGGTGATCAATCTTGGATCGAAAGGCTTAGGGATGATGTAGGTTGGACCAAAGGTGAGGTTGCTCTCGCCGTAGGCAAGGTTCACCAACTCGGGAACCGGCTCCTTGGTAAGTTCCGCAATGGCTCTTACAGCAGCCAATTTCATTTCTTCATTGATGGTCGTAGCACGCACATCTAGCGCTCCTCGGAAAATGAATGGGAAGCCCAATACATTGTTCACCTGGTTCGGATTATCACTGCGGCCCGTGGCCATAATGATGTCTTCACGAGCAGCCATGGCATCTTTATAGCTGATCTCTGGGTCAGGATTCGCTAGGGCAAAAACAATAGGATTGGCTGCCATCGTCTTCACCATGTCTCTGCTCACAATACCACCCTTAGAAAGGCCGACAAATACATCCGCATCAGCAATCACTGTTGCTAAATCTGCAGGGTCATGGTCCTTCGCGAAAATTTCCTTCTCGGGAGTCAAGCTGTCTCTCGAAGAAGTAATCAATCCTTTAGAATCACACATGAACAAGTTCTCTGGCTGTACACCTAGACTCAAGTATAATTTCGCACACGAAATGGCCGATGCACCTGCACCATTAAAGACCACTTTGATGGTTGCAATGTCTTTTCCTGAAATCTCTAACGCGTTCAATAAAGCAGCAGCCGTGATGATGGCAGTACCGTGCTGATCGTCGTGCATGATTGGGATATTCAGCTCTTCCTTTAAGCGCTTTTCGATGTAAAAACAATCGGGCGCCTTGATGTCCTCAAGGTTGATGCCCCCAAAAGTTGGAGCAACTGCTTTTACAGTATCAATGAATTTATCAGGATCTGCCGCGTCCAATTCAAGATCAAACACATCAATATCCGCGAAGATTTTGAACAATACGCCCTTTCCTTCCATCACTGGCTTAGACGCCTCAGGACCGATATCTCCAAGACCCAAGACCGCCGTACCGTTTGAAATTACCGCTACCAAGTTTCCTTTTGCCGTGTACTTGTACACATCCTCCGGGTTGGCTGCAATCTCCTTACACGGCTCTGCCACACCTGGAGAATAGGCGATGCTCAAGTCGCGCTGAGAGTTTGAGGGCTTCGTAGGAATGACCTCAATCTTACCCGGCTTGGGCTGCTGGTGGTACTTCAATGTATCCGCTTTGCGTATGGGTCTTTGACTCATGTCGTTGTAGGTTTAGTACAAAAAGGTATTAAATGGGAACCTTGATGCGTGTATTTCTGATGCCACACGGTAGACCGTGCGTCTTAGTTCGTCAATATTATTTCTGTCTTGAGCCGAGATGAACACTGCGCGCTCGCCAATCTTGTTCATCCAGCTTCTTTTCCAATGGTCAAGATCGTAATTTCTTGGCGTCAATTCTAAATCAAACTCATCGGCCTCTTCGTAGGTGAAGGCATCGATCTTATTAAAGACCATAATGGTCGGCTTATCTAAACTCTCAATCTCCTGTAAAATGCCATTCACACTCTCGATGTGTTCCATGAAATTTGGATGGGAAATATCTACCACATGCATCAGCACATCTGCCTCCCTTACCTCGTCCAAGGTACTCTTAAAACTCTCGACCAGCTGTGTAGGCAACTTGCGGATAAACCCAACGGTATCTGTCAATAGCAATGGTAGGTTGTCAATATTGATCTTTCGCACTGTCGTGTCCAAGGTCGCAAACAGCTTATTTTCCGCCAGCACATCCGTTTTACAAAGCAAATTCAACAATGTACTCTTACCCACATTCGTATACCCTACAAGCGCTACACGAGTGAGCTTACCACGGTTGCTGCGCTGCGTACTCATCTGCACATCAATCTTCTGCAACTTCTTTTTAAGCTGAGAGATTTTCTGCTGAATAATTCGCCTATCCGTTTCAATCTGCGTTTCCCCAGGCCCGCGCATACCAATCCCCCCTTTCTGTCTTTCCAGGTGGGTCCACATTCGCGTTAGTCGTGGAAGCAGGTATTGATATTGGGCCAATTCTACCTGCGTACGCGCATAGCTTGTTTGTGCCCTTGCTGCAAAAATGTCCAAGATGAGATTGGTACGGTCCATGACTTTCACCTCCATCATCGCCTCAATGTTCTTTAGCTGCGACGGGGTCAATTCATCATCAAAAACCACCATATCAATATCCTCGGCTTTCACATAACCCAGGATCTCTTCCATCTTTCCTGTACCCAAGAAAGTCTTAGAATTTGGCTGCGACAATTTCTGGGTGAACATATGCACCGTATCTGCCCCTGCCGTATCTGCGAGAAAGCGCAATTCTTCCAAATATTCGAGTGCCTTCTCTTCGTCCTGCTGCTTATTGACAATAGCAACAAGAACGCAGCGCTCCCTTTCGGAAGATCGTTTCTTCTTGAGTTCTATCATTTAGTCGTAGTACTTATGCGCCTTGCAAAAAGGCCTCCCATGGAAATCTCAATGCGATCAAGGCCAACCCAATGCCGAACCAAACCACAACTGCTTTTGCCTTCTCCTGACCAGATTCGGCGCGTTTGCTTTTCGAATTGCCCACGGTAATCAAAACCGCTCCAAGCAACATCGTGGTTGGGTGCTCGACGTATTTAAAACGCAGCGCAGCATCTCCCATCAAAGTTCCCATATCTGAAAACATATCCATGTTGAAACCAAAGAGCATGATCAAACCAACAGTTACTTGAATATGGGTTAAGATCAATGTGATTTTATTCTGACGTTGAAGGCTCGCGTTGAATTCACGGTCTGATTTCCAGACTAAAAAATTCTGAACCAAAACCACTAGAATGAGTAGTAGCCATAGAAACGGCATCCAGTGGTGCAAGTGTAGTAATCCTGTGTACATCTATTCGTATTTTGAGCAAAGTTACAAACGCTACATCAAGTATACGTATATGAAGAAGATCATCCTTGCCTTAATCGCAATTGTTTTAATCGCCGTCCTTCCAGTTTTTAAACTCGAAAGTATACAAGATAAGTACCTCCCTTCTGAGGCTACTGAACATTTTGAACTCCGTGCGGAGGCTACTAAAATCTTTGCTGAAGGGCTCAGCTACAAAACCATCAGCCAAGTACCCATAATGATCGATAGTGCGGCTTTTGAAGGCTTGTTTGCACATTTACAAGCTTCTTACCCTACCGTGTATGAAAAGCTTCAAATAGATACGGTAAGTACTCATACCCTTTGGATGAAGCTTGACGGCACTTCAGCCAACGCAGAGAACATGCTGTTTATCTCCCACCTAGACGTCGTACCGGTAGATCCAAAAACTATTAAAGACTGGGAAGCCGAGCCGTTCGCAGGGGAAATCGTTGACGACTACGTGTACGGTCGTGGTGCCTTAGACGATAAGGCTTCCGCCTTCGGTATCCTCGAAGCACTCGAAACTTTGCTTTCCCATGATTGGAATCCCTCGTATAACTTCTATTTCTGCTTTGGTCAGGACGAAGAAATAGGTGGTCGTAATGGCGCCGGTGTGGCGGCAGCAATGTGCCGTGAAAAAGGCATCACCTTCCGTACCATTTTTGATGAAGCTGGAACTATTTCTGTGGGCTCTGTGCCAGGACTCGAAAACACCCCTGTAGCGCTAATTGGCGTCGCAGAAAAAGGATACATCAGTGTTGAAGTAGACTTCGAGCAACCTGGTGGTCACAGCAGTATGCCCGATACAGAGAATGCTATATTGAGTGCCTCAGCATTCATCACCTCGCTTAATGAGGACCCCATCTTCAAACCTGAATTCACTGAACCGCTGCAAGGGTTTATGACCCACCTTGCCCCTGAGATGTCCTTTGGGTTAAAGTGGGCCTTCGGCTTACGTCCGTTAACCAACTCCCTAATCTTGAGTAATTACCAAGGTTCCTCAACTGGCCGCGCACTTACTACCAATACAGCCGTGGCAACCATGGTAGGGGCTGGTATTAAGGACAATGTGGTTCCGTCATCTTCGCGGGTAGTGTGCAATACACGTATTCTACCGGGATACTCCGTTGATGATATTGTCAATGCTTACAGCCAGCGTGCAGCTGAATATGGCGGCACTGTTAAATGGTACAACGACTACGGCGCAGGCCCTACCGCTACATCTTCTTTCGAAGGCGAAGATTTCCTAACTCTAGGACAGAGTATTAGAGCGACGTTCCCAGAAGCACTCGTGAGCCCTTACCTGACGCTTGGAGGAACAGATTCGAAGAATTTTGATGGGCTTGCTAAGCAGATCTATCGCTTCCTCCCAATCGCATTGACTCCGGAAGATTTGCCACGTATACACGGTATTAATGAGCGCCTGCATGTTGATGCTTACCGCGACCTTTGCCGATTTTATCTGGACTTGTTTCAGCGTATTTAGAAGCCGAGCGAAAATTTGGTGGAAAACAAAAAGCCCCGGCCGATGGCCGGGGCTTTTTTATTTGGGAAACCCTGTTCTTATTCAAACAAGATTACAAATTCACTAATTGAACCTTCGTTGTCAAGGTGGAAGTGGGTTGAAGCACCAAGCTCCTCACCGTTCATACTTACCATACCGTGCGCATCGAAGTTCATACCATCCGTATCTGCTTCCAAAGAAGAGAATGTACCGTTGAACTCTTCTGAAGCGAATGAGATGCTGATAGTTGCAGCCATATCTTCTACGGTTACATCCATTGAAGCAGTAGCTTCACCTGTGATGGTTCCGTCCAAACGAACCGCAACATCTTTCAACTTCATCTTCATTACTTCTTGACGAACCTCAACTACTTCTTCAGTAGCTACAGTAGCAGCGTGGCTCTCGTGACCGCCACCAAGAATTGGCGCAATAACAAGACCCACCAAACAAGTAAGCTTGATCAAGATGTTCATCGATGGACCTGAAGTATCCTTGAATGGATCACCTACCGTATCACCAGTAACCGCAGCTTTGTGCGCCTCAGAACCTTTGTAAGTCATTTCACCGTCAATCATAACACCAGCCTCGAAAGACTTCTTAGCATTGTCCCATGCACCACCAG
>JBNAAX010000032.1:0-24005 GCA_049631665.1 Schleiferiaceae bacterium
TTCCCAGATCAGAATCCGCCAAACGGCCAAAACTGGAAGGTGATTCCAAACGAGAACACTATTGGTTTTGCATGGTCGGTACGTTCAGGTGCTACAGGTAGTAACTTCACGGGTCCAGACGGTGATGCTTCAGCAAGTGGTAACGGTAAGTACGTGTATACTGAAGCTGATCAAGGTTCTAAGAACGACAAAGCCCACATGATTACACCGTGTTTAGACCTCGGTGCTTACAGCTGTGCGCTTTTGGAGTTTGATTACCACATGTACGGTGCTCACGTTGATTTTTTGGCCGTAACTGCGGATACAGGATTCAATACAAGTGCCTACACCGGTCTTGCAAGAATTGACTTCCAGCAACAAGCAAAATCAACAGATCCGTGGAAAACGTACTCTGTTTCATTGAACGACATCGTTGGCGATTATGCACGTATTCGTTTCTCTGTAAACCGTGGTAATGCTTCAAAAGGTGATGTTGCCATCGATAACATCCGCGTTTACGAGCCAGCAGCTTACGAAGTAGCTCTACGTCAGGTATTCAATCCTGAGAACGGGTACTGTTCATACTCTAACAACGAAACTTTGGACCTATGGGTACAGAGCAACGGTTGTAACGTACTTGACAGTATTCCAGTGACTTGGGACTACGATTACACAAATACAGCGGGTACAACGACTAACGTAACACACACCGAATACATCACGAACAAAGACCTCTACTTGGGTGATTCTACCTTCTTCACCTTCGCAACAGGTCCGGATTTAAGTGGTTACGGTATTTATGATATTAAAATTTACACGGCACAGCCTGGTGATACCGTAAATACGAACGATACTATCGGTCCAATCAGAATTGTCCACGAGCAGCCGTACACCACATTCCCGTACGTGTTGAACTTCGACGATGCTGCTACTACTCCAGGGAACAACACGCCGTTCAACGCAGGTACATTCTCCAATGCAGTGTTCACTCCTACGCCAGCGAGCAACAGTGGTTCATTCGCATTCATGGTAGGTACAGGCTTTACACCAACAGTAGGCTCTGGTCCTATCTCAGATAAGAGTGGAACAGGCAATTACTTGGTGGCTGAAGGAGATTACGGTACTTCGCCGGCTTCAGCTACGTTGGTTTCTAAATGTTTAGACCTCACTGGTATGACAAGCCCAGTGCTGCAATTCCGTCACCACATGTACGGAGCAGATATTGGTGCCATCCGTGTTCAGTGGATCAAGGACGGCGAGAACGATTGGTCAAACCCAATGACGCCATACACAGCTACCCTAGGTGACGAAAAAGATGCTTGGTCGCACTATGAGGTTGATTTGAGTTCTCAAGCAGGTAAAATCGTAAAACTTCGTTTCATCGCACAGAAATCAGGTTTCGGTATCGCATCTGATATTGCCTTCGACGACATCGCCATCTTCGACAAGAAGAATGTAGATGTTGGTGTAGATCACATCATCGCTCCAGGTGCACGTGTGAACTTAACTGGTGGTCCTGCGGGTAAACGCCTACAAGTGAAGTTGAGAAACTTCGGTAAGCAGGCACAAAGCAATATCCCGATTACCTACACAGTTACGCCGACCTGTGGTCCTAATGCGGGTGTAGCAACTACGTACACATTTACGCATTCTGGCTCTGTTGCAGCAGGCAACATGGCAACCGCGGTAGATGCTACCAATACGGTTGCTTGGCCTACAGGAACCTTTGAAGTACATGCTTGGACAACCAAGAATAATGATACTCACGGATGGAATGATACATCGTATACCATGTCAGCTGGATGGCCAGAGAAATACATTCAAAGCGGTTTCGTGGAAGATTTCGAAAACTGTGCCTCAGGCGACACCAGTGGTTTCTTTGTAGCAGGTGATTTGAACATCTGGCAACCAGGAGCAATCAATGCGCTTAACGGGAATAACGGATACGGTACCAAGCTGAACTCCAACGTTCCTGGTGGTATTGAAGAAAACCTCTACTTCCCTCGTTTCATTGGTTTCGATACCATTGCTGGTGTTGAGCTTCGCATTACCCACGATATCGACTTAGGTACAGGTGATGTTGCCGTGATCGAGTTCCAAGGTGGTGGTCAATGGAACACTGTAGGTTTTTGGGATCCACAAAATGTTGTTAGTACAAACTGGTACAACACCGGTACTTCGAGCATCAACGATGCGTGGGTTGGCAACATCGGTCAACAGACTTCAGTATGGCCACTTGCAGCCTGGAATTTCTCTTCTGCACCACTTATTCTTCGTGCTCGCATGAAGACAGTAAGCGGTAACAGCGACGGATGGAACATTGATAAAGTAGAAATCTACGTTCCACCACAGAACAGTGCTGCTCCAGTAAATGTGACGACTGTAGAATACTTGCCTATTCCAGATCAGAACAACCACATCAGGACGTACATCAGAAACACAGGTGCTAAGATTCTAGACAGCTGTATGGCAGAGTACAGTGTCGATGGTGGTGCGACTTGGACAACACCTGAAAAGGTAGTCTTTAACCCGCCTTTGATTCCGCGTAAGGGTGCATGGTACGAATTTGATGCACCATGGGTAAATCCTTCGAGCGGTGTAACCAATGTATGTGTGCGCACATCGTTGCCAGACAGCAAGCCGGATAACTTGACTTCTGACGATCAAATCTGTGCAGATATCACGGTATTGGATAAAATTGACATGTCAACCGACAGCTCGTACTGTAACAACTTTGATGATCCGGCCGTAGATCCTTGGCTGACATTAAATGCCTTTGTGAAAGACGGTACAACGCTTTGGGAAATGGGTACGCCGAACAACGCACCGCTGATCAGCACAAACTCTGGTTCGAATGCGTGGGTGACGGATCTTGACTCTAACTACAAGAAACGTGATTCATCAGCGCTCTACACGCCGGTATTCGCGATCGATTCAGGTGAGGTGTACTCGTACGAGTTTATGCATGCCTTCTCTACAGAAATCTACCACGATGGTGGTACAGTGGATGTAACCTTTGACGGTGGTATCACTTGGCATACTGTAGGTACCAATTTGTTTGGTGCCACTTGGTTCAATACGAGTTTTGTGACATCGCTTGATGTTTACAAACCAGGATGGACAGGTTTGAGTAACGGTTGGGTACAGGCGAAAATCAACATGAGTGTAGATACCGCACGTAATGCAGTATTCCGCTTTAGATTTGGTTCTGATGAGACCATCAACAAAGCCGGTTGGGCTATTGACGATTTCTGTTTCTACGTAACAGACGACCCAGGAAGAGTCTATGTTGTCGGTGAGGAAGAACTCGAACGCCACATTGGTGTTGGAAACATCCACCCAAACCCAACTACTGGATACGCACAATTACCGATTTCGTTCCAGCAAGAAGCTAATGTAACGATCTCTATTAGAAACACGCAAGGTCAGCTCATGATGAAGCAATCTGTTCATGGGGATGAAGGCATCAATACCTTCCCTATAGAAACTTCAGGTTGGGCTTCAGGTATGTACCTTGTTGAAACTGTTACTCCTTTCGGAACAGATGTACAGCGTCTGATCGTAGAATAACGATAGGAACACAACACTTTTTTTCACCCTTGCCTTCTTCTAACGGAAGTGGCGGGGGTGTTTTTTTCTACGAAGTAGTGTAGTGACTAACGATAGATTTTTCGCTCGTTCAGGTAATTCGTCCACTTGCGTTGGTTGACCAAGTGACCCGCATAGTTCTTTGCAAAGGCATGGTAACCGGGTTGGTCTGGGTTTGCACACATGAAGATGTAATCGTGCTCTGGCGCGTTTAACACAGCGAGGAGCGCCGCCTTCTCAGGCACACAAATAGGTCCTGGGGGCAAGCCCTTCACATAGTAGGTATTGTAAGGATCTTCAATGCTCAGGTCCTTTTTAAGGACGCGACGCACTTTAGCACCGGGATTCGCGCGCTTGATAGCGTAGATCACTGTAGGATCCGCCTGAAGCTTCATCCCCTTCTCTAGTCGATTTAAATACAAACGGGCAACGCGTGGGCGGTCGTCAGACTTACTGCTCTCCTTCATAACAATAGAAGCCAATGTGCTTGCTTCAGCCGGTGTGAGACCTAAAGCAGCCGCTTGAGCAATGCGATCTTCCGACCAGAAGCGCACCGTGTTCTGATACAGCTTTTCAGCAATGGTGGCAGCCGATGCGTTCCAATATACCTCGTAGGTATCTGGTAAATAGGCGCCAAAGGCAGATGCCCCCTCCCAGCCTAAGCGAGTTTCTTGAAAGGCCTCTAAGAGACTAAGGCTATCCGTCATGAGTTGGGACGCAAGTTGACCGGCTAAATCTTCAAGGTTTTCTGCAGAATTGAATTGGACACGAACAGGCTCTTGAAATCCTGCCATTAAAGTATTGACAATTCCGTTCGAGCTTTGGCCTGCAGTGAGAACATAATGTCCCGGTTTAGGTGCGGTCAAGCCCTTTTTATTGGCCAGTAGTAAAAAGCCTTCCGGCGCCATCAGTACATCATCCTCTACAAACTGGGCATATACGTCATCTATGGTCGTCTTTTCATCCACATACAATGTGTACGGGGCCACCTGCTCGTTGACGTTTGCTTCAAAGAGCATATTGTAGCCTTTAAAAACGATGAAAATGAGGAATGCCGGGAGGACAACCCCTACGATGATAATGATGAGTTTTCTCATGAATGAATTAGTTGATAGAGGTGTGCGTCTTCGAATTGGCCATCCTTTATAATCCAATGCTTGAGTAGGCCTGATTGTTCGAACTGAAGGGATTCAAATAACGCCTGAGAAGCAGGGTTAGATTGCGGCACAACAGCGTAAAGCATCTGCATGCCCAACGTTCCAAAGAGGTATTGCTGAAAAGCCTCTAGCGCCGTTTTCGCCAAGCCCTTCCCTCGTGCTTCTGGACTGAGCACGATACCTATACCGCCCTTGCGTGCGATTGCATCGTAGTCGTACACATCCACAGCACCCACAGCAGCACCATCTACCTCAAATACGAGTCGCAACTGACCATCGCGAAGTAAATTACCGGGTTGTACATCAATATAACTAGCGAGTACCGCCTTGCTCCAAGGCTCTTTACTTATGCCTAAATGCCATAAAGACGCATCGTTCTCGATGGTATAGAGCCAATCCAGATCTGAAGGCTCAAGTGCCCGTAGCACGCCTATATCTCCAACCTGTATCATCCCTTCCAATATCCTTCAAAACTGTATTGTGCTGGTCCTTCTAGGACCACACTACTGAACGGTCCCGTTCCTTCAAAATTGACAATAAGCTCGCCGCCCAAAGCCTTAATGTGAACGGGCGCAGTAGTCGTGCCGTTGTGCACAGCAACCATTGCCGCCGCCACAGCACCAGTACCACATGCCAAGGTTTCATTTTCTACTCCACGCTCGTAAGTGCGAATGGAATATCCTTGTTCTAGCGCTACCAAGGAGTTGATATTACATCCCTCCTCCCCATAGTCGTTTCTTAAAGGACGAGCGAAAGCAATAAAATCATCAGGATGGCTGTCGTTAAGCACCACATGGTGTGGGCTGCCTGTATCCACGAAAAAAGCCCCGTGACTTTCAACTACTGCCGGAGCGTCGATCATACCTAGAGCAACACTTTCGCCGTTGACTTCTGCCCAGTGCGGTCCATCAATAGCGTGAAAATGCAAACGATCTGCCGCTATACCGAGATCTGTAGCAAACTTCGAAATACAACGTCCGCCATTGCCACACATGGTACTCTCACTACCGTCTGCATTGAAATAGACCATATAGAAGTGGTCGCCTTCGTGGCGAGGTGGCTCGAGGTACATCAATCCATCGGCGCCAATACCAAAATTGCGGTGGCACATGCGGGCAATCTGGTCCTTTGTCAAACTGGCGCGGGATTCGCGACAATCTAACAGGATAAAATCGTTCCCGGCGCCTTGGTATTTGAAAAACCTAAGATTCATGCTCATATCGGTGTTAAAAGGCGTTAAAGTTATGCACCTCGGTACAATATATACGTTCATTGGTGCATAATTTGAACGTAAGACGTTATTCAATTTAAACAGAATACTATGAAGATGAATGCGAAATCCATTGGAATGTTTGTCCTGCTATTTGCAGCAGGGGGTCTTTTATCGCTAGCCGGTGCGCACGCATTGGGCTGGACGAGTAAGGCCGTTGTTATTGAAAACCCAGGGGCTGCTGTGCCTGTTGCCGTTTCAAATTTTCCAGCGGCTAGTGCTGCAGTACCCACAGATTTTGTAGAAGCCGCAGAAGCATCTGTGGAAGCGGTCGTTCACGTGAAAATCACGGCAGAACGCGTACAGAACTACTACAACCCGTTCAATGATTTATTCTTTGGTCGTCCTTCTACCCCGCAACGCCAAGAGGTTCAAGGGTCCGGATCGGGTGTCATCTTAAGTGAAGACGGTTACATCGTAACCAACAATCACGTGATCAAAGATGCCAAAGAAATCACAGTAGTGACGGCAAATAACGACGAATACGATGCTGTGCTTGTAGGCACCGACCCTACGACGGACATCGCACTCCTTAAGATTGAGGCTGAAGGCCTGCAAAAAATTACTGTGGCTAACTCTGACAATGTTCGCCTCGGCCAATGGGTGCTCGCTGTGGGGAATCCTTTCAATCTTACCAGCACAGTTACCGCAGGTATAATTTCAGCCAAAGGGCGCGATATCAATATTATCGACGAACAAAGTGCTATTGAAAGTTTCCTTCAAACAGATGCAGCAGTCAATCCTGGAAATTCCGGCGGTGCGCTGGTGAATACCGGTGGCCAACTTGTTGGGATCAATACCGCCATCTCATCGCGCAGCGGTTCATTTGAAGGCTACAGCTTCGCCGTACCGGCCAATCTCATGATGAAGGTCGTGGGTGACCTCAAGGAATTTGGACGTGTTCAACGCGCCTTTATGGGCATCAACTACAACGAATTGAATGCCTCGCTCAGTGAAGAATTGGACCTTAAAGTAAATGCAGGCGTCTATGTAGCCAATGTAGTTGAAGGAGGCGCTGCTGATGATGCAGGTATAGAAAAGGGAGATGTGATCATTAACATTGACGGCAAGCAAGTGCGCACCGGCGCTGACCTTACTGAAGCTATAGGTTCACACCGCCCCGGAGAATCACTGGATGTTGTGGTCAACAGAAACGGACGAAACGAGAAATTCAGCCTAGTGCTTAAGAACAAGCTGGGCACCACTGAGATGCTTACTCGCGAAGAAGAAATATTACGCTCTTATGGCGCGCGTTTAAGTGAACTTTCCAGCAGTGAGAAAAGAAACCTTGGATTGCGCTACGGCGTTAAAGTCGATGAAATCTTAGGGGGCCGATTCGAAAAAGCAGGCATACCCGAAGGCTTTATCATCGTCAAGCTCAACAATGTGTACATCAACGATGTGGCAGAATTTGAAAAACTCATCCAACAGTTTAACCCTGGGGACGGTGCCTTGATTCAAGGATTTGAAACCAACGGCAAGGCCAACTACTACGCCTTTGAATGGTAAAACAGGAAAAACTGAAGGCAGATAGTGTAAAAATGACACACTAATTTTCAACAATAACCCACTGAATATCAGTGGGTTATTTTTTTATTACCAAACTTAAAACCGATGGTTTTCTTCTCTAACTTCGAAAGTAGAACCACCAATTTTTACATATGATTGCTCAGAAAGAGTACTCTAAAAAAGTCCATGCGCGTATTCGCTCAGAACGCATGGCCGTGGACATCATAGCCTGCGTCCACGAGCTATTCTACGACCGTGGAGTAGAGATCGTCATGTTCCGAAATACCCTGGTTGACCGCAAGCCGAGCGAGGTGCTTGAATTGCATCAATACGCCAAGAGCATGCTTGACAAACCCATTTCCGTTGACGCTACTTTGGAAATGTTAATGACCCTCAAGAAGACGGCCATTGAAAATGCCAAGATTGATATTGGGCGACTCACTTCGGAATGGTGCGCTTCGGAAAATAATGCTGAAGAATTCATAGTGAATCAACTCAGCAGTTTCTTTAGCAGTCGACCCAAAAATGCCAAAGATATCGTCCTCTTCGGCTTTGGTCGCATTGGACGCCTTGTGGCACGGGAACTTATCGCGCAAGAAGGAAGTGGTCGACAGCTTCGATTAAGGGCTGTAGCCGTTCGTAGCATCGATGCAGCCAGTCTTCATAAGCGAGCTTCTTTGCTGAAGATTGATTCAGTGCACGGTGCCTTCCCAGGGACAGTACTCGTAGATGAGGAAAATTTAGCCTTGATAGTCAATGGTCGCCCCGTCCATTTTATTGCCACTCCGGACCCCACCGAAGCAGATTACACCACCTATGGTATTCACGATGCGCTATTGATTGATAATTCCGGTGCTTTCCGCGACGAAGAATCGTTAGGCAAACACCTGCAAGGAAAAGGTATAGATAAAGTACTACTCACAGCGCCTGGTAATGGAATCAAAAACATCGTACATGGTGTAAATCATAACGTTGTAGATGCAGCAGCAGATACAATCATTAGCGCAGCCAGTTGTACTACAAATGCCATCAGTCCCGTATTAAAAGTGGTCAATGATGCTTTTGGCATTGAACGAGGACACCTTGAGACCATACATGCCTATACCAACGACCAAAACCTTGTGGACAACATGCACAAGAAATACCGCCGTGGTCGTGCAGCGGCGCTAAATATGGTTATCACTGAAACCGGTGCAGGAAAAGCTGTCGACAAATGTATTCCTGGATTGGGATCAAAGCTCACCTCAAGTGCGATTCGAGTACCTGTTCCTAACGGTTCGCTCGCTGTTTTAAATCTTCAGCTTCTCAGAAGTACCTCCATGGGAGAAGTATTGGAAGTGTTCAAGAATGCCGCCCTGAGCGGGCCATTGGTTGAGCAGATTCACTTCAACACCTCCAATGAGCTGGTAAGTAGTGATATCGTTGGTAATCCATGCCCATCCATCTTTGATACCAACGCTACCCAACTTAGTGGCGATGGAAACAGCCTTACGCTTTATGTATGGTACGACAACGAATACGGCTACAGCAGACAAGTCTTACGATTGGCAAAACATTTTGCTGAAGTGAGGCGCAATGCGTATTACTAAGAAAAACCAGGCTCCCCTAGCCTAATACAAAAACCCCCAGCGGCCTGCGGCCGCTGGGGGTTTGTTTATTCAAAAAGCGCTCGCCCTTATTCGCTTTCGTTAATGACTAAATCCAATAATCCGGTGTTCGAATTAATGCTCTCTTCCAAAGAGATCATACTTTCGGTATTCTCCACCCCTTCGATATCGTTAATGCGGAAGATCACATCTTTGGCGTGCGAAGCATCGCGGCAACGAATCTTGGCAAAGATGCCGTACTTCCCAGTGGCAAGGTGCGCAACTGTCACCTCAGGTACCGAGCGTAACTGATCAATAATATCAGGAGATTGCAACGAGCGCGATGTGAAGAGCCCGACGTAGGCTACAAATCCAAAGCCCAATTTTGCATAATCTACAGAAATGGATGTACTCTTGATAACACCCATCTGCTCCATCTTCTTAACACGAACGTGAATGGTACCTGGGCTCACTAACAAATCCTTCGCAATCTCAGTAAAGGGCTTACGCGCGTCTTTGACTAAATACTGCAGAATCTGTTTGTCGAGTTTGTCTAGTTTCATAGGTCTATGTGATAGAGTACAAAGGTGCAATCCTCATTCTTGAAATTCAATGAGTACAACTACTCTTTTCCTCAAATTTTAGCGGAATTTTGTTTTCTATCTAAAGATAGTGCCTTATTTTTGCATCCGCATCAAAACAAATATGGTTTTGTTGAACAGAATTTAAAAAATTGACAATGACGGAAAACATTTCACATCTAAACGGACCGCAAGCCTTATTTACCATCAATAACCCAGAAAGCGTAATCGAAGTTTTCTTGGACGAGGCAGCTGGTATCGTACGTGAAGTGAAGTGTTTGAACTACAACCGTTGTAAGGAGTACACTTACTCTGTAGAAGAATATTTAAATAGATACAGCCACCACTCAGCGGGCAAAGCAGTTGCAGCGAAGTTGGCAGTATCCGCAGAATAAACTGACTTTCCATTCACTCTGTTTGTATTTGGGTTAAGTGGCGCTGAGGAAAGCAGCGCCACTTTTTTTGCTCCAAATACACGAACCTCGCACATCTAGTACAGGAGTACAAAAAAAACCCGCCCAGGCGCAGCCTGGGCGAGGGTTTTATATTCCAAGAAACCGTGCCTTTTACGCCTTCTTGTAGAACGGTAGTTTTACCACCTTCGCTTTAATTGTCTTATTGCGGATCACCACATCGAACTCACTACCCTCTGCGGCCAATACCACTGGCACATAACCCATACCAATATTCTTGCCTGTAGAAGGGCTCGCAGTTCCTGAGGTCACGCGACCCACAACTTCGCCGTCCTTCGCAATCTCATAGCCGTGGCGAGGAATACCGCGGTCAATCATTTCGAAGCCGACCAATTTCTTCGTCACACCTTCCTCTTTCTGCTTGGCAAAAGTTTCCGACGAAACGAAGTCTTTAGTGAACTTAGTAATCCAGCCTAAACCAGCCTCCATTGGACTGGTAGTATCGTCAATGTCGTTTCCGTACAAACACATTCCCATTTCTAGGCGGAGTGTATCGCGCGCACCCAATCCAGCAGGCAATAAGCCGCGAGGCTCGCCTGCTTCAAGTACGTCATTCCAAAGTTTTTCAGCATCGGCATTGTTGATGTAGAGCTCAAAACCGCCGGCACCCGTGTATCCCGTTGCTGAGATGATAATATCCTGAACACCTGCCATCTCTCCGATGACAAAGTTGTAGTAGCGAATAGCCGACAAATCGGTACCCGTTAAGGTCTGTAGAATCTCCGTAGCCTTCGGGCCTTGCACCGCCAATAAGCTGTAATCGTCGCTCTGGTTGCTCAAGTTCACATCAAACCCTTCGGTGTACTTCATGATGTGGTTCCAATCCTTGTCCATGTTCGAGGCATTAACCACCAAAAGGAAGTGCTCCTCCGAGAAGCAGTAAACCAACAGATCGTCGACGATACCGCCCTGCTCGTTTGGAAAACAGCTGTATTGGATCTTTCCAGGGATAAGCTTGCTCACATCGTTAGACGTTACCTTTTGAAGGAACGGCAATGCATCTGGGCCTTCTACGAAGAATTCGCCCATGTGGCTCACGTCAAACATCCCTGCCTGCTCACGCACTGCAGCATGCTCATTGCGCAAACCGCTGTACTGTACGGGCATATTGTAGCCGGCAAACGGCACCATCTTCGCGCCCAGGGCAATGTGTACCTGCTCGAGTGCTGTTGATTTTAATTCTGTACTCATATCTTGTTGTAATGGGTTCTAATTATCCGTGAATGAGGCCTTCTGTCCCCAAATTTGAAATGACTTCCGCCTCATAGTCCAGCAAATCCTGCCACATCTGATCTACCTCTTCGCGCTTTCCATAAGTGCGGGCCAATTTTAAAAACATCGTGTAGTGGTTGGCCTCAGAGATCATCAAAGTATGGTAGAACTCGCTGAGCTCTTTGTCCTCCAAATTCTCGCTCAACACTCTGAAACGTTCGCAAGAACGAGCTTCGATCAGTGCACACACCAACAAGCGATGGATCAAGCGAAGCTCGCGATCCCCTCCTTTAGGAAAGAACGTACTTAGCCGACCCACATAGGCATCCTTGCGCTCACGACCTAAAACGAGGCCGCGTTGCATAATGCGGTTGTGCACCATCTGAAAATGTCCCATCTCCTCTCGTGCGAGGGCGGTCATCTTATCTACTAATTCTGATTTTTCTGGGTAGCCCACAATGAGGCTGATGGCGGTGGATGCGGCTTTTTGCTCGCAGTAGGCATGGTCGGTAAGAATCTCTTCGATGTTCTTCTCCGCAATATTTGCCCAGCGAGGGTCGGTAGGTAATTTTAATCCTAGCATCTTCTATTAAGATTTAGCGCCAATTCTATCTGAGAATTCTCGTGCAAAATTAACCATCAATTTGAACTCGGACGCACTTGCTGCACGTTCTTTATGGAAAATAAGCAGGGCCTTGCCGTTGCTCTCCATGTGGAAGACCGGATGGCTGGCTAAAAAAGCCAAGCAGGCCGGCGAGAAGAACGCGCGTATGGCCTTTTCGTCTTCCCCTTTGAGGTTGAATCGCTTATCAAATACATTGGAACCCAGTTCAATGTCTTGCGCTCCGGCGAGGTACGAGATACGCTCAAAAATGCGCTCTCTGTCCATTGTGAATTTAGGAAGTTTGATGCCCTTAGGCTGGAGGATCACACACGCGAGGTGCTGACTGTCACGCATGGTAAATTCCCCGACGTGCGTCACTACCTCGATCGCCATCAGTCGGGTACTGCGGTCCTCGAGCAAGTTCATGGTTTGATCAATACGGCGGTGGCGGAAGTAATGGAATTGGTTCACCTTGGTGTCCCAAATAGGATCTGGCCACGGTGTGTATTCAAGCCCTGCAGAACCGGCAAACTTCCTCAGCTTCTCCTGCTTACCACTCAAACGCGTATCTGCGCTGCGCACTAGGAAAACATCGGAGCCGCGCGTGCTCTTACTCTGCACCCCTAACGGATGTGAGGAAGCCGGCGCAAGGGTGTCTAGACCCACAAGATCTAAGGAACCGCCGTGCTGCTCAAAGCTCTCGACATAGCCGGCCAAATGCTCCATGACGGTAGCGTCGACAAAGGAGGTGCTGGAGAAATCCGCAATGACCTCAGCAGAAGTCGGGATGCTGTCGAGCTTGCTCTTGAGTCGCGGGTAGTTCAAGAAGTTTGCGAAGTAATTGATGTTGAGGATGTACTTGTTCTCTTCCTCTTCAAAAAGCAGGGTGTTGGGTCTGTTGAAGTAGCGAAGGATTTCTGCACCCGATCCAGTAATGATTACTTGAATGACGAGGGTGGCTGCCATTCCTAAAACAATACCCATAATAAGGCCATAAACGAGGGTGGCGAACAGGGTGAAAAAGAACAGGAAGAGCTGCTCAAGTCCGATTTGGGCTATTTTGCTGAATTGGCTCGGGTTTAAAAGCTTGTATCCAGTGAAAACCAGAATGGCCGCCAGCGCAGGCAGTGGAATCTGTGTAAGAACCTCACGTAAAAAGAGGACGAATACTAAGATGAGCGCACCGTGGAAGAAGTTCGCCGAACGCGTCTTTGCGCCGTTGCTCACATTCACCGAGCTGCGGGCGATGACCGTCACTACACTCAGGCCGCCAAGCATACCTGAAACAGCCGTGGCAATGCCCAAGGCACGTAGATCCTTATTGACGTTGGATTTGCGCTTGTACGGGTCCAATCGGTCCATGCCCTTGATGGAGAGCAACGATTCGATGGATGCAATGAAGGTCAAGGAGATGGCCGCACCCCAAAAAGCACCCGATTGAATGCCCGAGAAATCCGGGAGGCGCCATGCGCTCATCCAATCGGCCGGGATGTTTACGAGGTATTTAGGACCAAAAAAACTTTCGCCCGTAACGTTGGTACCGATGATTTGTGTAAGGACCGCCAGTACAACAACCCACAGCGGTGCTGGGATAGCATGCATCCAACGTGCACGGATTTGTGAGAAGCCAATGAGGAACAACAAGCTGCCGATGCCAACGATGGCAGAGCGCAAGTGCGCTGTATCCGCCCACAACAGGTCTTGCAGCGAACTGAAAAATTCTACGAGTAATGGTATGGGCGAAGCGCTCTCAGGATTTAGCGTACCAATCATCACATGGCTTTGCTTGGCCAGGATGATAATACCGATGGCTGCCAGCATGCCTTGTACTGCAGAAGTTGGAAACAAGTCGGCCAAAACTCCCAAGCGGACCGTTCCGAGTACAAACAAGAGGATACCGCTCACCACGATGGCGCCCAAGGCCATGTAGTAGCCGGCAAGCATATCTCCACCTCCCAAGGTAGTGACGGCTGCAAGCGTTACCACGGCCAGTCCGTTTCCAGGACCGGTAATAGTGACGTAGGAGCCGCCTAAATGTGCCACAAGTATACCGCCTATGACCGCTGCAATGAGTCCAGCGATGGCCGGTGCACCCGAGGCAAGCGACAATGCAATGGATATAGGCAAGGCCACCAAAGACACGACGAAACCGGCCTTCAAATCTGATTGCCAATTCTCTACAAAGCCCTTAAATCCATTCTTGGGCTTATGCATGGGCGAGTTCTTTAGTGGTATGTACAATCAACACATCCGTTGGGAGGTCCGAAAGGATGTATTCTAGGTCGTGCTTGAAGATGCGGTCTAGAAACCCTAGGTTGGTATCTGGGGAATTGACCACCAATAAATCGGCACGCTTGGCTTTGGCATAGTGGGCAATGGTATACCCCTTCTTCCCAAAAACGTGCTGTTCATTGATGTCCATTGTACAGCCTCCAGTACAAAGCTCAAGCACCTCCTCTATTCGGCTGTGCTCCTGCTTCTCCAGCTGTCGACTTTCGCGAATACGTTGCAGCGTACTCATATCATCGTCTGCTCGTGCAATTGATTTCTCGTTGAGCTCGTCCACAACGATGAGTTCTTTAGAGCCCAATTTATTACCAGCCCAAACAGCCGTAGCTATGGTATCGGGTGTCTTGGGATGATCAAGCCCGTTCACTACAATACGTTCACACGGCTCCTCCATAATAGAACTGTGTGTCAACAGGAGTAGGCTCACTTTGGCCTTACGGCATACATCTCGGGCAATACTCGCGCTAAACACCTTGAACATGTTCTCGCGCATCAAGGCCCCTAGTGCCAATAAGTCGATATCGTTCTCGCTACACAGGGACAACAGTTCCACCTTAGGATCACCTTCCTTGCTTTTCAAAACGATGGTCGACGGATCGATGCTTAAATCTGACAAAAAGCTGTTATAGGTCTTTTGGCTGTTTTTTGTCCATTTCCCCACATGAAAGACAAACATCTGCGCACCAAAACGCGTCGCAATGCGGTGCACCTCGGCGAGGTTGGCCTTGGCCATCGGTGAAAAACCGAGGGCGGTAGCAACTCTTGCGTATTGTTTTGGTGTAGCGTTCATCTTCTTTTTAACGAATTAAAGGTCCTTAGTGTTTATTGCTTACGTGTCGTTTCTATGCGGTCTACAAGGTCATTGAGCTCGGCAATTGTTCCTTTGAAAATACGTCCAATTCTACCCTTCGGCCCACTGGCAAATACATATTTCCCGCTGTTCACAAGGGCATGCATTGCCGTGGTATCCATCACGTGCAAGGCGCTGTCCAAATAGCGCACTCCAGTGGTTCCAGTGAAATAAAGGTGTTCCCCATCCCCACTAACGTCCGAGGTATACGGCAAGCTTGCCAACTTCTCCATGGTTTCGGTGTCGTCTTGGCCCGTCATTAAATCGGCCACCAACGCCGTTCCAAAGTTGTTTTCCTCCTCCATGTAATCGCCGCCAACGATGTAGAGCTTCTCCTTATCCCAGTAGTGGGCAAATGCCCCTTGAGATGGAAGACCTTGGGCCAATTCAATAGGCGACACCGCCCAGCCCAATCCATCGCGCAGATCCATAGTTACGTGCAAGCGACTCACGGTACCACCGGTTACGATAGACATAATGTTGTTTCCAATGGCAATAGCTGAACCGCTCGCCGCGAAGCTCGCTTCTCCATCAATAGCCTCAGGACCTTCGATTTCTGTCCAACTTCTTCCGCCGTCTCCCGTACGCAGGAGCTTAAACTTTCCGTCAACAGGGTCTCCGTAAATAAATCCAATGCTATCGTTTACAAAGGCAATACCGTCCAAGAAGGTCGCCTGAGCAGTATCCTCAAACGTACGCAGCCAGCTCTGCCCGCGGTCCTCTGAGTAGTACACATAACTCGGCGCTCCAGCGCTGACGGCTAAGAAAGTATGATCGTTGTGTGCCCAAACGGAGCGGAATTGGCTCTCGGGGGCATTAGGTAATTGCGAAAAGTTCCAGTGAACACCGGCATCTAAAGAAAAGCCAAAGACCCCTTTATTTCCGCCAACAACGACAACAGTATCGTCCGTGGCATGCAAACCGCGCAGACTTAGATCCTCAGCGCCAACATAAAGCGGCACCATAATAGGCCCTACAAATTCATCCGATTGTTCCTGTAAACCACGCAGCAGCACTGCTGCGAAAACCGCAAGTACTATGAATCCAGGAAGTAAAACCTTCTTTGACATGGTGTTTTAGGTGTTTCCCTCAATATAGCGACAGAACCCTAAAAAGCAAAGTAGATAAACGGCTGAACTTCAGCACTCAATATCTGGTAAATGACCAGCGAAGAGGCCAATACAAGGAGGAAGAGCACATACGGTGAACTTTGGCTGACCCAAGTGCGCAGCTGGCCCTTGTATTTCGACGGTACCCAATGGATCAAGTACCCGCCCACGAGGACGAGGTAGTACTTGTAATTCGAGGCAATGACCTCTCCCACCGTAGACCATCCAAAGTCCGTTGGAATCTTGTTGAGAATGGCAATAGCACCGTCCCAAGTCGGCGAACGGAACCACGCTCTAGTGAACGTTATAAAGATCAAGGTGAGCGTCAACCCGATTGCCCGGTTGTACCATTTACTGCGGTCGGCCCAAGGGCTGATCTTCTTCCAGTTTTTGTAGACCACAAGACCTACACCATTCAACGTCCCCCAGGTCACAAAGTTCCAGGACGAGCCGTGCCATAAACCGCCAAGCACCATAGTCAGCATCAGGTTGATGTTTGTATTCACCCAGCGTGCCGCGACTGCACTCTTGCGCATAGCAATGAAACCGATACCGAAGACGGCACCCAAGCCAAGTGTCAACCAAGGGTCGCCCACAATCAAAGCAATGAATACAAAGAAGATAAATACGATGGTGTACGAAGCAATCGAGCCTTCCCTATTTCCACCCAGCGGGATGTAGAGGTAGTCGCGAAGCCAAGTCGACAGCGATAAGTGCCAACGGCGCCAGAAGTCCGCCACAGAGGATGCCTTGTACGGGCTGTTGAAGTTCTTCGGCAAGGTAAACCCAAGCAACATAGCAATACCAATAGCTACATCTGTATAGCCCGAGAAATCTGCGTAGACCTGCATTGAATACCCGAAGAGGGCACTGAGCGTTTCAAATCCGCTATAGAGCTGTGGGTTGTCAAAGACGCGGTCGATGAACTGAACAGCCAGGTAATCGGCCAAGAAGAGCTTTTTCAATAGACCGTTAAGGATCCAGAAGATGCCCAGACCGGCTTGCTCTTTGGTGACCTTATACGGCTCATACAACTGCGGGATAAATTCAGAGGCACGGACAATAGGCCCAGCCACGAGCTGTGGGAAGAAGCTCACGTAGAATCCAAAGTCCAAGATGTTCTTAACAGGCTTGATGTGACCACGGTAGATGTCCACACTATAGCTGATTGTCTGGAAGGTAAAGAAGCTGATTCCGACAGGCAGGAGGATCTTCTCAAAGATGAAGTTGGTTCCCAACGCCTGGTTGGTCCACAGCGCGAAGGTGTTTTGTACCGCGATTTCGATGCCGGTGAGGTCGTAAATAAAATCGGCCACGAAGTAGGCATATTTAAAATAACCTAAGACCAAGAGGTTTACCACAACAGAGAAAGCAACTAAGCTCTGGCGCTGCCATTTCACCTTGTTGGCGTAGATAGCTCGACCGATGAAGTAATCCACCACCGTGGAGAACAGCAGGATAAAGAAGTAGAAGCCGCTGGTTTTATAGTAGAAAAACAGACTCACCAAGAACAGGTAGATGTTGCGGCGCGCGGTGTTCTTGTACACCAGCGAATAGCCGCCCATCACTAGACCAAAGAAGATCCAGAAGTACTTCTGCGTGAACAGCAACGGACTGTTTGCCTCGTAGGTTAACCAACCTTGTACCAGATCCCAGCTCATCATTGTCCCAAGGCTTTTAAGTGTTTCTCATATTCTTCCCATAGTGCCCAGAAGAGCAGGTCGGAATTCAATCTATATCCGGCATTGGTAAAATGAATCTTGTCCGATTTTGCCAATTTGTTTTCTTGCCAAATAGCCACCGAGTTCAAACCGCCCATAACGCCAAACAAATCCCAAAGTGCAGCATCGTGGCGCTCACTGAGCAGCTTCATTTGTGCTACCACATCCAAACCGTGCTCGTTGGGTATGCGTCTGCGGTAATAGCTGTCATTGTTGGTCATGAAGATAAATTCACACTCCGGGTTGATCTCCCGGAACCAGCCCACCAACGTGTCGTAGCGTGCCCCGTACTCCTCCGGGAACCATGCATTGTCTGGCTTGTAGGCATCGTTAATCCCCAAGCCGAAAATCACCAAATCAGGCGCGACGTATTTACCTTGCTCGACAAAGTTCTCACTACGCAAAAAGCTCTTGGTGGCGGCACCATTGACACCCACAGCATGGTAAACCAAACCACTCTCAGGACGCACCATCTGCAGTCCTTGAAGAATGTAGGACGGATCGCCTTGCACGCTATCAAAGTGAACGGCAATACTATCAATCATCTCATTAAAAAACCAGCGACGAACCCCTGCTACAGTATCTACCACCACACTGTCGGGTGCAGGATCGCTAAAGGGTTGCATCGTGTTGGATGCCATGTGTTCGAAGATGCGGAGCTCGTTGAACTTATACGCCTTCTCCCCATCGACAAAGCTCTGGAGCACAAACCCTGCGTCCTTGTCGTAGGTAATGGCATCAATACCTGAGAACCCCCACGGACAGTTGTTCTTCGGAATGCTGTTTCTACACCCCTCCCATTTACCAATCTTGTTGAGGTAGATGTTGCGCGGCATGTTGGTGTTGGCTAAACGGTGCGGGAAGAAGAACCCACGCTCCACGTTGAGCTCCGGTGCCAACTGGCCCAGGTTCATCCGCATGGTATGACTCAATGTCCCGCCTTGCACGTGAGAGCCGCCCATATGCACGATGTTAACCTTCCCTTCGTATTCGAAGATGGCCTTGTCGAGCTTGGTAAAGAATCCTTCCAAAGCGTCCGTATTCCCGTAGAACTGAATGTGGTTCTTCGCTGTATCCAAGAACGGATACTTCAACGCCAAGGCCTCTACATGGTCCTGTGCACTAAGGCTCAATGCCCCAAAACAAACGAATATGAAGAACCGCTTCATCATGGCTGCACACCAGTACCCTGGCTCATTTTAAAGGTTGCTATGCTGTCTTCTACGCGCTGCTGCTCCGCGGCAATCTCTGCTTCTATCGCTCTATATTCTTGCTCCAAAACACGCAAGGCCTCTACTAAGGCACTTCCTACTTTAGAGGCACCCTTTGGCGTAAAATGAATGTAATCTTTGCCAGCCAATTCCAATTCCCCTTCAACCCACTCTACCATGGAGCCTTCACCGCCCATAACGTCATACAGGTCCCAATACCCTGCACCACGGCGCATCACCTCACTACGAAGTTGCTCTTTTAATGAGGCAATCAATGGGTACGATTTCATCTCAAGGCCTTCTTTACGTGCCATATCAGAAGGACCAATAAATAGATACGAAGCTTCAGGATACAATCGCTGGATATGGCTGAGCTGACGTCCTAAGGCACGCGCAAAACGACCAGCATGCGCCTCATCCTTAAGGTACGGTACTGCATTCCCACCAAACTGGAGGATAATCAGATCATAACCCTCGCGCTCCAAGCTGGCTGCAAACTGTTCGTCGTTCATTTTAGAGAAGATCATCCCTGAAGCTCCGCGCATCGCCACATTGTCCGCGTGGAAACCGAACGGGCTTTCAAAACTGATTCCGAAAATTCGCGTCTGCTCGGAAGAATTAAGTCTCATCGAAAATTCATCTGCCACGGGGATAGCTAAGGCTAATGTCCACTCCCCTTCAGGAAATACTCGAGTAGAAAACAGCGTATCGGCTACAAATATCTCTGCTTTGGTAGGTGCAGTACCCTCCAAATGAATTTTTGCAGTAGTAAAGTTTCGAGCATGACTATATCCCCACTTGCGCTTTGCAAAGGAGATGCGACCCTCAAACAAAGTGCTGTCTTCTTGAGCCAATAATGTGAATGAACCTAAATGTCCATACCTCATGTCCTTAAAGGCTGTATCCCTCCGGCCAAAGACCGTTTTACGAATGAATCCCTCAGAATCATTAAAGGCTAATGAGGAGGGTGCTACTAAAGGCGATAGTGCAACATAACCGAATCCTGTACCTCCATAGCGACGCTGGTAGGCGTCTCTAAGCTGCATGGTGATGCGGTCTCCTTCAAGTTGAGAATCGCCAAAGTGCAGGACTCGCACATTCTCTGTGCTGCTTGCTCTCAAATCTGTCAAGGCATCAAAGAACGGCGCAAAAGTCAGGACATCTGCCACCTGAATAGTCGTATCGCGTAATGTAGCTGCCTCTACAACAAGGTTGGTAGGAGGAACCACCGTATTCGAGACACTATCAATAGAAGGCTCCTCTAGCGAATCGCCCTCATTTATAAGTGCATCCAACGCCTTGTTCTCCTTGACCTCTACTGTAACGGAATCTGTTCCTTTCCAAAAGGGGCCAAAAAGCTCTGAAGGACTGTAATAGCTTAGCTCTGCGTCGCCCAATACCAATGACCTTCCACCTATAATCAGGCTAAGTCCACATACTACAAGGGCGAACACCAAAAGAAAAGTAAAAAAATGGCCCGGTTTATTCATCTGTTATTGCGCCTCCGGGTATTTCTCTGGTGAATAATCGGAAATCATCTGTGTTGGTATCTTGAGCTGTTCGCCAGCCTTGATGAGTACATCCATCTTGTTGTAACTCTTTAGATTATCTGCACTCACTCCGGGAAATTTTTGAGCAATACTCCAAAGCGAATCGCCAGGTTTCACCACATAGGTTAAATAAGAACTTTGCGCGACTTTCGGCTTTATAGTGTTTTCGGTCGGCTTTGGCTTTGTAGATTCTTGAACATCTTTCTCATCATTGGATTCGGTACTTTTTGGAATCCAGACCGTCAATTGCTGTCCCGGATAGATAGTATTGCCTTTTAACTTATTCCACTTGCGGATGTCCGTGACTTTAGTACCCGTACGGATCGCAATTAAGCCGAGATAATCGCCGTTTCGAACCACATACGTTGTGGCCTTGGAAGTTTCTGGATCTGGCATTAAACTCAGAACCTGGGTTCTGCGTTTCTCATACTGCACTTTTAAATCAGATGTGTATGTATTCTGGTGCTCCACTAAGGCTAGTGCTTCGACTTCGCTTAGTTCACACTTTAGACCATATATGCTCGAGCCTTTAGGTAAAATGTCGCGCAAGAGATGTGGATTCTGCTTCTCAATGAGTCGAAGCGGCATATCCGAAGCCTTCGCAAGATCTTCAAGCAGAACTGCGCCAGCATCTATCACCATCACATCATTAGAAATGACCTCTACATTGCGTGCATAGAACTTCATCACAGCATTCTTACCCTTTACGGGATCAAAGCGTTCATCCAAGAAAATGTTTACTACTAATTGCATTCGAACAGCCTGAACTCGAGTCAGTGCGGGTACCTCCTCATGACTCCATCCTGCCGGTGCAAAGCTGCCGGCTTCTCCCGTTATAGACCATTGAGATCCTTGCAGTTGCCCCCAGCCAACGGCTGGTAACAATAGCATTGCAGCTAAAATTCCAACAAATGCTTTTCTAAACACCATCCTTGTAAAGATAACGCTTCGACCTCGCAGAAATGTGCGAACAAACTCCAGAAAATTTCAATGTATTCACAGGCAATGTGAACAACCCATTTGCCTAGTCAATCACCTGACCGATCAAATCGTAATCGTGTGCCTCAACAATTTTCACCTGGCAGAAATCACCAATCTTTAAGTAGATATCCTCTGCAGGAATAAGCACCTCGTTGTCTACATCCGGAGAATCGAACTCTGTACGACCTACGAAGTAGTTGCCTTCCTTGCGGTCCACAAGTACGCGGAACTCTTGCCCCACCTTCTGCTCGTTGAGCTCTCTAGAAATACCCATCTGCAAGGCCATTACCTCATCCACACGCTGCTGCTTTACCTCTGCCGGAACACCGTCCTCAAAGTTGTACGCATGTGTGTTTTCCTCGTGGCTGTAGGCAAAGACACCCAAGCGGTCGAAACGCTGCTCTTTGACCCAGTCAAGCACCACTTGATGGTCTTCCTCCGTCTCACCAGGATACCCTGCGATGAGTGTAGTACGAATAGTAATGCCCGGCACTTTCTCGCGCATCTTATCCAGCAAAGCATCCGTTTTCGCCTTGGTCGTACCACGGCGCATGCTCTTTAATACAGGATCTGCAATGTGCTGTAGTGGAATGTCTATGTAGTTACAGACCTTTGGCTCTTCACGGATCACGTCCAAAACGTCCTCCGGGAATCCAGATGGGAACAAGTAATGCAGGCGAATCCATTCGATACCCTCCACTTTTACAAGGGCCCGTAGCAAATCTGCCAACTTGCGCTCTTTATACAGGTCCAAACCGTAGTAGGTCAAATCCTGCGCGATAAGAATGAGTTCCTTAGTTCCTTTCGCAGCAAGCTTTTCAGCCTCCGTGACCAATTCTTCTATCGGCGTACTGCGGTGCTTTCCTCTCATCAGTGGAATAGCACAGAAACTACACGGGCGATCACAGCCCTCAGCAATCTTCAAATACGCAAAGTGCTTGGGTGTTGTAGTCATACGCTCGCCTACGAGCTCGTGCTTGTAATCCGCACCCAAGACCTTGAGTAATTGCGGCATATCACGCGTCCCGAAGTAGGCATCTACGTCCGGAATCTGCTCTTCAAGGTCCGGCTTGTAACGCTCAGATAAACAACCTGTTACATACAACTTCTCTACCTCACCACGCTCTTTCTTATCTGCATAGTGCAAGATGGTATTGATACTCTCCTCTTTGGCATGGTCGATGAAGCCACACGTGTTGATTACTACAATATTGTTCTCGTCCTCTTCTGGGGCTTCGTGTACCACCTCTTTGCCGTTGGCTTTGAGCTGGCCCATCAATACCTCACTGTCGTAGATGTTCTTCGAACACCCGAGGGTCACAACATTGATTTTGTTCTTACGAGTGGAGCGTGTACGCATTTATTTCTGGAATAAACTTGAAGCAAAAGCTTCAGGGTTGAACAACTGTAGGTCTTCGATGCCTTCGCCGACACCGATGAATTTTACAGGAACACTGAGTTGATCCGCAATCCCAATCACTACACCACCTTTTGCGGTACCGTCCAGTTTAGTAACGGCCAACGAGGTAATCTGTGTAGCCTCAGAGAATGCTTTGGCTTGGTTAAGGGCGTTCTGTCCGGTAGACCCATCCAGTACCAGCAATACCTCGTGCGGTGCATCCGGTACTACTTTCTGCATCACGCGCTTCACTTTAGAAAGCTCGTTCATCAAATTCTTCTTGTTGTGCAGACGTCCTGCCGTATCAATGATACACAGGTCCGCTCCCGCACTTACAGCGTGTTGTATGGTGTCGTAAGCCACGGAAGCTGGGTCAGAGCCCATCTCCTGCTTAATCACAGGCACATCGTTGCGTTCTCCCCATACAGCGAGCTGATCAATCGCCGCTGCTCTAAAGGTATCTGCAGCGCCTAACACTACTTTATATCCTTTGGCTTTGAACTGGTGGGTCAACTTCCCAATGGTGGTGGTCTTACCTACCCCATTGACCCCTACAACCATCAGCACATACGGACCATCGGTCTTTGGAAGCTCAAAGTCTTCCCAAGCACCGCCCGTGTGTTGCATGAGTTCAGAAATGATTGCATACAACATGTCCATCATTTCTGTTTCACCCATCACCTTGTCTCGAGCAACGCGCTCTTCCAAGGCTTCAATAATCTTCACTGTGGTATCTAAACCTACATCCGAAGTAATAAGCGCCTCTTCAATCTCGTCTAACGTATCGTCGTCAAGTTTACTCTTACCAGCTACAGCACGCGAAATCTTCTCAAAAACAGAGGTGCGCGTTTTATCCAACCCCTTGTCGAGGGTCTCTTTCTTTTCGCTGGTAAAAAATTTCTTGAAGAAGCTCATAATGACTTGGCTTAGAATAAA
>JBNAAX010000033.1:0-22751 GCA_049631665.1 Schleiferiaceae bacterium
GGCAGTAGGCGCTATCCCAATTGTAGAGGATGCCGCACAAGCTTTCGGGGCAAAATTCACCCATGGAAAGCATAAGGGTAAATATGCAGGTACTGTTGGTGCTTTTGGTACGCTCAGCTTTTTCCCAACAAAACCACTCGGTGCTATGGGGGATGGAGGTGCCATCATTTCTACGAATGCTAAGTTGCACGATCGAGCATTGCGTATTGCGCGTCACGGGCAAAGCAAAAAGTATGTCCATGAAATTATTGGTGTGAACTCGAGATTAGACCCTATTCAAGCGGCAATCCTCGGCGTGAAGTTCAAGTACTTTTCAAATACCATACAACGTAAGGAAAGCCTTGCGGAACTCTACCGCAATGAACTGCAAGACGTAGAGCAACTAAAACTGCCGGAACGCCAGTTACATTCAACGCACGTATGGCATCAGTATACGGTAAGAACAGCATCTAAGTATAGAAGTTCGCTTAAGGAGTATTTGGCCGATCATGGCATTTCGTCCATGGTGTATTATCCAATTGCCTTATCGGACCAACAAGCTTATGCAGCGATGATTGAACGGGTACCGATTGCTAATTCTAGATCACTCTGTGATGAAGTACTCAGTTTGCCGATAGACCCAACCATGGACGATGCAGACGTTCTGATGATTTGTAGTTCAATAAAGCAGTATTTTGCAGCATGAGTTACTTCAAACATGAAACAGCAGTAGTAGACCAAGGTGCAACGATTGGTGATGAAACCAAGATTTGGCACTTTACGCACATCATGTCTTCTGCGCACGTTGGCTCTCGTTGTATTCTTGGGCAGAATGTGTTTGTTGGAGCCGATGTACACATAGGCAACGGCGTTAAAATTCAAAATAATGTCAGTGTCTACAGTGGGGTTACCGTTGAAGACGATGTGTTTTTAGGTCCTTCAGTTGTTTTTACAAATGTGAATGCACCTAGAAGTTTTATCGAACAGAAAGACTTCGCAAAAACTCGAATCGGTAAGGGAGCTGCAATAGGTGCTAATGCTACCATAGTCTGCGGCAACGATATAGGTCAATATTCATTCATCGGCGCTGGTGCGGTGGTTACAGCTACGGTTCCAGATTATGCCAAATATTACGGGGTACCTGCCCAACATAAGGGTTGGATCAGTCGTACAGGTCAAGATTTGAATTTTGACGAAAAAGGTCATGCCATTTGTCCTCAGACAGGTGAAGAATACGAACTGAAACAAGATGTTGTTCGCCCGCTATGAAAGTAGTGACTATCATAGGCGCCCGGCCTCAATTCATTAAAAGTGCTTCTGTAAGTAAAGCGTTAAAAAACGCTGGAATTCAAGAGGTTACAATTCACACAGGGCAGCACTACGACGCCAATATGAGTGCTGTGTTTTTCGATGAAATGCAATTGCCAAAACCCCTATATCGCCTTGAATGCGGTGGTTTAGAACGTCAAGAAATGTTGACAAAGATGCAAGTTGAATTGGCCCCAATCTTCAAAAAAGAACGACCCGATTATGTGTTGGTATATGGCGATACTAATTCCACTTTAGCAGGTGCAAGGACCGCAAATGAGCTTAATATTCCCTTGATACACGTAGAGGCCGGACTGCGTTCATTCAACTTGGAGATGCCTGAGGAACACAATAGGGTTGAGACAGACCGTCGTTCTAAAATTCTCTTTACGCCAACAGAGGAGGCGGTTCAAAACCTTCACAATGAAGGATTTCAAAACAAAGGGATTCAGATTGAAACTATTGGTGATGTAATGTACGATGCATTGCTTCAGTTCAAATCAAAAGCACAATGGGTAGCGGAAATGGGGGACCGCTTATTCTTTGAAAAAGAATTCGGACTGGTCACTGTTCATAGATTTGAGAACGTAAGTAATCGTGAGAAGTTAAGTCAATTGGTGGATGAACTCAATGAAGTTCATGCTACTCAGCTGCCTTTATACATGCCATTACACCCATATACTCGGAATAGATTAAAGGAGTTCGGTTTACAGCTAAATATCCATCAGTCGCCACCTGTAGGATACCTCCAAATGTTGTGGTTACTGCAGGAATGTTCGGTAGTTTTAACGGACAGTGGTGGTCTTCAAAAAGAGGCATATTTCAGCGAAAAACCTTGTATCACTTTACGGGAGCAAACAGAATGGGTTGAGTTAGTAACCCTTGGAGTGAATCGTCTGCATGTCATTGGAACCGATTCTTTAAGGCATGCAATCGAAGATTTTCGATCAGCAAAACTTGATTATTCTTGGAAGGGATACGGTACTGGTAATGCTGCAGATAAGATTGCCCGTACAATCCTCACGGCCTAATTAGAATTGTTGTAAGAACCGATTTACGTCCTCAATACATTCTGCATTAAGGTTGTGTGCCATGGGATAGGATTTAAATTCAAAATCCTTGTTTTCGAGAAGTTTAGCACCGCTTTCCGCCCATTCATAGGGGATAACATGATCCATCGTGCCGTGTGTTTGAAGCACCGGAGCGCTAATGTTCCAATCAGTATTCCTCCATTCTGGCAGCATGTACCCGCTCATTAAAACAAAACCCGAAGCTTCGTACTCTCCTTTAAGCATGGCCATACTTAGTATTGCACCTTGGGAGAACCCGCCGCATACAACCGGACCATTAACGTTATGTGCTTCTTTCCAAAGTGCGATACTTTCTTCAACACGCCGTGCTGCACTATGAACTTCTTCAGCGTCAATAATCTTATTGCCGTTGTCCCAATTGATATCGTACCATGCAAATCCGCCCATGCCAATGTCTTTTGGGGCTTGAAAGCAAAGAGTATTCATTGGAGGGAGATACGGCTTAAGACCGAAGAGGTCGTGCATGTTAGAGCCGTAGCCATGCAGTAGAACGAGCGTAGGGGATTGTGCGTGCTCTATGTGGTATATGTGTTCTAGCATTATTCGACGATGTCCCAAGTGTGGTCGGCCAAAAGTAGCACTTTGTGCATGAATACAAACGGGCACTTTCGCCATTCAGAGGGACCTATCATACTTAAGACGGTGGAACCATTATCGCGGCGGTATAGGAAATAGGTGTGGTTTATCTCAGGTTTAAAACCCATCTCAGCGCTGTAGATGTGCGCACTGAGTTCTTTTCTGTCTTGGATTTTTTTGGCTTGCGCCGCAAGCAATTCTATTTGCTCCTTGATCTGATCAAGTTGCATATCCGTTTGCATCTCCATGGCATTGACGTCGAGAGATTTGTTTTTAAGCACATCTACTGCTTTGAATGCAGGTGCACTTACCGACGAACCATAGGGCAATAAACTTGCATTCTCAGCAATTTTATCGGGATCAATAGGGTTGTGTGTTCGCTTATCTTCTGCCATGTGTCAAAAATAAATCAATCCTTCAGCTTTGTCGCCCAAGGTATTCGCTTTTTCATTTATGTAGCGCTCAGTGGTTCTTAAGGCCATGAGAGCATCGAATTGGTGCCAATTATCAACCTCTATACCGTCAAGATTCCAACCAGTCGCACTCGCAAGAGTATGTTTAGCCTCCAGTAGGAAAGCATTGTCTTTTTTGTAACGCTTTGAATCAAGCTGTAGTTCTTGAGCAGTCAATTTTGGATAAACTTCAATGACCTGGCTCGCTGTGGTTTGACGAAACCATTGGGCCAATTCTACAGCTCGTGCAGTTAAGCCACCCAAGAACATTGGACTCATAGCTTTGGCTTCTAGATCAGCTTTTCTGTAATGGTAATTGGTAAAACCGTCAATTTCACGAAGAGCACCCGGTATAGATAAGGGAGCGTCAATGCCAATGACATTCGGTTTTAAAGGCTCTAGAAGGTCTTTAAGCCACTTATCAGCGTCTTTGTTTTTGGTCGCTTGATGCACTGAAATACCGACATCATTAATAATAGCGGCACAAGTAAAGCCGGACGTTTTACTTCCGTAGTCAATCCCGACTATCACTTTTCCCATTTTCCGAATATTTCTTCAACCCTTTGGATGCGAAAGTCAAATATCTCTTCAAGTTTTGGTTTGACGATAAGGGGATGTGCCAACTTTCCAAGAGGGCCCAGAGGTACCTTGTAATTTACCCGATCTAACATTTCGACGCCACCCTCTATTTCTTTGAAGTGATGCTCATGATGCCAGATAGCGTAGGGTCCTACTCGCTGTTCGTCTACGAAATAATTGGGTGCATCAACATAAGTAATCTCAGTTGTCCAGTTCATTTTAATACCAAACAACGGACTCACTTTATAATTGATAAATAAGCCGGGGTACATTTTCTCAGGTACTTCGCTTAAAATATCGAAGCCCATTTCGCTTGGGGTAATCTTCGATAGGTTGCCGGGATTTTGGAAAAAACTCCAGGCTTCTTCGAGTGAAATTGGGATGCGTTGGATACGCTCTATGGTATACATAATCAGGCGTTATTCCTGCTTAACGCAACAATAGAGTAGAGGTTCAGTAAATAAGGTCGAATCTATTAGATTCTTTTCATTTGTTGTTTGATGTACTTGGTCTGCTCAGCTAAAACACCTTTAGAGTCAAGGCGTTTCACATCAGTCAAAAGAATTTGTGCTTCTTTCTTACGACGTTTGGTCAAGGCTATGCCCGCCAAATTAAGTTTGGCGAGTGCTTTATCTTGATCCATACGAAGTCCGGTATTTAAGGCTTTCTTCAACAGTGTTTCAGCCTTTCCTACTTTTCTTTGGGATTCAATCATTCCCATGAGTAAGTAATAGTACGCTAACTGAGTTTTGATCAAGCTTTGCTCTGGATTTTTTATGCCTCCGAGAGCCTTTTCTGCTTTTTCCAAATCTTGTTTACGCATGTGGTAAAGAGAGATAAGGATGCGTTCATTTCTAAAGTAAGTAAAGAGTACAATGGCGGCAGGGAACAACAATGCAATACCATTGCCAATTTCTCCGTCAATAAAACTGTAAAGCGACCAACCGAAAATTGCCGCTGCTACTACTATTCTGATGATTTTACTAAACATGTGCTTACTTTTGAACCACGCAAAGAAACAAAGAAATGGACAGAGTTAATTGGAAATTGATGTCGCTAGAGGAAAAACAAGCATTTTATGCGAAGATTTCTATGGAGCTTAGCGATCACAAACGCCAATTATTCGATCACAAAATACAGCACCGCACGCGCCACTTTTCACTGGCTTTAGAGGATATGATGAAGACTCAGAATGCGTCGGCGCTCATGCGCACGGCAGATGCATTTGGTGTTCAACGCGTTGATATATACGACAAGAACGAACGATTTAATGTAAGCTCGGGGATAAGTAAAGGGGTAGAGAAGTGGTTGGATACTTCATTCTTTAATACTTATAACGAAGGCGGTGTGGCAGAGTGGGCAGAGTTGCTAAAATCTTCAGGGAGAAAGCTCTACGTTACCGCCTTGAATGCTAGTGCCAAACCGTTGCACGACATAGATCCTACTGTTCCTGCGACTATTTGCTTTGGCAACGAACAAGAGGGTACCTCCGAAGAACTCCTTAAACACGCTGATGAAGTCATTTACATTCCGATGAAGGGTTTTGTAGAAAGTTTTAACGTAAGCGTAAGCTGTGGGATAGTCTTGCACCATCTCACCCATAAAATGGAAGAAGCAGGAATTGCCCGAGGTTTGAGTCAAGAAGACGAAATCACAACTAAAATTGATTGGGCCTTAAGAACAATTCCTAACCCGCAACGCTTTCTTTAGTCAAGAAAGTATTTAAACTTTCCTTGATCCTGTGCCCAGTCGATAACTTCCCAACGAATTAGTCTGGCCAGGGTTTCAACCATTCTTCGACGGTCGATAGCCATTACTTTGGCTGCTTTACTTGTGCTAATGCCCGGGTAAACTTTCAGGTAATCTATGAGTTTACGTTCACTATCGCTAAATACTACAGGGCGTTTACTTCGGTTTGCCTGTTCCTGTTTCCATACTTCAATGAGGACGGCGTTGGCGGCAAAATTCTCATCTTGGTCTCTGTAGTAGGCAGTCATAGAGTCTAATTCTTCCACCCTGTACGGCTTATTATTTCCTTCGGGAATATTTATTTCCCAAACGACTTTTCCATCAATATTATGCGCAAGAATTTCGGGGTCTAGACTCGGCGAAAGGAAAATCTGAGTAGCATTTTCAATCATGTATATGTCGTCCTCATCCTTAACACCTGCAATAACACCATTATCTCTAACTCCTATTAAAAGCCTGCCGCCACTGGTATTAGAGAATGCACTAATTGTTCGTGCGATTTTACGGCTATCAGAAATCTTGTATTTGAAATCTTGGTTCTCGTGTTCGCCCTCACGAATGAGTTCTAAGAGGTTTCTTGAAGAATAATTACTATCGAAATCTTTGTACATACAACAGTATTCGTATCTTAATTCTGTGGAGCAAATCATCAATCATAGCGATCCTAGTTTCTTCGAAGAAATCAATTACCTGCTAACACAAAGGCTTGCGGCTCAAAGTGCTTACGAGGATGTGCTCGAAATGCTCCTAGAGAGGTTGGAAGGCCATGCAAAAGTTAACACAGATATTGGATTATTGTTGGCCTACGGAAAAGAAGCTTTTGACGAGCAAACCATGACCAGTTCTAGTATAGATTACCTCAGAAACCTAGGCCATACTTCTTCTCAGGTATTGGCAATCATAGAGAAGTTAAGGTATGAATTGCGTCTACTTGACGATGAGCATTTTGAAAACCAGTATTCAGCCTTGATTGGCTTTATTGATTTTGTGGTGCAATCTTGGAACAAGCTCAAAGAGATTGAAGCAGTGTATGCTGACGAGCTTAAATATCTAATGAATTAATTACTTGGTGACGTAGATAACATCTACAAGCGCCTGAACATCACTGTTTCTTCCGAACCATTTCGTTTTAAACTCTTCAGAGTAAACACGAATGTTTGCGATAGTCACAGAATCCCCGTAGGCTTTTCTGGCCTCGTACAGCATCTTTTCATAGGAAATCAATCCGTCGTGTAGGACTACCTCACGGGTCTGTTCAGCAGCCGTGATTTTATCGCTGTAAATGACATCAGGGTAGACAGTTATGGTGCCCATGTAGGTCCAAGATGTTCCATATAGCGCATTCGCGGTGTCGTACAATGAGCGATTAGGACTCGCGCAAGAAACAAGAAGTCCCAGTAATGCTAGTGATAGTATCTTTTTCATAGTCTAGGTTAGCTTTCATTCAAAGCTATAAAAAAACAGCCCAGTTGGGCTGTTTTTTACAGAGACTTAATTCGCGCCTCCAATGCTTTTTGACTGATCTTAATTCCTCGTTCTTTACAATACGCGGAAATTCCTTTTAAATCACCCTTAAACTGTTTAATGGCCTGGTTAATACTACAAATAGGGTTCATAATGGACCGTTTTCAGGATTAACACAATAGTAAGTTACTTGTTCTTTTTCGTTTAGTAGAATATTTACATGGTCAATTTTGAAACAAGTCGAATCTCTTTTGGTAATTACTCGAATTAATGCCAAAGAACTGCCTAAAAATTTAGTTAACTTGGTACAACCAACCAATAATCTGATCCTATGGACTCTACCAAAAAATCAGAGCTGATAGTCCAGGGTCTTTTATCCATCTATCCCATCAGCCACGATTTTGAACGGCAAGAGTTGCTTACTCTGTCGAATGAATTTCAATGGCGACACATCCAACGCGGAGATTTGTTGTGGGCCGAAGGGCTTGATAAAGATCACTTGTACTTTATAGTCAATGGATCGTGTGCTGAATACCTTCAACACGATAGTCAAGAATCATTGATTCGATTTTACCACGAAGGAAAATTTGCATTTTCTGAAGACATCCTCATTTATGGGGTTCCCTCTGAAACCCGTTGTGTGGCATTGACAGATACAGTTCTTGCATCATGCCCCAAGCAGGTGCTCTTGGACGATACTTTAGATAAGGTAGTTGGGGCAAAATTGCTGAGTATTCTACTAAACTTCAGCATGACCGAATACCGAAATACGACTTATGAAATGCTTCAAGCCAGCGGAAGAGCTAGGCTACAAGCAGCTATCTCTCAAAGTCCTAACTTATTAAATATCATTCCGCGCAATGAATTGGCCGACTATCTCGGCTTATCTAGAGCTTCCTTGTTCAGAGCATTAAAATCCCTTGGTCATGAAGAGTAATCAAGAAGCTATGCGTGCCTATTTTGAAGTACTGCCGGTCTACACACCCGCTTTTAAATCAACTGTGGATAGCGTTGTTGCCACCTTGGGCGAAAGCGTGAAAAAGAAAAAGGGGCAGGTCGTAGAAGAATTGACCTTACACAATAAAGATTTCTGGTTTTTAAAGTCGGGATTCCTGAAGGAGATGTACAAGAACCCGATTGAGAAAGAGGATTCTCTATTCAGCTTGATTCCGCCGCTGAGTATTTTTGTAAATGAGGACACATTATTTAATGACCAGCATCCTCAACATTATTATACAACGTACAGCGACGTTGAATTTATTCGCTTTAAATACGAAGATTTTGAACGAATCAATGCGAAGCATCCACTTCTTCAATTACTCTATCTGAGCGGTACTGCTGAAATTCAAAAAAATCGACGTGCCCGATTGATCATGCTTCGGATGCGTAGAACCATTGATAGGGTAGAGTGGGTGAAAACGAATCGTCCAGATTTATATAAGCATATGGATCGTGTTACCCTTGCTCAATACATTGGAGTATCGCGGGCCGGTCTTTACAGAGCTTTTGAAAAGTCTAATAAGTTTCAATTTTGAGACAAAAGTGCAAAATATAGATTTTTAATCCTGAATTTTATAAATAAATGAATCGATAAAGAGAATTTAACAATTCATGACCATTGGTTAAGCCTGCATCTTAGCAGTATCAATTTTAAACACAATTAGTCATGAAAACTAAATTATCAATCTTACTCGTTGCACTTGCGACTTCGCTTTTTGCACAGAATGTACCCTCCGTAGCTGTCTTGGACTTTGATACACGCGGTTACGATGAAGTAGAACGCCACCAGATCATTCAAAAGCTAACGCTTGAGATGATTAATATGAGCGGATACGAGGTTATAGACAACTATGATGTTGAATATATTTCCGAGCGCGATCAAATTGATTTCACTGGTTGTTTTTCTAGAATTTGTTTAAAGGAATTTGGAGAGAAGTTGGAAGTAGATTTCATTTTAACAGGCTCCATGAACCTGCTAGGTGAAAAAGTAAGTACTACCGTTCGTCTCTTTGATGTTAAGAAAGGCTCGTTTGTAAACAGCGCGAATAGAAACTACGTCGATGTGCCTAAGAACGACCTTCTAATGGCGGAACTCACATTGAACGATATGATGGGTATTGAAAACGACCCAGAGCTTGTAAGAAGAGTTACCATCGCAAACGATTACGAGAATATCTTGAACAACCCGTTCGACAGAACTATTGTAGCAGAAGGGCCTCGAATGGGATTTGGCTTTGTTACTGGTCAAAACGCTGAAATCCTCGCGAAGCCATATGATGAAGGTGGTTTTAATATGCAGATTCCACTGATGTCTCAGTTCGGCTACCAGTTCGAAAAAGCATATATCACCACTGGGAACTGGCAAGCATTGGCCGAAATTATCCCATTAATCAGTGGCCTAGAATCGAACCGATTTGTACCAAACTTGACTTTATTAAACGGTCTTAGAAACAATAATACTGGGTGGGAATTTGCCTTTGGTCCAACCATAGATTTTACGCGCACCTTGGACGGACAACTCGACAGTAGAGGGGATATTGCCATCTCAACAGCTCTCGTATTCTCTGTGGGAAAAACGATTAAAAGCGGGGAGATGAACTTCCCTGTGAACGCCTACTTCATTCCTCCGAAGGACGGAAGTTCCTTCCGCTTCGGAATTTCAATGGGGTGGAATGCTTCAGGTAAGAAGCGACTGTTAGATTAACTTTCTAGCTAATTATGTGTTAAACCCGTGTTGGTACAGCCAGCGCGGGTTTTTTCGTTCTACCTTTATACCATGAAATTAGCGCACCGCTTTTTTACTCTCTTTGCCTTAGTGTTAGCCATTGCCCCGCTGAAGGCGCAAACCGATACCTCGACCTTGTTGGCGCCAGTGACTGTGGTTTACAATGAAGATCCAGCCATAGCGATTATCAAAGATGCCATGGAGGCGCTCAGGGCTTACGAGATTCTCCGGCCGGACAACATCAAGGTATATGCTTCGCGGAAAGAAAACGGGAAGGAGTTACGATTTGAACAAGTTTCTTCCATTTATTTTAAAAATACCAAGGCGTACCAGGAGGTTGAGGCGTTCAAGGACTACAAGGCTGTTCGGGCAGATTTTGGTAACAGTATTCAGGCATCTGCACAATTTGATTTTAAAACTGACTTTGACCCTACGGATGGTTTAGACGGGGGTACGTTCGAAGAATACCCGCTGACGAATTACAGCAATACAGATTGGACACCTTTACGCCGTGTAGAAAATGCTTTAATTGATGCCATCGCAATTCCTGGGCTTTTAAGCCAAGGCACATTCTTTAGGACCTCATTTACACTCACGGGTGAGTTCGAGGACGAGAGTGATTATTCGTACACCATTTCGTTTGCTCCAAAATCCACAAAAGGGTGGAAGGGAACAATGGTCATAGGCGGGAACGATTTCAGAGTACGGTCTATTAAAGCCAGCTACGGCGATATTTATATTGAGCAAGAATACAGCAGCAAAGGGTCGTTTTATACCAAGAACTTTATTTGGCGTTTTTCTAAAACCGACTATCGGCAGGAGGTCATCAGTGTGAATACTATAAGCAAGCCGAAGAAAAATAGCCCCATGATGGTGGCTTACATCCCTGAAGCTGCAAATACCGACCCGGACTACTGGCAACAGTACCGGAGTATTGATCCAGAGGTAGATGCATGGACCAGAAAACAAGACAGCTTGATTCGTTATTTGAATTCAGATGAATACTTAGACAGTGCTGATGCTGTTTATAATGAGTTTCATTGGTACGAGCCGTTGGTAAGCGGTGTGGGCTATAGGAAACGCAGCAAGGGAACCTTCTTTTACTACAGTCCACTCATAGGTCAGTGGAATTTTGTGGGTATTGGAGGTACGAGATGGACACCAGCATTCATCGGCTCTAAGCGGTTTTCAAATTACCAGAGTGTTGAGGGACAATTTGTGCCGAACTACGGCTTTTTAAATAATGATTTGAAAGGCTCCTTGGATGTAGAGTACACCTACGCCCCAATGCATAACGGTTCCATTTCCTTAGTTGTCGCAGACGATTACGAACCCATAACTCAAAGCGTAGATTTAGCCGGAATATTCGCTAGATCAAATTTCATTCGAAAGCAAACTGTTGAAGCTTATCACCGCTACGAGTGGTTCAATGGATGTTACACACGGTTAGGATTAGAGTATAGCACCCGTTCTAGCATAGAAGGATTACAATTCGCTCAATGGACGAATGATTTGTTTGGTGAACGAAATCAACCGGCACCCTTCGAAACGTATACTGTTGCACAGTTGGGGATAGAAGTTTTGATTCGACCGTTTCAGCGTTATTACCTCAAAGGAAGAAGGAAAATTGTGCTTTCGAGCAAGTGGCCAGACTTCAGATTCACCTTTAAGCAGGGCATACCAGATCTTTTTGGGAGCGATGTTCAATTTTCAAAATACGAGTTCGTCGTAGATGATATGCTCCGTTTTGGACCTCTTGGAGAGTCTTTCTACAGATTTAGTTCGGGTGGTTTTTTGAACGATCCATCCACCGTGAGATTTATTGAATACAAATGGTTTAGAGGAGGGGATTACTTCTTGTTTACTCATCCATTGTACACCTACCAGAGCCTTGAGCAAACATTCGCATCTCCAAGTGTTTATTTAACTGGTTCCTACATTCATCATTTTGACGGTTTCTTTTTGGGTAAGATTCCTGGTCTAAAGAAGCTTGGTTTGGGAACTTCTATAGGTGCTACTTTTTTATCTGTACCAGATGAACAAATCAACCATTTTGAGTCGTTTCTTGGCCTAGAGAAAAAGATAAAACTGTGGGATACTCCGACGCGGTTCGGGGTGTATTACCTGCTACAACCCGTGGATGCAGCTGCTGGTTTTCGATGGAAAATGAGCATCGATGTCCGAGATACCTTTAAGGACCGTTGGAATTGGTAGTCTCATAATTGAAAACCCTTCAGCGGTGATTAAGTAAGTAGTGTTAATCTCAATGCTACTTATCTCATTTGCCGAGAAAATCGCCTTTTCATTATTACTATATTCGCTTGACCTTGTATTTATGAGAAGTATTATAGCGTTTTTTCGAGTTTTAGGAGTGTTTGCTGTACTCATTGGCGGTATTGGTGCCTTGGTGCTTACGAGCCCTATGGCTAGCAGACGTACATCGCACAAAATTTATATGAGTTTTAAAGGCATCCTATTGTGGGTGGTGGGCATTAAAGTACACGGACAGAAATTCGAAGAAATTGGCCCAGGTCTCATTATTGCCAATCATAGATCTTACTTAGACGTTCTATTCATTCCTACCGAGGATTTCTTCACTATTGTTGGGAAAGTAGAGGTTCGTTCTTGGCCACTTATTGGTTGGGCCGGTCGCGCACTAGGTACCATCTGGGTGAAGCGAGAGAGTAAGAACAGCCGTTCACAAACTAAAGAAGCAATTTCAAATGCGGTAAAAGACGGCGAAACTGTGGTATTGTTTCCCGAAGGTTCGTCTTGGGAGGGGCCGTTATTGTTGCCTGTTCGTCCGGGTATGTTCTATGAAGCCGCAGACCAAGGTTTTAAACTTTATCAATGGTCGTTACACTTCGACGATGCTACCACTGGGTTCCCGCCAAAGATTTCATTTGGAAAGCATTTATGGGAATTGTGTAAACGCCGAAATGTGAATGCATATACTGAAGTTCGTGAATTTCCAATTTCAGGAACCGACGGCACTGAGCTTTGTAACGATGCCATTTCTTGGTGGAACCAAAGTTTGAGCAGACTCAATGAAAAGTACCCGATGCGAAACACTGGCTTCTGGCCGGATGATAGAGTGTTTACTTCGGCGATCTACGAAAGAACCCCAGCAGTAAAGGGATAGGCGAATCTGTCCATATAGGTGTGGACTCCTTTTCCGTTTACAGCCGAAAGACTGATGCGCTGTCTGTTAGGAACACTGTCGCTAATCCTTTGAGTAAAGCTATTGACACCTACTTTTAGGAGTTTGTCGGCATTGTCTAATACCAATGTGAGCAGTCCAGCACTATTAAACCCTTCGATATTTAAGAGCTCGTTTAATCGTTGCGGTGTAGCAATAACTACATCAGCGCCAAAGTAGATGTTCTCTTTCTGGTCCAAAATCTTAGGACCTTTATAAGCGGTCCAGACGCGTAAATCTGTATACTTACCTAGTGTCTCGAACATTTCAAAATATTCATCTGCCACCTCCTTGCTTTCAACTAAAATGAGCGTTCGGGCCACATCTTCATAGCTAGATTTAAGCATATGTAGGGTCGAAGCAACTACTGCAATGCGAGCTTCGCTGGCATCCTCGTATTGTAGCCAGTGATTCTGTCCGCTTTTAAAAGCACTTGTAGTTTTAATCTGAGCCATGGTAAACGGCAAAAACTCATTTGCTTCTAGAGCTTCTAGGACTTCTTGTTGTAGCTTCAATCTGGGCATTTGCTCATCTTTTGTGCAAAACTACGGGGTCTTTATCAAATGTGAGGTAAAAAACTAATCAAGTTGTACTTTTAGTGGGTAACACAAATGATGAGCATGAAGCTAAAACTAACACTCCTATCAGTGTTGATTTCCTTGGGGTTATCGGCGCAAAAACTTGAGAAAATTGAACCGCCTACGTGGTGGAAAGGCATGAACATGGATACCGTCGAGTTTATGGTATACGGTTCTGACATCCATAAATTGGAAGCTTCCTCAAAAACTTTGAATGTCATCAGTTCGATGGCCTTGGAAAGCCCTAATTACCTATTCGTTACGGCACATATCCCTTCGAATGCAGTTGTAGGTCAGCATAAATTGACCTTTAGAAACACAAAAGGCAAAAAGGTGGGAACATTGCTCGTCGGTATTGAAGAGCGTCGCGCGAAGAGTGCCGAGCGCAAGAGTTTTTCTTCGGCCGATAATATTTATTTATTGATGCCGGACCGATTCAGCAACGGTAACCCTGCCAATGATAAGGTGAAAGGGATGCTTGAAGGACCGAATCGTGAATTCAAGGGTGGACGTCACGGTGGAGACCTTACCGGTATTGAAAATCATCTTGATTATTTCAAGGAACTAGGCATCACTGCACTTTGGCTAAACCCTGCTTTGGAAAATGATATGCCGGATTACAGTTACCACGGTTATGCCATGACAGATCTTTACAAAGTAGACGCTCGCTACGGCACGAATGAAGATTATAAGCGACTGAGTACGAAAGCCAAAGAGTTGGGCATTGGACTTATTATGGATCAGGTGGCCAACCATATCGGCAGCTACCACCGTTGGATGAATGATTTGCCAAGCAGTGATTGGGTGAATCAGTGGGACGAGTTTACACAGACGAATCACATGAAGGTTAGTCGCTTTGACCCGCATGCGGCAGAGGTAGATCAAAAAGTGTTTCACGACGGTTGGTTCGTAGAGACCATGCCGGATTTGAATCAACGTCAGCCGCAATTGGCCCGTTACCTCATTCAGAATTCTATTTGGTGGATTGAATATGCCGATTTATATGGGATTCGCATGGATACTTGGCCGTACCCAGATAAGCAATTCCTGGCCGATTGGACCAAAGGAATCTTGGACGAGTACCCGAACTTCAACATCGTCGGGGAAGAGTGGGTGAGCGATCCGTCTTTGATTAGCTATTGGCAAAGCGATGCTGTACGTGGCGACGGTTACGAGAGCTATTTGCCAAGTGTGATGGATTTTCCGCTTCAGACTGCTGTAACTGAAGGCTTGAAAGGGGAGACGGGCTGGAGAAGCAGTATGACCAAGGTGTACGAAAGCCTCGCCAATGATTACATGTACGGGGACGTGAATAACATTATGATATTCCCGGACAACCACGATATGAGCCGTATTTACACGCAGTTGGATGAAGATTTTGATCTGTGGAAGATGGCGATGAGCATCTATTTTACCATGAGAGGTACCCTTCAGGTCTTCTATGGAACTGAAATTTTAATGACCAACCCAGGAACCAATGATCATGGTATTATCCGCACTGATTTCCCGGGTGGTTGGGAAGGTGATCCTGTGAATGCTTTCACAGGAGAAGGCTTAACTCCGCAGCAATTGGAGGCACTGAATTGGTTTAAAACCTTAGCCAATCTTCGCAAGAACAGCTGTGCGCTCAACTCCGGAGAATTGTTGCATTACATTCCTCAAGGAGAAATCTACGTGTACTTCAGAACTTTTGAATCTGAGAATATTATGGTGGTTGCCAACCGCAATAAAGAAGGTAAAACCATTGAACTCGCCAGATTCTCGCAAGGATTACAGGGAGCTACAAGTGGTGAAAATTTGATCACCGAAGAAAAGGTTGATTTGAGTAGCGGCACTCTTGAAGTGGGGCCGATGGAGACCTTAATTCTTTGGGTAAAGTAAGATGAGAGGATTTGTCGCCATTACTTTAAGCATTCTACTATTCAGTTGTGTTCAGCAACCTGTTAATTCACCTGTCGTAGAGGCACCTTCTGTGGTGTTAGATACTGTTGAAGGGGTAGCTGCAGGGACGTTGTTACGCGCGGAATTGGCCAGTGAATTTATTCCTGCACGTCCTTTAGATATCTGGCTCCCGTCTTCTTACGATGGTACCCAAAAGCACAACGTATTGTACATGTACGATGCGCAAATGCTTTTTGATGCAACCACGACTTGGAACGGTCAGGAATGGCGTGTAGATGAGATTCTAGACAGCTTAATTACCAATGATGTCATTGCACCAACGATTGTAGTTGCCTTGTACAATGGCGGTCAGCGTAGAAACTTTGAATATTTTCCAGAGAAACCAGCTGCTCAATTGCAGGCAGCGTTTTCAGATTCTGTACTGACTGAAATATCAAAGCGCTACGGATCAGATTCTACGTTTAGCGTGAATAGTGATAATTACCTCCGCTATATGGTTGAGGAGATGAAGCCTTTTGTTGATGGCCAATTCGCAGTGCATACCACTGCCGAGTCAACCGCGATCATGGGCAGCTCTATGGGCGGTTTGATGAGCATGTATGCGGTCGGAGAATACCCAAGCGTATACGGTACTGCCCTTTGTATGAGTACACACTGGCCAGGTGGCTTTGCGCCAAATGAAGAGATTCCTGCCGTATTTAATGCCTATGTGAAGCAGAACATTGTTCCACAGCGCGTGGGGAAGATATATTTCGATTATGGAACGGAAACGCTCGATGCGATGTATGAGCCCTTTCAGAACAATATCAATCTTGTTTTAGAGGAAAACGGATTTGTGTTGGGTGAGAATTGGACCACAGAAAAGTTTCCGGGTGCCGCTCATGACGAAAGGAGTTGGGCCGTGCGGTTACACATTCCCTTGATATTTGCTTTCGGCAAATAGTAGGAACGAAAATTTTAAGCATAAAAAACCCGGCGCTGCGCGCCGGGTTTTTGTTTTCTAGAACTTCTCAGCTTAGAAGTTGTCAATTGCAGTATTCAAGGTACTTGACGGTCTCATGATAGCGCCTGCGAGTGCGTCATTCATAAAGTAGTATCCACCGATATCAGCAGCATCTCCTTGCACCGCGATGAGCTCTTCAACGATCTTATCTTCGTTTGAAGCAAGCACCTCTGCTAATGGAGCAAAGGTTGCTTTTAGTTCATTATTCTTGTCTTGAGCAGCCAATTCTTGTGCCCAGTACATAGCTAAATAGAAATGCGAGCCGCGGTTGTCAATGCCGCCTAGGCGACGTGTTGGGCTCTTATCTGTATCCAAGAACTTAGAGGTTGCATCGTCAAGCGTGCTTGATAGGACAGCAGCCTTTTCGTTGCCGTCTTTCTCTGCAAAGTGCTCGAGGCTTACGCCCAGCGCTAGGAATTCACCTAGTGAGTCCCAACGCAGGTAGTTCTCCGCAGTCAATTGCTGTACGTGCTTAGGTGCAGAACCACCAGCTCCAGTTTCGAACAAGCCTCCGCCGTTCATTAATGGAACGATACTCAACATTTTCGCTGAAGTACCCACCTCAAGAATTGGGAACAGATCAGTCAAGTAATCACGCAGAACGTTACCTGTAACCGAAATGGTATCCTCACCTTGAACGATGCGCTCCAAACTAAATGTCGTTGCATCTTTAGGTGCCATGATGAATACATCGAGACCTTCTACATCATGCTCTGGCAGGTAGGCTTCGACTTTCTTGATAAGCTCTGAATCGTGCGCTCTGTTTTCATCCAACCAGAATACAGCAGGAGTCTCTGTCGCGCGAGCACGGCGAACTGCAAGACCCACCCAGTCCTTGATTGGGGCGTCTTTTACTTGACACATGCGGAAAATATCACCGGCTTCCACAGATTGTGTAAGTAGCGCAGCGCCATTAGCGATTACTTCTACTGTTCCTGCTTCGCTGAGCTGGAAGGTTTTATCGTGAGAACCGTATTCTTCAGCTTTTTGTGCCATCAAACCGACATTACTTACACTACCCATAGTAGTCGGGTCAAGCGCACCATTTTCTTTACAGAAATCGATAGTCGCTTGGTAAATGCTAGAGTAGGAGCGGTCTGGAATGACGGCTTTTGCGTCTCTTGGTTTTCCGTCTTTATCCCACATTTGACCCGAAGTACGAATCATTGCTGGCATAGATGCATCAATGATGACATCCGACGGCACGTGAAGGTTGGTGATGCCTTTGTCGCTATTAACCATAGCTAGGTCTGGGCCATTTTCAATAGCAGTTGCTAATGCAGCTTCAATTTCTGTGCGCTTCGCGTCATCGAGGTTGGCAATCTTAACGTGAACATCACCTAGACCGTTACGTACATCAACACCTAAGTCAGCGAATTCTGTAGCGTATTTCTCAAAAACGTCAGCGAAGAATACTTCAACACAAGCACCAAATATGATAGGATCACTCACTTTCATCATAGTTGCCTTCATATGCAAAGAGAACAATACGCCTTGCTCTTTGGCTTCTGCAACTTGCTCTGCCAAGAATGCTTTGAGTGCACCCATGTTCATACGAGCCGCATCGATGATCTCACCAGCTTGAAGGGCGATGCCTGATTTTAAAGTGGTTTTCTCTCCTGAGGCAGAAGTGAATACGATATCTGCCGATGTAGCGGCTGGTACGGTTGTACTTACCTCTGAACCGTAGAAATCACCTTCTGGCATGCTGCTTACGTGTACTTTGCTATCAGAAGTCCAAGCACCCATGGAGTGCGGGTGTTTGCGTGCGTAATTTTTGACAGCCTTAGGTGCACGACGGTCGCTGTTTCCCTCGCGTAGTACGGGGTTTACAGCAGAACCTTTGATTTTGTCGTAACGACCTTTGATGGCCTTCTCTTCTTCGGTTGCTGGCTCTTCCGGATAATTAGGAAGGGCAAAGCCTGCAGCTTGGAGTTCAGCGATAGCTGCTTTTAGCTGCGGGATAGAGGCACTAATGTTAGGAAGCTTGATAATATTCACTTCTGGAGTTTTGGCTAGATCACCAAGCTCGGCCAAAGCATCTGCGATGCGTTGCTCTTCTGATAAAAAGTCAGGGAAGTTCGCTAGAATGCGTCCTGCGAGCGAGATATCTCTTGTTTCAACTTCAATACCGGCTTTTGAAGTGAACGCTTTAACGATAGGTAGGAAGCTGTAGGTAGCTAATGCTGGGGCTTCGTCAGTCTTCGTATAAAGAATCTTAGACATATGTGGTGTTTTAATGAGTGTTCCGAATGTCGGCCGCAAATATACTACTCAAAACGCCACTGAAAATGCTATCTATCTGAACTTTGCGACCTTTTCTTCATTGGACAATCGGTTCTCACCGATGTGGAATTGAACGTTCAGTAAAAATTCCTCGCAGGTGTTGAGTGAAAGTAGCTGGTCGATTAAGCTTTGTACCTGAATTTTCGGTCCTTCCACACAGGTTCCAAACGGCCCCACTTCGTAGGTAAGGCCTGAATTTTGGATAAGTTCAATCGCAGTATCAACCTCCGCAATAGGATCGGTAGCGTGGAGTGGAATGAACTGGATGTGGACGCTAATCATCATTCAAAAGAGTATTTCCTAGTTGCTGCGGTTTTGTAAATCACGTATAACAGAAAGCCTAGCGGCCCTGCCATGAAGGTAAATAAGAAGATAGGACGCACAATCCATGGGTTAAGCTCGTGCTTCTCGGCATTCTTGGCGATGAATATACCCGTGAGAAGATCAAACGCTAAGTAGTGGATCCAGCCAATAAGTACTGCTTCTTTAGAAGAGAACAGAGACATAAGTCCGTCAAGTGTAGAAAAAGATTCCATCGCGCCAGCATCAAAAGTCTGGAAAAACAGCAGGGCATAGGTCAGCGAAAGCAAGGTGACTGTAATGCCTAATAAGACGTTTCGAATGCGGGCATTAAACGGAGCGATGAGTAGGGGAATCCAGCTAAAAAAGGCAAGGGAATTGGCAATTTTGAAAATTTGATCTGCATCCATTTTGTGTGATTTTTGCTTGAAAATAGGTTAAAATCGACCAAAAAACGTGTAAAAACGTCCGAAAAATCCTAAAAATGTGTTTTACTGCTCGACTCGCACAACCTTCTTAATTCTGCCAATTCGTGTTTCTTCAAATCGCGCCATTCTCCCAAGGTAAGATCCAGTTGAATGTTCATAATGCGTACCCGTTTTAATCGGGTAACTCTGTAACCGAGGTACTCACACATACGACGAATCTGTCTGTTTAATCCTTGAGTCAATACAATGCGGAAACTGCGTGGACCAATCTGCTCTACACGGCATTTTCGCGTTACAGTATCTAGTATAGGTACGCCGTTACGCATTCTGGTGATGAAATCTTGATTGATAGGCTTGTGCACGTGAACGACGTATTCCTTTTCATGATTGTTGCGTGCACGGAGAATTTTATTGACTATATCGCCGTCGCTGGTCATGAGAATTAGGCCTTCAGAGGGCTTGTCTAATCGACCAATGGGGAAAATACGTTGAGGGTGACCGACAAAGTCCACAATATTGTCCTTTTCTACGCGGCGGTCGGTGGTACAAACGATTCCTCTAGGCTTGTTCAATGCGATGTATACGTGTTTTTCCGTTCGCTGTCCTACGACTACACCGTCTACTGCGACCTCATCTCCTTCTTGAACCTTTTCGCCCAATTCAGGAACCTTTCCATTGATAGTAATTCTGCCTTGTTCAAGCAGTTTGTCAGCTCCACGTCTGGAGCAATATCCTATCTCACTGAGGTATTTGTTGATTCTAGTCGCCATTGCGGCAAAGGTAGTGCTAAACTTGGACCCAAGTACCCACGAGTGCACTCAGTCCCATACTGATGGTTCCCCAAATGGCTACGCGTGTCACTGCTTTGAGTATGGAACTTCCGCCAATCTCTGCACTTATTCCTCCTAACAAAGCGAGGAACGAAATGCTGAAGACATATTCTGCCCAGTAGAGTTGCTGGGGTTCAAACAAGAACACGAGAGTGAAGGGTAGAAGCCCACCAAGAATAAAGCTTAAGGCGCTCGCACCTGCTGCTTGTAAAGGCTGAGCAGCCGTTATTTCATTTATACCTAATTCGTCTCTGGCATGTGCTGCTAGGGCATCATGTTCGTGCAGTTGACGAGCAACTTCAGCGGCGGTTTCAGGCGTTAGCCCACGTCTTTCGTAGATTTTAGCCAATTCTTTTTCCTCTAATTCGGGCATTTCCTCAAGTTCTTTGGCTTCACGGGCTATATCCGCTGCTTCGATATCAGCCTGGCTACTCACACTAACATATTCTCCTGCTGCCATACTCAAGGCGCCAGCAACCAAACCGGCTAACGATGCAATGGCGATCGGTTCTACTTTTCCTGTAGCTGAAGCTACACCGACTGCTATACTACTAACACTGAGTATTCCGTCATTAGCACCTAGCACCGCAGCTCGAATCCAATTGGATCGGTTGACATAATGTTCTTCAAATTGGCTCACTTGTAATGCAGTTTAAATACGAGTTCTGAAGTTACGGTATCTAATTGCGCTGACCAACGAGAATCGGAATTTGAACCTTCCTGAACGAAAAGCGATCCTTTCGACCATCGGAAATACTTCTCTGCATAGACTTTTTTGTCTGCCCCGGTCTTCAAGAGTTGAAAGCTAACGGACGAGAAGTGTTATTTAGCTCGCAATAATTCCTCTTTATTTGAGGCACATCAATACCTGTCCTAAGTTCGATATGGTCAATGTTAAACTGGTTACAGTCCATACTATTGTAGATCGTCCTCGCAAAAGATTGGCAGCCTCTCATCAACAAAAGTGGGACAAGTATTGTTAAGGAAGTGATTATGATGACTTTACGTGCATTCATTGCATTTGGTTTAAGCTAATCGTTGATTTGTTGAATCTGACTCAATAAATTCCTGTAATAATTGCATTTTATTCAATAAATTTGCAATTCCCTTAAATATTCAATCGAATCTTTGTCTATGACTAGCAATCCGATCGAACTATCACAGGAAAATAAGGAACAAGATGGACTTTACCACCCATCGTTCGAACACGATTCATGCGGGATCGGTTTCGTAGCAAATCTCGACGGTCGCAAGACTCGAAACGTTGTAAAGGGTGCCCTCACCATGCTAGAAAACATGGAACACCGAGGAGGGCAAGGTGCTGAACCAACTTCTGGGGATGGCGCCGGAATACTCGTACAAATTCCACATGAATTCTTAGTAGAGGAGGCACGAGATCTAGGATTTACGCTTCCAACGGCCGGAACTTACGGCGTGGGTAATACGTTTTTCCCAAAAGAGAAATCTTTACAGCGCAAGTGCATCTTAGAATTGGAGAAATACGTGACCAATTTTCAATTGGAGCTCATTGGTTACCGAAATATTCCAGTTAATAACGAACCGTTAGGAAAGAGCGCTAAGGACTCAGAGCCGGCGCATATTCAGTTTTTCGTGGCGCCGAAAGAGGCGATGGACGAAGATACTTTGGAGCGCAAGATGGTCGTACTGCGCAAATACGCTAACCGTACCATTCACCAGCTATTTCCATCTACTTACGATAGTTTTTACATCAGCTCGCTCAGTTGTAGAACCTTGATTTACAAGGGTCAATTAACTACCGAGCAGTTGCAGCAGTATTTCTTAGACCTGCAACGCAATACTTTTGAAAGTGCTTTAGCACTCGTGCACAGCCGTTTTTCAACCAATACCACCCCTAAGTGGAAATTGGCCCAGCCGTTCCGCTACATTGCACACAACGGGGAAATCAACACCATAGCAGGTAATGTCAACGGAATGAGCAGTAAAACTGCCTTATTCAAGGACAGTTTGTTCTCTGAGCAGGAATTAGAACTCATTCACCCGATCTGTGACGTGCGTCGCTCGGACAGTTCGAACCTAGATAATGTCGTTGAGATTTTAACGGCCTCGGGTCGTTCGCTTCCTCATGCGATGATGATGTTGGTGCCAGAGGCGTATGAGAATGACGCCAATATGCCACAGTACAAAAAGGATTTCTACGGATACCATGCCCATCTGATGGAGGCTTGGGACGGTCCTGCCTCGTTGTCCTTTACTGACGGCAAGGTGGTAGGCGCCGTATTGGATCGTAATGGACTGCGTCCTTCGCGCTATACCTTAACCA